>CAZYDV010000048.1:0-24384 GCA_964646405.1 uncultured Granulosicoccaceae bacterium | reverse complement strand
TTCAAAATAGGCGCTGCCAGCTACTGGCCCGGCAAAAACCGGATCACTACAATCGATATGTTGACCCGGGCCGCGACCGTTGAAGGATTGAATGCGGTCGATTTTAACTATCCCGACCATTTGGATGATTGCACAGCAGCAGATCTTACTCAATGCATGGCCGATCTGGATATACACCTGAACGGTATGGCGATGCGCTATTACACTGATCCGGCATTCAAGCTTGGTGGATTCACCAATCCTGACTCGACAGTCAGACAAGCCGCAATCGATCTGACGCTGGAAGGCATAGACAGGCTATCCGAGATGGGCGGATCACTGATGACCTTGTGGCTCGGCCAGGACGGCTTTGACTATTCGTTTCAGGCAAACTATCAACAGCTATGGGACCACACCATCGAAGCGCTGGCCGCTATTTGCGATCACAACAAAGACGTCGATATCTCGCTCGAATATAAACCCAATGAGCCTCGCTCCTATTCACTGATGCCCGATGTCGGCAGTAACCTGCTTGCGCTATCAGAGCTAAACAGACCCAATACCGGTATTACACTCGACTTTGCCCATGTTCTGTATGCCGAGGAGATGCCGGCTCACGCCGCTGCGATGGTGGGTCGCTTTTCGCGCCTGCTTGGGGTGCATTTAAATGATGGCTACGGCAAGCGCGATGATGGCCTGATGATCGGCAGTGTTCATCCGGTACAAACCGTGGAACTGTTTGTCGAGATGAATCGGTTGAACTATGACAGCACGATCTACTTCGATACGTTTCCGGATTTATCCGGACTCGATCCAGTCGCAGAGGCAACGGTAAACGTGGATATGGCAAATCGACTGGCGGCCGTTGCTGACACACTGACACACAACACCGAGCTTCAAGCCGCCATTGCCCGTCAGGATGCGCCAGCCAGTCAGATGATTGTGAATCGGGCGCTATACGGCAGTCAGACAGCAACATGAGCTCAACCACCGCCATCAAGACGCAAACCGTACTGGTGTGCGGGTCGTTGCATCTGGACGTCGTGGTTAGTGCACCTGACCTGCCCCGTCCGGACGAGACGGTGGCAGGTCAGGAAGTTCACTATGTCTGTGGCGGCAAAGGCGGCAACCAGGCGGTTGCGGCTTCGCTGAACGGTGCCTCCACGGCTTTCATCGGATGCATTGGCGACGATGAATTTGGCAACAAGTTACTGCAGCACTTACAACAGAACCGCGTCGACTGCAGCGCGTTGCAGAAAGTACGCGGAGCGTCGGGTATGAGCGTGGCAATCGTCGACAACCGTGGCGACTACGGTGCAGTGATAGTCTCGGCGTCGAATCTGCAGATTGATCACAGTGCGCTCAGTGTCCCCCCATCGACCGGTATCGTTTTGCTGCAAAACGAAATACCGGACAACACAAATATTGCCATCGCACAGCAAGCACGCGCGCAGAACATACCTGTCATGCTGAATGCAGCGCCATTTCGCAATATACCCACAGCGCTCGAACCACTCATCGATATACTCGTTCTCAATCGTATCGAGGCCGAACAATATTTTAAACGACCATTCGCAAACGCCGACGAAGTAGCGTCAGCACTCACCCGTACCCGCTCACCGATTCACACCCTGATCGTTACTCTTGGCGAAGATGGCCTTGTGTATCGGGACAAGTCAGCAAGAGTCGATACGAAATCAGCCTGTTCAGTTGTTGTGCATTCCACACATGGGGCCGGCGATATGTTTTGCGGGGCACTGGCAAGCCAACTTATCACTGCGAACAGTCTCAGCACAGCCCTCGACTATGCGATGGCAGCGGCTGCCTGTCATGTGAGTGCAACGCCCGACCAGAGATCACATATCGACAGCGCTAATGTAAACGCCATGCTTGTACAATTGAACCAGCGTCAGTGACACACTGATGTCGATGTTAACCGGCTCAACGAGGGGAGGACCATTTAGTGATAGACACACGCCATTGGGACAGACTGGGCAACGGTGGCCTGACCTTCACGGAACTGGGGTTTGGCACCGCCCCGCTTGGCAACCTGTACAAGGCTATCTCAGACGAGGACGCCCGCGCCATACTGGACGCGGCCTGGGAAGGAGGTGTGCGTTACTTCGACACCGCACCGCTTTACGGATTAGGGCTGTCTGAAACACGCCTCAACCCGTTTCTACGCGGAAAACCACGTGACGAGTATGTGCTTTCAAGCAAAGTCGGCAGACTCATTCAGGTATGTGCGCAAGAGCACCGCGCAGGCATTGGAAAATGGTTTGAGGTGCCCTGTCGCCGCGAGAATTTCGACTATAGCTATGACGGCATAATGCGATCATTCGAACACTCATTCTCGCGCCTCGGCCTCGACCGCATTGACATCTTGTACGTTCACGACCTTTGTGTGTTTACCCACGGCTCGAGGGAAGCATCGAATATGCGAATCGAGGAGTTCTTTGCCGGCCGCGGTTACGACGCCATGATCTCTTTAAGGGAACAGGGACTGATCCGGGCCATCGGTGGCGGCATCAACGAGTGGGAGGTCTGTCAGACACTGGCAGAGCGCGGAGACTTTGATCTGTTTTTACTGGCGGGCCGATACACACTGCTCGAACAAACCGCGCTCGACAGTTTTTTACCGCTGTGCGAGCAGCGTGGCATCGGCATCGTTACCGGTGGACCCTATAATTCTGGCATTTTGGCCAGTGGTGCAAAGCCCGGTGCTTTTTATAACTACAATCCGGCACCGCAAGCTATCCTCGATAGAGTCAATGCGATAGAGGCAGTCTGTAATGATCACGATGTGCGCATGGTGGATGCGGCGCTTCAATTTCCACTGCTGCACCCCGCCCACGTGGCAGTCATTCCCGGTGGCCAGGGCGTTGCAGAAATGGCTGGTAACCTGCAGGCCGCTGCAGCCAGCATTCCTGCCCAGTTGTGGACTGAGCTAAAATCTGCCGGATTGCTGCGAGAAGACGCACCGACCTGAAGTGCCGGAGTGTATTATCGTCGATATCTCAACGGAGCCACCGACATGACAGAAAATTTCAGGCGAATTTTCGGCGACACAAAGCCGGTCATAGGCATGGTGCATCTGGCCGCCTTACCTGGCACACCACTGTACAATCCCGAAATCGATTTGGTCGCGGCCGCTCGAACCGAGCTACACGCATTGCAGGACGCAGGCTTCGATGCCGTGATGTTCGGCAATGAGAACGATCGGCCCTACGAGTTTACCGTCGATACCGCATCAACCGCATCGATGGCAGCGATTATTGGACAGCTAAAACCCGAGATCACTGTACCGTTTGGCGTCAATGTGCTTTGGGATCCCATGGCATCCATCGCGTTGGGTGTTGCCACCGGTGCGCATTTTGTGCGTGAGATCTTCACCGGCAGTTATGCATCGGATATGGGGCCCTGGACACCAGACGCTGGCAAGGCGATGCGGTACCGCGACAGGCTCGGGCGTCCAGACATGGCAATGCTGTACAACGTATCGGCGGAATTCGCCTGGTCACTGGATCAACGATCCCTGCCCGACCGTGCCCGCAGCGCTGTTTTCTCGTCGATACCCGATGCCATCCTGGTATCAGGGCAAATCACCGGAGAGGCCGCTGACCTGTCAGACCTGTCCGCTGTCAAGTCAGCATTGCCACAGACGCCCGTGCTGGCCAATACCGGCGTTAAGCACGATACCGTAGGCGAAATACTAACGATATCGGATGGCTGTATCGTAGGCTCATCTCTTAAGGTAGATGGGGATACCTGGAACAACATCGACCCCGAGCGAGCGCGGAGTTTCATGACCAATGCCAAAGCGGCGCGTGCATGAATCGCAATCTGAGAAAAGAGTCCGTTAGCCAGCAACGGCTAAAAAAGGACCTGATGGACCTGATGCTGATCCCCGGTCTGTCGGGACATGAAGATCGCGTGCGTCGCGCGGTGCAACGGCGCCTGTCGACTCTGGGCATCGATACACAGTCAGACACGCTGGGTAATCTGCACGCGCACTTTGCAGGTGACGGCCCGCGCATTATGCTGTTTACCCACATGGATCAGTTAGGGTTTATCGTTCGCAAAATCGAGTCGAACGGACTGCTTCGTCTCGAGCGTCTCGGCGGTGTACCCGAACGCGCACTGGCCGCTCAGGAGGTACTGATCTGTGTGGCGGAAGGTCGTGATGTCCCTGGCATCATTGCCAACAAGAGCCATCATGCGACAACACCGTCTGAAAAATACACAGTAACACCCTACGCAGACCTTTATGTGGATACCGGGCTTGGCAGTAGCGATGCAATACAGGATGCCGGTATTCGAATTGGTCAACCGGTGGTCTATGCACCGGTGTCAACAGAGCTTGCCGACAACAAAATTTGCGGTACCTCGGTGGATGATCGCGCCGGTTGCGCGGTGCTGCTGGCGGTCGCCGAGATGTTAAAGCAGCGCAGCGGCGGTCCACCGGTTGATCTGGCCTTCACTGTGCTCGAAGAGTTCAATCTGCGTGGTGCACAACCACTGGCACAACAACTTCAACCGGATATAGCCATTCAGATTGATCTAATGCTGGCTACAGATACACCCGATATGGCGGAGCGCGGCGAAATGATTCTGGGTGGCGGCCCCGGTATGAGCCTCTACAGTTTTCATGGTCGCGGCACATTGAACGGGGTCATTCCACATCCGGCTTTGGTGAGCTTGTTCGAGACCACCGCACACGAGCAAGCTATTCCACTACAGCGCAGCGCACAAACCGGTGTTCTTACTGATCTTTCCTATGTGCAGCTCTGCGGCAGTGGCGTCGCCTCAATAGATATGGGCTTTCCAATGCGGGCTTCGCATTCTGCTCGTGAAGTGTGTGATCTGAATGATCTTGTCCAACTTGCTGAACTGTTAATCGCGGCGATAGCCAAAGCAGACGCAGAATATTCTCTTAACCGGGATGACTACACCTGATGAGTTACACCTTAGGCATCGATATAGGCACGCTTGAAACCAAGGGTGTGCTGGTTGATCATCAAGGCGCGGTCCACGCACAGGCAACGCGGGGTCACAAAATGCTTGTGCCCGAGCCCGGCTGGGCCGAACACAGACCGGAGGAAGACTGGTGGGGCGACTTTGTCTTTGTCTGCCAGACCTTGTTGAAAGACAGTGGTGTAAATCCTGCCGACATCAAAGCGGTCTCGTGCAGCGCCATTGGCCCGTGCATGCTGCCTGTCGATTCACAGGGTCAGCCGCTAATGAATGGCGTGCTCTATGGCGTAGACGGCCGCGCAGAATCTCAGGTACAGGCACTCACAGCGCGCATAGGAGAGTCCGTTATAGTCGAGCGTTGCGGCAACGCGCTAACGTCGCAGTCGGTCGGGCCGAAGATCTTATGGCTGAAACAACAACGACCCGAGATCTACAAGAAAACCGCCCATGTACTGACATCCACCAGCTTTCTGGTACAGCGACTCACCGGTGAAGTGGTGATTGATCACTACACCGCCGCTAACTTCGCACCGCTCTACGATGTGAACACACAGTGCTGGGTTGACGATCTGGCAGACGATATTATTGCACTCGACAAACTGCCACGGCTGATGTGGTCAAATGAGATCGCCGGTGAAATAACTGAATCGGCAGCCCGTGAGACAGGGCTTGCTAAAGGCACGCCGGTCACTACCGGCACCATAGACGCTGCAGCGGAGGCGCTGTCGGTTGGAATGGATGGTACCGGCGATATGATGATGATGTACGGATCCACCATATTCATCATTCTTCGCACTGCTGCTAGAGTGGCGGATCCGCGACTGTGGTATGCGCCGTGGCTGTTTGAAGGCGAGCACGCATCGATGGCAGGGCTTGCCACTTCCGGCACACTGACGCACTGGTTTCGCGATCAGTTAACACGAGACCTGGATCCGCAATCGGCGTTTGCAGCGCTGGCAAGCGAGGCCGATACATCACCACCGGGTGCCAATGGTTTGTTAATGCTGCCCTATTTTTCCGGTGAGCGCACACCCATTCATGATGTCGACGCCAAGGGGGTTCTTTTCGGCTTAAACCTTACCCACACTCGCGGTGACATGTACCGGGCACTCATTGAAGGCATCGCGCATGGCACACGGCATGTCACCGACACATTCGCCGAGCTGGGTCAGTCCCCTGCACGCCTGCTGGCGGTAGGCGGGGGAACGCAAAACGCACTGTGGCTGCAGGCAACATCTGACATCACTGGCACTAATCAGGTTGTGTGCGAAAAAACCATTGGCGCCAGTTACGGAGACGCCTTCATCGCCGCTATGGCTATCGGTCAGGCCAAACGCGCCGATATCAGCCAATGGAATCCACCGATACGAACCATTGAAGCGGCAGCCAGCCCAGTGTATGAAAAGAGTCACCTGCTGTTTCGCCGGCTATACGAGCAAACACGGGATATCGCTAAAGATCTTTCATCATGACACCAGACGCCCAAAAGGTATCGAACGAGTGATCAACGGCCGTCGAAAACATCTCGACAGAATCCGTCAACAAGCCGTGCCGGATGATTGCCGATGCAGACAAGCTGATGCTGTATGACTGCAGACGCGAAGGACTGTAAATGCATGGCCTTGCTATGCGTCGGTATCGACATGCCATTGCTGCCGGCATGGTTGCAGATATGGCGGCACCGCCATCGGGGAAAGACGATTTTTATATAGTGTCCACTGAGCCCGGAGAGCTTTTTACAATTACCATGCTGATGCAGATGGGCCACTACTCCTGCCGGCCTGGCATACATTCCATGGACGAATTGCCGGATCCACGAGACGCCACTGCGTCGCTCTTGCACGCTATCAATGGATCGACTGGACACTGCCGTTTTCGACGCCTCGTCGGGCACGACGTATCGCTTCCAAACTGTAGCAAACGGTGCCTGTGGACCGAAACTACCGCTCAGCCACCGCCAACTTCACCGCCATTGCGACAAACACACCTGCAAAGATACGCTGTACACCCTGCAAAACCTGTGGCGAATGTCGAATAAAGTATCTCACCCTATCGGCGAGCAATCCGTAACACACAAATACGACAAACGTCATTAGCATAAACACACCACTCAGTAACAGCAACTGCTTCAACGCTGTACCTGAATCGACTGCCACAAACTGAGGCAAAAAGGCCAAAAAGAAAATAGACAACTTGGGGTTGAGAATATTGATCAGAAACCCTCTGATCGCTATCTGCCTGGCGCCGGCCCGCACGCCGGACTCGAACTCAATAGCACCCGATTCTCGCCACATAGCCCAGGCAAGGTAGGCAAGATAGAGAACGCCAATGATCTTGAAGCCCTGAAACGCCAGCGCGCTGGTGTGCAGCAACGCAGCCAGGCCGAAGATACTGGCACAAAGGTACGGCACAATGCCCATAGTGCAACCGACGGCGGCCAGCGCACTTGCTCTGCCGCCCTGCGACAAGCCTGTGGATACGGTATAAATCACCCCGGTACCTGGCAACAATACAACGATTAATGAGGTGACAAGAAAATCCAGCGTCATAGTTCGATCCAGAGTCTATACAGGAGGACGATTTTACATTACTAATCTCGCTATCCGTCACACACTCACCTCAATGCAAAGATCAGCCGGAACAGCCAATACAAAACAGCCAGCGACTAAAAAAACTCAAGAGCGCCGGATGCTTCATAAAACCACAGATCAGGATTATCCATTGGAAACAACAGGCGGATGTCGGTTTCATCACCGTCCAGCCTCAACTGCGCGAGTGTTTTCACCAAGTGATCCCAGCCACCTAAGGCAAATCTAACAGCACATGCGCAGCAACATCCCATCTCACTGATCCACGCTTCTCGCCCATTCATGCAGACACACGCCGTGATACGCCTGTGCCATGACTCAAGAACCGGTGAATCACACTAACAGCAATAATTTTCTGCCAGATTTGCACGACGCCACACAGCCTTGTACTATTTGCGCACGATGTATACAAGTCAATCTTGTATCAGATGCCAGCAGAATACTTACGGAGCTACCATGTCGACCGTTGACCTGAAATCTGCAAAATCATCACTGCCCTGCCGAAGTACAGCCTCCCAAACGGGTTTCACTTCCAGAATCGGCATTTCGCTTGCACTGCTCGCACTGACGGGCTGTGCCACGCTGGACAAAGACGAGTGCCTGCGTGGCGACTGGCCTGCGATTGGATTCACCGATGGTCAACGCGGCCTGGATGCGCAGAAACAATTCCAGCGTCATACCAAAGCCTGCTCCAAACACAGCATCGCGCCCGACCAGACCCTGTACAACGAAGGCTATGCAAACGGCCTGATCGTATTCTGCACTCCGGATTCAGGCTACGACCATGCGACCAGCAAAAAAGCGTATCTTGGCAACTGCCCGGTCGACCTCGAAACCGATTTCCTTGAAAGCTACACCGATGGCCTGCTCGCCCTGATCGATAGCACCGATCGTGATATCGATCGATACGATGACGAGAAAGACGATGCCAGACTTGATCTGGCTATACTGAGCGGCAAGGATAACGTCGCACCGCGTACCTTGAAAAAGGCGCGCGGCAGAGTCGACGTGGCGGAATCACAACTCTCCAGCGCTCGAAATGACCGAAGAACGTATCGGCGCTGGCTGGATCGCTGGCGCAAGAAACTACGTGCGAATAATTAGTATACGGCCTCGCTCACACGTCGGGTTACCCCAAGCTATTTCCGGGTACGAGGGAAACCCGACGCGTGAGCGAGGTGCATACTGAATCATCCCCAAGGTCATATCGATCTTGCCGCAGTATCCCGATGGCTGTCACTGTGGAAAGTGTTGTCACTGAAGTCGCCAAGCAACGAGCAACGTCTAATTTCCTGCACAAGTCCGATACAACGGACAGGTGTGAATATTCAATTACAACGGCTTTATATTCGCCTCGCTCACGCGTCGGGTTACCTCGTAGCTACTTCTGGGCACAGTGGAAACCCGACGCGTCAGCGAGGAGCATACCAATTCACCCGCACCATCACGTCGCGCTCACCGCGGGATCCCGATGCCTCGTCTACGGATAGCGCCGTCAATTCGCGCGTCACGCAACGATCAATATCCGGATTCCAGTGTTAGGTCGCAGCTATCGACAGGTGTGGATCCAAAACTACAACGGCTACATACTCGCCTCGCTCACGCGTCGGGTTACCCCATAGCTATTTCCAGGCAAGAAGGAAACCCGACGCGTCAGCGCGGAGCATACCGATTCACCCGCACCATCACGTCGCGCTGACCGCGGGATCCCGATGATTGTCTACGGATAGCGCTGTCAATTCGCGCGTCACGCAACGAACAATATCCGGATTCCTGAGTAAGGCCGCAACTACCGACAGGTGTGGATCCGGAACTACAACGGCTATAAACTCGCCTCGCTCACGCGTCGGGTTACCTCATAGCTACTTCTGGGCACGAAGGAAACCCGACGCGTGAGCGAGGCGCATACCAATTCATCCGCACCATCACGTCGCGCTGACCGCGGGATCCCGATGACTGTCTATGGATAGCGCTGTCAGTTTGCTCGTCAAGCAACGAACAATATCCAGATTCCTGAGCACGGCCGCAACTACGGACAGGAGTGGGACAACCTGAATTACAACAGCTCTATACACACCTCGCTCACGCGTCGGTTTACCTTCCAGCATTTGCTCGCCAAAGGGGAAACCCGACGCGTAAGCGAGTAGAATGCAGTCCCCTACTATCCACTAGTTACTCGCAAAAAGTCTATCGATACTCTATCGCGTCGGCAAAGCACGATTCAACCGCGGGTCGCCACCGAAAATACAGGAACCACAAAAACCATGAGTGGCCTCACCAGCTGGCAAAAGCCAACCAATCACAACCGAATGATCGACTACCAATCCGGCAAGCGATCAAACGATCCGGTCCAGCTCGCCTACTACGGCAGCTCGGCATTCAAAATTACGTCGCCCTCCGGCATCACGATCATGATAGATCCGTGGCGTAACATCCCCACCGGCAAGTGGGACTGGTATTTTCATGATTTCCCGGAGACCGCAGTGGATATCGGCGTATCAACCCACGCACACTTCGATCACGACGCACTGCACCAGCTCGACAGCAGCACTAACCTAGACCGCCCGATCGGGACTTTCGAAATTGCCGATATACGCATCACCGGCATCGCCGACAAACACGCCACCGACGCCAGTGATGCAACCTATGATTTCCAGATGATCAACAGCTACTTTGGCGGTCAAAAGGTACTGCCACCGGATAACAGCCGCAGTTGGGATAATTGCCTGGTTAAAGTTGAGACGGGTGGATTATCGATTCTGCACTGGGGCGATAATCGCCACAATCCACCGGACAATATCTGGCAACGAATCGGCGATGTCGACATTTTGCTGATGCCCGTCGACGACTCACGGCATGTGATGGGTCACGGCATGGTGGCACAAATCATCGAGCAAGTTGCTCCGAAAGTCGTCGTGCCGCATCACTACTACATCTGGAATATTGTGCAACGCCAGAGCACGCTGTTGCCAGCGACAAAATGGCTCGAATCACAGGCGCAAGTGCAGCACCTGGACAAAGCCGTGCAACACTACACACCCGATAACCTGCCCTCACATACCAGAATCGATCACTTTGGCGAGCATGTCGCATTTGATGTCGATGCATGGCATCGTGACAATGGCATGCGATCAGGCCAGTAGCTTTGAATACACCCGCTCAACCTGCGTAGCACCCTTAAGCCATACTGAAGAACCGTAGGTTGGGCAAAGCCAGCGTATCGGTTGACACCTGTTTTCGGATAACTTCGGAAATCAAACATTCACCACCGATGAGGTCGCGTGCCCAACCATGCGACGCGATGGAGAGTAGTCGGGCATGCTTCAACGTGCTGTTGCACGACGTAAATCGACGCACGGGATTCAGGTGATGACAATGCACAGCGTGTGATTCGCCACATTGCTGGTTGTGCTGCACTGGAGGGTGGGTTTAACGCTGTTTTTAATTCGACACTTGATCGAATCATAGCGTCATGACACTATGCCGGTTTTGAACGCCGGTTATCAGAATGCGCCATTGTCTATCACCGTTTGTCTCAACGCTATCCCTCATCGTTCTGTCATTCGCGAATCCATTGCATGCCGCCACGGTGCAACTGGGCACGCTGGATAACCCCTCAGCCATCAGCCCTGGCACGGCGGGTAGTTGCGCGCTCGATAGCACCGGTGTGGTCTGCTGGGGAGACAACAATGTTACCGAGGTTCCGACATTGCACCAGCCCAGTGCTGTCGTCAGTCTGTTCGGTGCCGCCTGTGCGCTGGATAGCGCGGGCCTGACATGCTGGGGGCGCAGTATCGATCCGGACGGGATCTTTCAGCAGCCGCTCGACAACCCCTCGTCGCTGACGGCCGGTTCTAGTGTCTGTGTCATCGACGATGGACAAGTGAAATGCTGGAGGCGCAGCACGGACGGCATGGTGCCGTCGACCGATGTGCCGGCGCTGCAAAATCCGGTTTCGATCAGCGCCGGCGATTCGCAACACAGCTGCGCCATTGATGACACTGGCGTGGTCTGTTGGGGCCTCAACGATGAGGGCCAGACGACGGTGCCGAGCCTGCAGAATCCGACTATGGTCAGCACCGGCAACCGGCACAGCTGCGCGCTGGATGATACCGGTGTGGTCTGTTGGGGCTGGTACTACATTGACCAGATTCGAATACCTGTCGACTTGCAGAACCCGACATTCATCGACGCCGGCGGCGCGGGTGCCTGTGCGATCGACGACACCGGCGTAGTCTGCTGGGGCAACCCCAGCCGCAACTATACACGCACGATAACGGACGTACCCGCCGCAGTGCGCAATCCGTCTGCGGTGGCTGTTGACAGCGCCAATCTGGCTTGCGCGATACACGACGGCGGCGTTACGTGCTGGGGGTCCAACGCTGTTTCGTTGCCGCAGTCGCTCAACGCTCCCACCGCTATTGTTTCAGGCGATGAGCACGTCTGCGCGCTCACTTCAGACGATGTGGTCTGCTGGGGACAGGACAATACATTTGGCCAGCTCAACGTGCCGCCGCTGCAAAACCCGCGGGCACTTAGCGCCGCGGCCGATCGCACCTGCGCACTGGATAACACGGGTGCCGTTTGCTGGGGCTTCAACCACAGCGACATCAACGACACACCGCCGTTGCGCAATCCGACAAAAATATCGGTCGGGCAATTTCATACCTGCGCGCTGGACGACACCGGTGTGGTCTGCTGGGGATGGCGAAATTTCCGCGGCGTGCTGGACGTGCCGGCACTGCAAAATCCAGTTGAAGTAGTCACCGGCATCGACGAATTCAGTTGCGCAATCGATGATACCGGCGTGGTGTGCTGGGGATTTCACCCCGGCGAGCCACCGCCATTGCAGAATCCGCACTCATTGTCTGCCGCTGTAGATCACGTGTGCGCGATCGACGACACTGGTGTGGTCTGCTGGGGTGAGCGTTTTAACGATGTTCCGCCAGCCGAAGTCACCCGGGCGCCAACTTTGCAGAACCCGGTCAAGGTAATCGCGGGTGCGCGTCACAGTTGCGCACTGGACGATTCTGGTGTCGTCTGCTGGGGGCAGGGCGGCATCAGCGTTACTGCAATTCCGAATGCGCTTTCCAGGCCACGCGATGTAACCGCCAGTGGCGATACCGACAACATCGGCACCAGACTCACCGACGACACTTTCTCTTGTGCACTGGATGACAGCGGCGTGCTGTGCTGGGGAGACAACGCGCCAGGCGGACGCCGCGACGCGATGGCCGATGCCATGCCAGGCCAGTGCGACTATTCGGATGCCGATCTCTACAACGGCTGGGGCTGGAATCCCGTGACACGGCAAAGCTGTGCACCGCTTTCGCTGGCGGTTGACCCGGATCAGTGCGACTACGCCGATGCGACAGAAAACGGCGGCTGGGGCTGGAATGCCAGCCTCAATCAGAGCTGCCCGCCACAGTCCGGCAATGGCGCGGCTACTTGCATCGATACCGACCCGATCGGTGATGGCTGGGGCTGGGATGGCACACAGAGTTGCCGCGTTGAAAACACCACGCCGCTTTGCATCGACAGCGATGGAGACGGCTGGGGCTGGGACGGCGCTAACTCCTGCAGACCCTGAAATGTCAGCACAGAGAAAACACACTGTAAAGGCGAGCCGCCAGGCCACTCCCCTGCGCCGCTCATCGGTCAAAGCATCCGTTGCGTTCAGAAAGTGTTCAGACGTCAGCGCGTACAACGACACTTAAGCTCACATCCACCCATCAGGGGAACATCATGTTAAAGCGCATCAAAGCTGCCATCGGCACCCTCGCGGTCGCCGCACTGCTGTCACTGGGGGCTGGCACCACCTCGGCCATGGCGGATCATGGCTCGCACGGCCAGTGGCAGCGCAGCGATTCACAGCACCGCCAGGGTAACCGGGGCCCGCGCTATGCCGGCAACCAGAACGGTTGGCGCCAGAGTCAGCGCCACGGCAATCGCCACCACGCGCACAACCGCGGGCGCCATGGTAACCGCCACCACCAATACGGCCACAATCAACGCGGGCATCGAAATCACGGTTACAGAAACCATGGATACCGCCATCATCGCCGACACAATCGCCATTACAGGCACTACGGCTATCACGCAAACGGCCGTGATCTGGCCGGCGCGATCATCGGCGGCGTGGTGATTTATCATCTGGGCAAACAGCTGTTCAGACACCACTAAACCCTCACCGCGGTACCGTCGCCTGAGCCGACGGTACCGCCTGTGCCGCACCACCAGTGCAGTGCATTTCAGTTAACCAGCGACGCTGCGATTTCATCTAACAGCGAGTGCGCCGCCGGTTTCCATCCAAGCTCATCGCGAGCCCGGACAGCTCTGACGCGACTGTTCGACCCCATGGTGTAACGCGCACCACCCTCACCCCAGGCAGCCATTGCCTCTTCTACCGCCATCGCCTGGCTCGCCGCGCCAAACCCCAGTGCACCGCTGATCGCACAGGCCGCTTCACGCATGCTGTGCTCACCGTTTTCTGCATAGTAAAAGGATCCAGGTTGCGCCTTATTCAGCGCGAGCACGTAGAGTGATACCAGATCATCAATGTGCACGTTCGACCAGATATTCAAACCCTCACCCACATGGCGCCCGATACGATGGGCACGTGCCTGCTCGATCAACCACGGCACCTGAATACTATCCACTGAGAGGCCACGACCAGGGCCGTAGATAAGGCTTGGGCAAATCACGATCGAGCGCACATTTTCGTTGGCAGCCGCCACCACACGCTCGTTAATCGCCACCCGCCCGGCGCGCAGCGGCAGTGCGTTGACTGGGGTGCTTTCATCGAACAAAGCGCCCGCATGAGCGCCATCGGCAAGATCAGCGACGATACTGGTGCCACTGGTGTGAATGAAGGTTTTACCGGTGCCGGTAATGGCATCCAGCATGGCATCGACACAGGCCGCGTGCTCGGCATCGGCGGTGTTAATGATCGCATCGGCAGCCCGTGATGCCGCTGCCAGTGGTTCGAGATCGTCGAGGGTGGCGACGATGGCGTGCATACCGCGACTGCGAAGCTGCTGCGCTCGCTCTTCGTTGCGCGCCAGGCCGTGGATTTCATGTCCGTCGGCAAGCAGTGACTCGGCCAGTGAACCGCCAATATAGCCACTGGCTCCGGTGAGAAAAATTTTCATTGAGCGCTATTCCCTCCTCTCGTACCTTTGCGGGCGTTATGATCGCACAATCTGGATGCTTAAATTGTCAGAGGCGTGTGCAACACACTCGGAGTTCCAGTCTGGAAATTACGCCGTGACAAAGCTAGACTGAACGACACCTTCGCACCACCCTATAAATCACCCAGTGAAGCAGACCATAAAGATTATCGCCGTGCTCCTGTCAACCGGACTTGCAAACTCAATACAGGCGGGCGAGTGGGAGTGTGGCGAGCGCAGTAACTTACCCATAGAGGGCAAAAGCTACTGTGCGGCGGGCGATTTTCGCCAGGCGGCGATCAATCTGGACAAGATACTGGATGAACTGGTAGCACGCCACGCGTCATCCTTTGGCGACGCTGACGCACTGCTTGAATCACAACGTATATTTAGCGACTATCGAGACGCGCAGTGCGTGGCCGAAAACAAGCGGGTAGAGAATCAGTCCTTCCATCCGATGATGGTGGCGCAATGCAAAACCCGCCTGACTAATCTGCGCATCAGTGAAATTCAGCGCATGCTGGAACGCCACCAGTAGAAGGCGCGGGCGCAAGCCTGCGCGCCTCAATCCTGTTCAGATTCCATATTGAATATCAAATCACCCTCATCCACCTGATCACCGGCGCCCACCGGCAACTCACCGAGTACCCCGTCGCGGGGCGCTCGCAGGGTATGCTCCATTTTCATCGCCTCCATTACGACGATGGCATCACCCTCTGATACTTTGGCTCCGGTTTCGGCACTGACAAGTTTCACCAGCCCCGACATGGGCGCCGTGACCACATCGCCGCCCTGCTGATCGTGCGCCGCTGCCGCGAGCGGATCAACGACAGTAAAGTGATGCGCGCGATCACAAAACACGCTGACCTGGTGTTCGACAGACACAATTCGCGCGCGCGTGCGCTTGCCGTCGATCAGATAGATACCGGCGTCAGCATCAATCTGTTCGATCGAGATGGCGTTGTCGCCCACTTGCACGGCAAAGCGCCCGCCCGCTTCAACTGCTACCCGGGTCTCGATCAGTTGATCGCCCTGCTGCAGGCGACACTGCCACGCGAGCGGCTGCCACAGAGAAAATCCCTGCCGCGGTGCAGCGCTTTGCTGCAACCCCATAGCACCCAGTGAGGCCAGCGCGAGTACGCTATCGTCGGCCAGCGCAGTTGATACCAGTTGATCCAGATCGCGCTCGATCAGGCCAGTGTCCACCTCGCCACTTGCAAAGCCGGCGTGGTGGCACAGTGCGTGGAGGAAATCGATATTAGTGACCGTGCCGCTGATGCTGGTGGCCTGCAGGGATGCCGCCATTTTGTTTAATGCCACCGCACGACTACTGCCGTGCACAATCAGCTTGGCGATCATCGGGTCGTAGTGCGGGCTGATGGTGTCGCCCTGTGCGACACCGGTATCGGTACGCGCTGCCGTGGCAAACTGCAAATGCTTCAGGGTACCGGTAGCGGGTAGAAAACCTTTGCCTGCATCTTCGGCATAGATGCGCGATTCAAACGCCCAGCCATTGATCGACAATTCCTGCTGCCGACGCGGCAGCACTTCACCGGCGGCCACACGCAACTGCCACTCGACGAGATCCTGCCCACTGATGCACTCGGTAACCGGGTGCTCGACCTGCAGGCGGGTATTCATCTCCATAAACCAGAAGCGATCAGGCAGCAAGCCATCGGAACCGTCGACAATAAACTCTACGGTGCCGGCGCCGGAATAGTTGATCGACTGCGCCGCACGTACGGCAGCGCCGCCCATCGCCTCACGCATCTCATTGGTCATGCCTGGCGCTGGCGCCTCTTCGATCACTTTTTGGTGGCGGCGCTGCAGTGAACAGTCGCGCTCAAATAAATGTACCACGTTGCCGTGATCATCACCGAACACCTGAATTTCGATATGACGCGGTGATGCCACATATTTTTCGACCAGACAGTGCGCATCGCCAAAGCTCGCCTGCCCTTCACGCTGTGCACCTTCCAGCGCACTGGCGAAGTCGGCCGCACTGTCGACGCGTCGCATGCCTTTGCCACCACCACCGGCACGCGCTTTGATCAGTACCGGATAACCGATCTGCTGCGCTTGCTCGGCCAGGAAATCGGCATCTTGATTATCGCCGTGATAGCCGGGCACCACTGGCACGCCGGCATCTTCCATTAATTTTTTTGCAGCATCCTTTAGACCCATCGCACGCACCGAATCCGCCGATGGACCGATAAAACGCAGGCCTGCCGCATCCACCTGTTCAATGAAGTCGGGATTCTCCGACAAGAACCCGTAGCCAGGGTGAATTGCATCGCTACCGGTGGCAAGTGCGGCCGCTATGATTTTGTCACCGCGTAAATAGCTTTCACTCGCCGGTGCCGGTCCAATGCCGATCGCCTCGTCGGCGCTGGCCACGTGCAGGGCACGGGCGTCGGCATCTGAGTAGACGGCAACGGTGGCAACGCCCAGCTTACGCGCGGTGCGAATCACTCGGCAGGCGATCTCGCCGCGATTGGCAATCAGTATCTTGCGAAACATGGGCGACTCTACATGCGAAACACGCCAAAGCGTGTGTCGTCTATCGGGGCGTTAAGGGAGGCAGACAGGCTTAGATATAAGACGTCGCGCGTTTTTGCCGGATCGATGATGCCATCGTCCCACAGCCGTGCCGAGGCATAAAGCGGATGCGACTGGTGTTCAAACATATCGAGTGTCGGCTGTTTAAAGGTAGCCTCTTCCTCTGCCGACCACTCTCCCCCTTTGCGCTCGATTGCATCGCGACGCACGGTGGCCAGTACCCCCGCGGCCTGCTCACCGCCCATAACGGAAATTCTGGAATTGGGCCAGGTCCACATAAAGCGCGGGCTGTAGGCGCGCCCTGCCATACCATAGTTTCCGGCGCCAAAGGAACCACCCACCAAAAGCGTGATCTTCGGCACTTTGGTACTGGCCACTGCGGTGACAAGCTTGGCACCGTGCCGAGCGATGCCTTCAGCCTCATACTTCTGCCCAACCATGAACCCCGTGATGTTTTGCAGAAACACCAGCGGTATCTTGCGCTGCGAACACAGCTCCACAAAGTGCGCGCCCTTGACCGCCGATTCTGAAAACAGCACCCCGTTGTTGGCGACAATACCGATCGGAATACCACCCACATGGGCAAAGCCACACACCAGGGTGGCACCAAAACGCTGCTTGAATTCATCAAAGCGCGAGCCATCCACGGTGCGGGCGATCACCTCGCGGATATCCCACGGCGTTTTCAGATCGGCAGGCACGACACCTGGAATCTCCGCCGGATCGTAGCGCGGCGGTTCGCTGGCCTGCAGTTGCACCGTAGCCGGCTTGCCGCCGTTGAGATTAGCTACCGCGCGACGCGCCAGCGCCAGTGCGTGGGTATCGTCATCGGCCAGGTAATCGGCCACGCCGGACAGGCGCGTGTGCACATCACCGCCGCCAAGATCCTCGGCGCTGACGATTTCGCCGGTGGCGGCCTTCAGCAACGGGGGGCCTGCCAGAAAGATCGTGCCCTGTTCACGCACAATGATGCTGACATCGGACATCGCCGGCACATAGGCACCGCCTGCCGTGCAGGAGCCCATCACCACGGCGATCTGCGCAATACCGGCCGCCGACATATTGGCCTGATTGAAAAAGATTCGGCCGAAATGTTCGCGATCCGGGAAGACTTCATCCTGATTGGGCAGATTGGCGCCGCCACTGTCGACGAGATACACGCAGGGCAGATGATTTTCTGCCGCGATCTCCTGGGCACGCAGATGTTTTTTGACCGTCATCGGGTAATAGGTGCCACCCTTGACGGTCGCATCGTTGCACACCACCATGACTTCACGACCGGCGACTATGCCGATGCCGGTGATGATACCGGCACAGGGTGCGTCGTCGTTGTACATGTCGTGTGCCGCTGTGGCACCAATTTCAACAAACGGTGATCCGGCATCCAGCAGATTGGCCACCCGATCGCGGGGCAACATTTTGCCACGCGACAGATGTCGCGCGCGTGAGCGCTCGCCACCGCCGGCGGCGGCCTGTGCCGCCGCTGCGGCCACCTGTTCCAGTGCCGCCTGGTGCGCCGCTGTGTTCTGTTTGAAGTGCTCGGCGTTGGGCGAGATCGATGATTGTAGAACGCTCAAGCCGTTACCCGCATCAGTTCACGCCCGCATAACATGCGCCGGATCTCGCTGGTGCCGGCGCCAATTTCCATCAACTTGGCATCGCGCATCAGGCGGCTGACGGGTGAATCGTTAAGATATCCGGCGCCACCCATGGCCTGCACCGCCTGCACCGCCTGCTCCATCGCCTTTTCACTCGCGTACAACACTACTGCCGCCGCGTCCTGGCGAGTGACCTCGCCGCGATCGCAGGCAGCCGCCACGGCATAGACGTAGGCACGCGATGAATTCATCGCCGTGTACATATCGGCGATTTTGCCCTGCATGAGCTGAAAGTTACCGATGGGCTCGTTAAATTGTTTGCGCTCGTGCATATACGGCATGATCGCATCGAGACAGGCGTGCATGATGCCGATGCCAATGCCCGACAGCACCACGCGTTCGTAGTCGAGCCCGCTCATCAATACCCTGACCCCTTTCCCTTCGCCACCGAGTACATTTTCGGCAGGAACTTCGCAGTTGTCGAAGATTAACTCACCAGTGGTCGAGCCGCGCATACCGAGTTTGTCAAAGTGCGCCGAGGTGCTAAAACCCTTGAATGATTTCTCAATCAGGAAGGCCGTGATACCACGCGGTCCGCCAGAATCGGTTTTGGCGTAGACCACCAGCGTGTCTGCGTCGGGCCCATTAGTGATCCAGTACTTGTTACCACTGAGTACGTAGTAGCCATCCTTGTAGGTCGCCTGCAACGACATTGAGACAACATCAGATCCGGCGCCGGCCTCGGACATTGCCAGCGCACCGACGTGTTCGCCGGAGATCAGTTTGGGGAGATATTTCTGCTTTTGTTCTTCTGAGCCGTTGAGCCTTATCTGGTTAACGCAAAGATTCGAGTGCGCCCCATACGACAACGACACCGAGGCACTGGCCCGGGCGATTTCCTCGACGGCTACCGAGTGTGCGAGATAGCCCATCCCGACTCCGCCGTACTCCTCTTCAACCGTAATGCCGAGCAGACCCAGCTCGCCCATCTCCTGCCACAGGTGCATCGGAAACTGGTTACTGCTGTCGATCTCGGCGGCCAGCGGCGCGAGGCGATCCTGCCCCCAGCGGTGCACGGTCTCTCGCAGCGCTTCGATTTCGTCTCCGAGGGCAAAATTCATCGAGGCGTTGAACATAGGCAATATCCGTCGATTGAAATGAGGTGAATGGGCACCGCAGCGCATCGGCGCGGCCCCTCGACAAACCTGAATTGTATCGCGTGCTCGCCGGTCGGGATAGTTGTCGCAGACGCGCGCAACGTCAACCCAAAGCGCTGCAATCGGCAGATCTCAGGCAACTATCCTGCCGCAGCCGGGCGGGTGTGTGACTGAGTCAGCCGCAGCAACTGCCGCCGGTACGTCTGCCGATGAGGGTGCGCACCTGGGTTTCGGTGAGCGAATACTTCTGCGCCAGCTTTCTGATACTGGTGCGCTGGTACTTGTGCTCCATCAGCATGCGGTAGATGTCTTCATCGCTGATCGGCTGCCGGTTGTCGCGGCGTTTGTAGCGTTGTGGCGTGCGCCCTGTCATTGTTGCTGGCCCCATGCGGTGTGTCGCGCGGGCGTTACCACCGCCGCGCACGCGTTGGGTTTTATTATAAACCACCCTCACAGACGCGTTGTTCTGCACTGGCAACACAGCGTCGAATCTATTAGATTGCTCACAAACTTGCTCTCGTGAATCCGACGATGAATCAGACCGCACAGCAGTTGCCACCCACCACCGCCTTGCTGGACTGCAGTGACGAGGCGACAGCCATGCGAAAAGTCCCAAAGGCTGGCCGCGCCTGGCTGCGGGAACAGATCGCCGAGTCAGACTGGCTGTTTCGCTTCGATACGCAGACACAGGATGAAATTCGGCGAGCCGCAGATTTTATCGCCACCCACCCGGTCGATGGCTTTCAACGGTCGCCGGATGATCTGGCACTCGCGAATTGTCGGGCGCACTTTGCCCGACTGCGCAAGGCGCTGACAGAGGGTACAGGCTTTGCGGTGGCAGACCGGCTACCCGTGGATGACTATCCACTGGACGTGATCGTTGAGCTGTACTGGGTGCTGGGTCAGCTGATCGGTAAACCGGTAGCACAGAAACGCAACGGCCAGATGATCTACGACGTACGCGACACCAAAAAAGCGTTCGGCTATGGCGTGCGCGGTTCCTGGACTAACGTGGAGCTGAACTTTCACACCGACAACGCCTTCGGCAAGCGGCCGCCGGAGTTTGTTGGCCTGCTGTGCCGCCACCCGGCAGCCTCAGGTGGTATCAGCCGCTTTTGCAGTCTGTACGCCGTACACCAGCAACTTGAGCAGCAATACCCCGAGCAGCTGCAACGCCTGTATGAACCCATGCTTTTCGATCGGCAAAAAGAACACGCCGATGGCGAACCACCCGTGACGCTGGCACCATTTTTTAGCTGGCGCAATGATCGCCTGCGGGCACGTGCCAATCCATCACTGGTACGCAAGGGTTATGACGTTGCCGGCATCGCGATGGAGGCAAAACTCGTCGCAGCGCTTGACGCGGTTGACGAGGTCAGTCAGGCGCCGGATCTGTGGTTTGAGGCGGCGCTTGAAAAAGGCCAGATCCAGTATTTAAACAACTCTGAAGTCGGCCACTATCGCAGTGAATTTGTCGATTTCGAGGAAGAGGAAAAACGTCGCCATCTGTTCCGCCTGTGGCACCGCGATGAGGGATCGGTTTGTTATGACGGCGATGTTGCGTAGCGAGTGTGCGTTTGCACACATAAGTTGATTTCAACAATCGTAGGGTGCCGTGGAGTGGTGCGATACGCACCATGCAGAAATATTGGTCGTTTTTCAATATGGTACATGCGCCTGCCAGCCTATGGCCCCTACATACTCCTGCTGCACAACGCAATGTGTGTCAGCACGAGCCGTGCTGCAGTTAAACGCCCTCTGAGGGCTTTGGGCAAATTCAGCGACAAGGGGTGGTGCGACAGGACGTCGCAAAAAGCGCTGTGAGCACAGGGATGTGCTCTCAGCGCGGCCCCGCCGGCGATGGATTTGACCAAACTGGCGACAGCCACACCGAAGCGGGTAAAAAGACTTTCGTTACTTTTGGTCTTTTTCAAAAGTAAATAACTAACCGGCTCGCAGCGCCAGAATTTCGGCAAGATTGATCGGTTCACCGTAGCGACTAAATCCTGTGGCATGTTCGGTCATCGCCTTGATCGACATGCGATCGGCCAGCTCGTTGCCTTCAACGCCAACGTGACCATTCACATGCATGACCTGCACTTTGTCCTTAATCGACTGGTATAACGCATAAATCTCCTGAATCAGCGCCAGGTTCTTGATTTCACCATCAGCCTTTTTCCATCCTCGCTTCTCCCAGTTGACTGCCCACTGGGTAATGCACTGAATGGAATATTTCGAATCGCTCAAGACTGCGACACTGCGCCCGTCGGCAAGCTCCGGCACGGCCTTCAGAAACGCCTGATGCAGCGCGTTGAGTTCCGCCGTGTTGTTGGTACCGTTCGGGTTGTACAGGCCATACCAAAGCTCACTGACCTGGCCGTTGCGATAAATCGCCATGCCCGAGCCGGCATTGCCCGGGTTGGGCTCGCAGCCCCCGTCGGTAAAAATTTTGGTATCGACCTCCAGCGCATCGACTTCGGTGGCCGACCAGGTTTTCACGGTCTGTCTACCACTGGCGGATTTACCGGAAGCACTGGATCGCTTTTTTGCCGGCTTTGATCCGCCTGTTTTCGCCGCGGCAGGATTACCGAAAGCTGCGTTGGCCTCGGCTTCAGTCTTAAATGATTTGTACTTTGCACCGGGAAATCCGGTGACCAGACGCTGGCAGGTTGGCCAGTCTTCGAAGATACCGGTCTCGCGTCCTTTCCAGACCACGTAGTATTTTTTTTGCGCCACGCCGGTACCTTTAGATGTTTGAATCGAACCGCGTCAGGC
The DNA here is from genome assembly GCA_964646405.1 of uncultured Granulosicoccaceae bacterium. Classification (GTDB taxonomy): domain Bacteria; phylum Pseudomonadota; class Gammaproteobacteria; order Granulosicoccales; family Granulosicoccaceae; genus CAKZSB01. Next base: position 1,585 of record CAZYDV010000048.1, on the reverse strand, counting down.
GGCAGCCACCACGCGCCAGACGATATTGCCGACATCGTCGGCGACCAGCAGGGAGTTGTCCGGCCCGAGTGTGACGCCTACCGGCCGGCCGTAGGAGACTTTTTCATCGAGTGCCAGAAAGCCGGTCAGGATGTCGCGCGGCGGACCACTGGGGCGGCCGTTTGCAAACGGCACGAACACCACGGCATAGCCACTGAGCGTGCTGCGATTCCACGAGCCGTGCTGGCCAATTACCATGCCGTCTTCGTCGAAACCGGGCAAGGTGCCACCCGGCATCCAGCACAGGCCAAGCGAGGCAGTATGGCCGCCCAGCGCGTAGTCGGGTGCGATCGCTTTGGCCACCATGGCCGGGTCCTGCGGTACGCGATCATCGACAATCTGCTCCCAGTAGCAATAGGGCCAGCCGTAGAATCCACCGTCCTGGACTGACGTTAGATAGTCAGGCGGCACTTCATCACCCAGGCCATCTCGTTCGTTGACAACCGTCCACAGTACGTCGGTGTTCGGCTCCCACGCCATGCCAACCGCGTTGCGTAACCCTGAGGCGAAAATACGCGAGGTGCCGGCCTCGAGATCCAGTTCATGGATTGCTGCGCGGCCCTCTTCGACCTCCATGCCTTTGTCGGCGATGTTACTCAATGAACCCACACCGGCGTAGAGCTTTTTGCCATCTGCACTGGCCAGCAGACTGCGCGTCCAGTGCCCGCCAGGTTTGAACTCAACCAGTTTTCGCCCCTCACCGGTGATACGCGAGGCACCGGGTGTGTAATCAAACGCGACCACGCCATCGGTGTTACCAACGTAAAACGTATCGTCAACCAGCGCCATGCCGAAGGGTTGATTTTGGTGTTCAAGGAATGTCTCGCGAACTTCACCGACACCATCGCCATCGGCATCGCGCACCAGCGAAATTCGATTGGCTGACACACCCACCGCCGCGGCGCGCTTCATGGTGCTGTAGATCGCGTAGTCGAAGGCGGTCTTGATTTCACCGGCCTCCTGCAATGCTTCGGCGATCAGCACATCGTTGTTGGGCAGTACCGTGATCCAGCGCGGATGCTTGAGATCAGAGGCAAAGGCATTGACCGCCAGCCCCGGTGCCGCAGTGGGCACGTGACCAGGCTCCCAGCCTTTCGCGGTAGGCATTTTCAGCGTGGGAATGTTCTGCGCTTTTGCTTCGGGTATGACCGGCTCGGCACCAAAGACAGGCTCGTCAGTGGCCTTGCCCCAACGACGCATCAATATGGCCGCGGCGCCAATCATCGCGACAATTCTTGCAAACAAATTGGTCATGGGGACTCGCTGACAGGAAGGGAGGGTGACGTTTGCGAAAAGTATGTTGATCGCGCCGCGTCATTGCAAGCCGCGCCGCCGGCACTGTGCGATCAGCTTGCGCGGTCGATGCCGCGATCTCCGGCAGCGGTAATCGCGAGCCAGTGCTGATCAGCTTCGGTTGCGCTCATGGTGCCAAAGAGCGCCATGTATTGCTCCACGTGAACGCAAAACGCCGCCTTGTGTTCCCGCTGCCAGCGCGCCAGCGTCCATTCATCATAAAGCTCTCCTGGCTCGGTTACGTCGGCACAGT
>CAZYDV010000047.1:0-24621 GCA_964646405.1 uncultured Granulosicoccaceae bacterium | reverse complement strand
TGCTACAGACTGAAAATCTCCTCGTTTATACCCACAGATTGTTCCGACGAGCCTAATTTATTTGGGGAAGTCCGTTTACTGAAATGCGTAAACTGGATGAACAAAGTAATTCCAAAAACCAGCTTCGACAATCAATGGTTTCTTTCAGGCGTTGTTAGTAAATGTTGTGTGCTGTTATGTGTCTCGCAAGTTCAATAAGAGCCGTTATTGGTTGATCAGGAATCGTCTAATTGTTGCATGCTGGTACTATTGATGGAGTGCAGCACTGTGATGCGAATTTAACAGCAGCGCTAATAGCCGTGTATCTATACGATAAGCATCAGGTCGAGCGAATAAGCTACCTGATACAAATTCCTCCAGGCACAGTCGAGTGACTGTATTGACGCACTACACCTGTAGTGCGTCTTTTCTATTTGAAGTTATTTCGTGCCTGCTGCGCTGGGGTACCCGCGGCCGGCAGGCAACACCGGTAGACTGGCAGTTGACAGCGCCCGGGTAGCCCGCTGCTAGATGGCTCGACGGGCCAGTCGGCTACAGGTGGACTTTCCGCGCTATCTGATTTTTCGGAACCTCGCGATGATCGGGCGGACTGGAGGTGAGGCGAGGCTAGCGGAGATTGCAGGCTGCCAGCGCATTGGCTGTGTTCTCTGGAATGACCGGGCGCAGATTCGCACACAGTGTTAGCGGTATACTGGGGCGGTTCCAATGAGCTTTACCGGAATCCTGATCCCGAATCCACACACCGGAGCACACCGTGGCAGATAACCGTTTGATATTGCTGGGCACTAAAGGCGGGCCTCGCATTGGCAAAGGCACTTCCTGGCCGACTTCCAATCTGCTGGTGGTGGATGGCAAGCCGTATCTGATCGATGCTGGTCTCGGGGTGACCCGGCAAGTGTGCAACGCAGGGTTTCTGCCGTACGATATCGATCGAATCTTCCTGACCCATAACCATTCCGATCATAACCTCGAACTGGGTGCCTTTATCCAGACCGGCTGGACATCCGGGCCCATGACGCAAATGCTCATCTACGGTGCACCGGGAGTCGCCAATCTGATGGAGCATCATCTGGCCGGTCAGTCATTCGATATCAATATTCGCGTAGAGGATGAAGGTGCCACCGATCTGCGAGACATTGTGCAGTGGGAAGAAATTGCCGAGGGGCCGGTCTACGAGGACGAACGCGTCAAGGTGTCGTGCCTGCGCGTCATTCATCCGCCCGTCTATCACTGCTATGCGCTGAAGTTTGAAACCGCTGCCGGCACAGTCGTCTTCGGTGCCGACACCACCTACTATCCGCCGCTGGCAGAGTTCGCCAAAGGTGCAGATATTCTGGTCCACGAGGCGATGTATGTGCCCGGCGCAAAAGAGATCTGTGAATTCATGAAGGCGGTTAAACCTAAATTGTGGGAGCACTTCGAGGCCTCACACACGACATGCGAAGATGTCGGTCGCATTGCGGCACAGGCGCAAACGCGTCACCTGGTGCTAAACCACTATGTGCCCGATATCGGAGACCGTGGCGTGACCGAGGATGACTATCGCCAGGCGGTGGCGACAAACTTTGACGGCAAAGTCACGGCAGGTCGAGATCTGATGGAAATCCCGTTTGGATAAAAACGTACCCTGCTGGAGGAAGACATCGGTCACTAACGCAACACCCGGCGCCCGATAGAAAACAATTTCTTATTCAACGCTGCGTCGCCGTTTGAGCCGAACAGAACAGCCGACGCCTATCGCGTAACCGCGCGCAAGGAACGTTATGACAGCCAGCGTATCAGTCGAGACCCTACAGCGTGCCGTCGAACAGGCCGATATGCGAGTGCTGTTGATGGTGTTGTTTCAGACCACCGCTGATCGGCGCTGGCTAAAGCCGCCCTTTGCACCATTGCGCGACGTCAATCTGATCGCCGATGAAGCCGCCGGTCTGCCGTTAGACGTGCAGCAGACGATACGCGCGGCGGCAGTGGAGTTGCTGGCCGCACAACGGCCGCCTGCCATTGCTGATCCAGATGATGATCTCATGCAGGAGATGATGCAGTGCTGTCTCGGCGAGCGCGTGGCGGCTGAATATGCGCCCATGATGCGTGAGCAAATGGGTTTCGCCGGGGCTTGCGAAAAAACAACCCCGGCTGGCAACGCGACACGCCCTGTCGTTATCGTTGGTGCCGGCATCAGTGGTATGGCACTTGGCGTTCGACTGCAGCAAATGGCGATACCGTTTTTGATTCTTGAACGCAACGAACAGGTTGGTGGCACCTGGTGGGAAAATCGCTATCCGGGTTGTGCGGTGGATACGCCCAATCACGCCTACTCATTTTCCCACGGAAGGCGTTACGAGTGGAGTCGCTTTTTCTCAAAGCGGGCGGAGCTGCAGGCGTATATGCAGCGTTGCGCACGTGAATTTAACCTCTTGCCACAGATCAGGCTGCGCCATGAAATGCTGTCTGCGCAATGGCACGAGCACCATAGCGGCGGAGGATTCTGGCAGATCCAGTTGCAGGACGACACCGGTCAGCTTCAATCAATCGAGGCCAGCGCCCTGATCAGTGCAATTGGCCAGCTCAGTTTGCCAAAGATGCCGGACATCGCGGGTATCGATCAGTTTGCCGGCGCAATATTCCATTCGGCGCGCTGGCCGGACAATCTGGACCTTGCCAACCAACGAGTGGCGATCATCGGCACTGGCGCTTCGTGTATGCAGATAGCGCCGGCCATCGCAGACGAGGTTCGCTCTCTGCATATCTACCAGCGCACTGCGCAGTGGGTGCGCCACATTCCACGCTTTCACGATGAAATCGCGCCGGGCGCGCGCTGGTTGCTGGAAAACGTGCCACTGTATGCCGCCTGGACGCGCTTTACGATGTTCTGGCGCTATGGAGATGGCTTGTTGCGCACACTGCAGATCGATCCGGACTGGCCGCATCCGGAACGCTCGCTAAATCGTATCAACGACCGACACCGCCAGCAGATGACTGAATATATTCAGCAACAGCTCGCGGGTCGTGACGATTTGCTCGAACAGTGTCTGCCAGATTACCCGCCCTACGGAAAACGTATTCTGCTGGACAATCACTGGTACCGCACGCTGCGACAAGAGCATGTAACGCTGGTCAGTGAATCAATCGCTGCCATCGAGCACGATGCCGTTCGTCTAGCCGACGGATCGCGTCATCAGGCCGATGTCATCGTACTGGCAACTGGCTTTCAAGTGGGGTTGATGGCGGCGCGCCTGAATATCACGGGGCGGGGCGGTGTTGAATTGGCACAGCAGTGGAAAGGTGATAACCCGAGCGCCTATCTGGGTATCACGGTGCCCAATTTTCCAAACCTTTTCTGTATGCAGGGGCCGGGCACCGGCCTGGGGCATGGTGGCAGTGCGATCTTTCAGGCCGAGTGTCAGGCCAACTACATCGCGAACTGTATTGATAAATACCTGCAAAGCAACAACAGCGCTTTGCGCGTGAAACAGCAAGCGCATGACGACTACAACAGCCAGTTTGACGCCGCTCATCAGCGCATGATCTGGAACCATCCGGGAATGAGCACCTACTACCGCAACGACGCGGGGCGCGTCTATTCAGTGATGCCCTGGCGGCTGGTCGACTACTGGAAGATGACTCGCGAACCTGACGATGCGTCGTATGAGGTTGAAGGTCGATGAATATCTGCCACAAGCCCCTCTGAGCGCGCCTGCCACCGGCAGGATCTTTGACTCGATTGGCAGTTGCCACAAAAAAATTCGTGAAGTCCGGATCTAATCGAAGGTGGAATGGTCTACGTATCGGGGTGACGCAGCGCTCCGGTAGCTATGTAACGTTGAACAGCTACTTGATGAGCGTGTCTGATTGCGTGAACGATCACTGATGGCCATGATCAGGTACGACCTGCCAGAGTCAGACAGCTTGATGGTTTTGCAATCCCGGTTTTAGATCAGGCAATTCTGCTCATTTGTGCTGGATCGCCAGTTCACCTGAATGACTTGTCGTCAGTAATTCAATGGAGCGCCGGTGCCGTGTTGAAAAAAAACTATGTCAGTGGATTTGTACTTGCGTTTTTGCTGGCGCTTGTCACAGGGGTTAGTCAGGCGATTGCCGATCACGATGGCAAGCCCCCGATGAATCCTGAAGTTGAACTTCATTTCAACCACTGGCATTTGTACGGGCGCAAGAGTGTCTATTTAAAAAAGGTTTTCAAGCGCCAGTATCCCGGAATCGATGTTCAGAGTTTCGATCTGCGTCGTGTCGTGGTGTTCGCCAAATCGCAAAGAGGGCGCAGCGAGGGTACTCTGCGAGTGGGCAATCACTACTCGCGTACGCGGTCTATCTATGGCCAGCCAGACGCGTTTCACGATCCTGATCAGGGTTACAGGGAAATCGCATTCAAAAACCCGAAGCGGGATTCTCGTGGCCTGTGGCGGCTTGACCTGAGTGGAGATCTGAAGCTTAACCGAATTGTGTTGGTGCTGGAGCACAGCAAGCGGCGGCACAATAATCGATACCGCACGCACAATCCCGGCAGATTGAACAGGGATCAACGCGGCTACAGAACCACACGGCCAGGTAGACGTCATTCTTCGCTATAGTGAGCAAATTCAATGCGCTCTTGACTTGTAGGATCGAGAAGGTGTTGTCGCATTGCGATTCGCGGCCACACAGGCGGCCCGGTGTATTTAATAGTTGATCAGATGCCCAGACGTGGCATGGCACCTTTTGTTGATCATCCGCCTTTACGAAATTCGCGAGATTTAAAATCGGCAAATCCCACTCTGCCCACTGCAGGCAACTTGATTGCCGGTGGCCACAGGTCAATGCCTGTGGATAGGCCCAGCAAATTGAGCTCTACGCCTTCCTCTAATCCCACCAGTATGCCGAATAGTCCGGTGATTGAAAATTGCAGCCCCAATCTGCTGGGGGTTGTGGCCACCAGCGCGCCGCCGGGTAGATAGTCTTTGCCAATGGCGGTGGGCGGCAATTCGAGTTGCAGCTCGGGAATTTGTCTGCCCAGCCAGGCGATGAACGTGTTGCTGTTGGGCCCTGGCCAAAGGCGATATTGCTGGTCGTGTGGGTAGTTTTGCGCCGCGCTGACCAGGCGTGCGATCATCTCATCGACTTCGCTGCCTCCGCGAATCTCACGCAACAGCCACGGTTTGCTGCCGAACCAGTAGCTGTCCGGGGAACGCGTGCTGAAGTTTACGGTTCTGTCTTTCCAGAACAAGTTGAAACCGAGCACCTCAATGCGGGTGTAGCGCGGGGCATCGCTCTGCTTGACGGCAATCCATGAATGTACGCCGAGTGTGCCTTTCCAGCGTGCCGCACGGGCGGCATAAACCTGAATCACCGCATCGGTCGTCTGTGTTGGGTCCGGCGCCTGACCGGAGCTGTCGCGACGCAGCTCCCACCAGGTTTTTGATTGTGTATTGGCAATATGGTTGGTCAGGCTGCAACCGGTTTGCAGCATGAACAGCATGGCTGCCAAAACGGACAGGCGAAAGCGGAGCCGAGATGGCAACGGGCCGGACATAGCTGCAGGCTGAGATCGATTCGTCATTACAACCGGGTTTGTCCTCACACCGCCAGATTAGTTCTCCGGCAGCCGCAGCATTTTTTGCGCAATCTGTTAGTCGGGAGACGGCGTTGCCGTGCTGCGTTGTGCGGTCATGCCCCGGCCTCAAGGTCTGCACTGACCGTGGGTGCTGACGGTTCGTGACGAGCCGGCCTGACGGCCGCAGGCTACTGTGGTTCGCGCACAAACCGCAATATGAACATGCCGGACAAAAACAATATCAGCACCGACATCAGGCCCAGTCGATTGTTCTGGGTCAGCACCGTGGTCACGCCAACCAGGATCGGTCCGAACACGGCGGCCGCCTTGCCCATCATGTTGAGCAGGCCATAGTATTCGCCACTTCGCTCTTGCGGAATCAGGTTGCCAAATAATGAGCGACTCAGCGATTGCACGGCACCCTGTACCAGCCCGATGACGGCAGCCAGAATGTAGAACTCCGTTGCCGTGTCCATGAAGTACGCGTAGGCGGTGACCGCCACGTAGATCCAAAGCCCGATCCACAGCCCGCGTCTTGCGCCCACTCGCTCTGCCAGTCGGCCAAAAAAGAGGGTGGCCGGGAAGCCAATAAACTGCACCATCAATAGCGCGATTATCAAACTGTTGGAGGGCAGGCCGATCGCAAGACCGTAGTCGACGGCCATGCGGATGATGGTGGCGACGCCATCGATATACAGCCAGTAGGCGAGTAGAAAAATCCACACGTTGCGATGCGCGCTCACACGCTTTAACGTCGACCACAGTGACGAAAAAGCGTTGCCGATCATTTCTCGCGGTGCTGTAAGTGTATTGACGGTCGGTTCTGGCACCATAAAAAGCAGTGGCAGGGTGAACAGCGACCACCACACGGCGACGCTCAGGAATGACCAGCGAACCGCCTGCGCGGTGTCCTGCAAGCCAAACAATTCCGGTTTCAGAGTCATCACCACATTCAGTAGAAACAACAGGCCGCCGCCCAGATAGCCGAGCGCATAGCCCAGTGCCGAGACGCGGTGCCGTGTTGATTGCTCAGACACCACAATCAACATCGAGTCATAGAATACGTTGGCACCTGAGAAACCGATGATGCCTATCACGTAGAGCATGATCGCCAGCGGCCACATGCCCTGGTCGACGAAGAAAAACCCGATACAGGCCAGCACACCCAGACAGGCGAAGCTTGCCAGCATGCGCTTGCGAATGGAGCCCTGATCGGCCAGCGCGCCGAGTATCGGCGCCGACACCACAATGACAAAGCTCGCCAGCGAATTGCCCAGGCCAAGATAGAACGTACTGGTAGTCACCGGAGTATCCGAGCTCCAGTACTGTTTGAAGAACAGGGGGAAAAAACCTGCCATCACAGTGGTGGCGTAGGCCGAGTTAGCCCAGTCGTACAGGGCCCATGCCCAGATTTGCCGGCGGTTGGGTGACTGTTCGGATGCGCTGTTCAAGGCGATGCGATTCCACTGGAGTGACGAGCGCAGAATAGCGGAATTTCCGGTGACGTGCGAACGCACTTTGTTCGGCATGTGCCGTGGTGGCCGGGTTGAGTTCGCATCGCGCCAATTGCTCCCCCACGCCGCCGCAGACAGCGTTAACTTGTCCATGGCACCGTAGCATTGCCAGCCAGATCAGTAGGGCAACAAGCGTGGCGCGTGCAGAGTATCCCGCGCTTTTGGGCAATTCACACGGCTTTGTTTTTTATATCAGCGGCGTTTACGATAGCGAGACTCTGGCTCCAGGATTCGAAATGTCCGATACCTTCGATTACATCATTGTCGGCAGTGGCGCGGCGGGCTCTGTGGTCGCCGCTCGACTGGCGGAGGCAAAGGCCGGATCAATCTGCGTCATCGAGGCCGGCGGTGACAATGATCGGCTGATGGTGAACGTGCCAGCAGGCTTTGTGCATAATCTACGCAAACCCGACATGATGTGGCAGTACCAGAGTGTCGCCGGTGACAACACCGCCGGGCGCAGTGTCTATCTGCCGCAGGGCAAGATGGCCGGCGGATCTACATCGATCAATGGGTTGATCTACAACCGCGGTCAGTCGCAGGACTTCGACCTGTGGGCTTCACTGGGAAACGGTGGGTGGTCGTACCAGGAAGTGCTGCCCTATTTTAGAAAGGCAGAGACGCGCGAGGGGGTCAATTCTCAGTATCGTGGAGGGACCGGGCCACTGAGAATCAGCGATCCCGATCAGGCACATGATCTGTGTGATCGATTTATCGACGCCGTATCAGAGCAAAGCGGTGCGCCCAAAAATAATGACTACAACGCCGAGTCGCAGTTTGGCACTGGCTACTATCAGCGGTTCATTCATCGTGGTCGCAGAGAAAACGTTGCGGCACGCTACTTAAAACCTGTGGTTGAACAGGGCAAAGTGGTTGTCAGGTACCACTGTCATGTCAATCGAGTATTATTCGAACAGGGGCGTGCTATCGGCGTGGAGATAGAAAAAGACGGAGTGACCACGCAAATGAAATCGAACAGTGAATTATTGTTGTGCGCCGGCACCGTAAACTCTGCGGCACTACTGCAAAGGTCCGGGGTGGGCGATGGTGTTCATCTGCAATCGCTTGGCATACCCGTCGTGCATCACTTGCCAGGCGTTGGCAGTAATTTTCAGGACCACTACTTTGTGCGAACAGCGCTGCGGCTGAAGTCTGGCACGGATTCGCTCAACTCGCAGGCCAAAGGTTGGCGATTGGGCAGAGAGATTGTTCGCTGGATGATGGGCAAGCCAAGTATTCTCGCCTGGAGCCCGTCGATTGCCTACGCCTTTTTAGATGCAGAGTCCGTGCTGGAGGGCAGGGATGCGTCACAAGTACAACCTGATCTTCAGTTCGTTTTCAGTCACGGTAGCTATCGGCCCGGGCGTGTCTACGAGCTTGATACTTTTCCGGCCGTAACCTGTGGTTTTACACAGCAGCGTCCCTACAGCAGCGGGTATGTAAAAATTCTTTCTCCCGATCCACGACAGACACCGGAAGTGCAACCCAACTACCTGATGGATCAACGCGATCAACGGGCCGCAATCAATGGCGTTAAGCTTGCGCGTCGCTTTTTGCGGGCGGAGCAGTTTCGATCTCTGTACGTTAACGAAGAGGCGCCAGGCGACGGCGTGCAGTCCGACGAAGAGATACTGCAGTTTGCCCGCGAAACCGGCAACACCGGTTACCATCTGGTCGGCACCTGCAAGATGGGTCCGTCCACGGATCCGCTGGCGGTGGTTTCACCTCAGTTGCGCGTCCACGGTATGAATGGTCTCCGTGTGATTGATGCGTCTGTGATGCCAAGGGTGACGTCATCAAACACTTGCGCCGCTACTATTATGATCGGTGAAAAAGGTGCGGATATGCTGCTGAATCCTTCGGGTTGAATTATCGCGCTAGCCGCTACGGGGCTGGTCTCTGCTGTGCTATGTTGATAACACTGATGCTGGAGCTTTTACTGATGGTCTATAAGATCCTCGCCATCGACGCGCACATAGTCATCGCCTGAGCCCAGGCTCTTTCCCGACTCTAACAGCCCGGCCCCGGGTACGTGATTGACCTCGAAGCGAATGCCATCGGGGTCTTCGAACAGTACATAGTAGTATCCTGGCGCCCAGTCACGCTCTTCCGGGCCACGTACAATAGTGGCGCCCAGCTTTTCCGCCAGCGCTGCGGTTTTGTCTATGTCCTCGCGAGATCGCGCCCGTAAACACAGATGATGCAGGCCTACACGGTACTGTTGAAATCGTTCCTCTTCATATTCTGCATCGCATTTTCGCACCCCAATGGCGGTCCGCGCCCCGACGTGATAGCAGAAATCCGGCCCATCGTGTACGCAGGTCATGCCGAACGCCGGAAGCAGTGCAGAGTAGAAGGTGCGGGCTTTATCAAACTGGCTGACCGTCAGTATCACATGGGCCATGCCGTTGATTGCGATCGGTGCTTCGTTGTCGGTCATGTTGTCTCGTCCGGGGCAGTGGTTGGGATGATCAGTCGTCGTGAACGACTAGTACAACACCATACAACGCACCTCTATGCTCCAGCGGTCCGGTGCGTCGGGTGGCGTGGCGGGATCCTTAAATGCGCTGTGGAAACTGAAAGAGCAGGGGGCGTTGGCATCATCAGACTGGTGATCGGCACGCTGACCCGAGGTTCTGGCAAGCTCACCAGCCGAGTCCCATTGTTTGATCAGCAGGGCCTCGTGTTTTGTCATGGCCGGGTAGTAGAACCACTCGTGTTGATTCGCGTGTTTGGCGAAATAGTTTTCACCGATTCGATCGGCATAGTGAATCTCGAATACCACCAGCTCATCCGGCGATACTGTCTGGCTGTTGCACAAGGCCAGTGGGCGCGTGACCAGTGGCTCGTCAGCGATGTTGCGCCACACGTTGATAATCGCAAAACGCCCGCCATCCATAGCCGACTCAACCGCGTTGCTCGGTATCAGTGACTCGCCATTGTCCACCAGAGGAGCGTAGGTGTCATTTTGCGCCGGCGGCGAGGACAGGTCCCGCAGTCGTTGTGGCGCGCTGGTCAGTGTGTAGTCGCCATGGACAAGGTGTGCCGGGCCCTGCACCTGCTGACCGCCGGCAATACGCTGTTTTTTCTTTGCGCCGGATGCCGAGCGCACATTGTGGTCAAACGCATACACCTGCGTCGCTCCGGTCGCCCGTTTCACCAGTTGTATACACTGCGGGTAGTATTGCCGAATCACCTGATCGTGTTGCTGAAAATCCAGCCCAGGATCAGCCAGTGGATGGTCGAGCAACTCAAAGCCGTGTCGCTCGATGTTAAATGCCTGTTCCGTATTGCGCGCATCGAGAATGGGCTTTTGCTGCTTTTCTATCTCAATCCCGGTATTGCCTGCATCGCTGCCATCGATGTCGCGTCGGGTCAAAACCTTGCCATTGCGCAGCAAAGATGACGTAGCCTGCGGCGACATGTAGTTGAATACACCGGTCGTGTTGACAGCGGACAGGCTCATGGCGGGGTCTCTCAAGTGCGTTTGGCGCCATGTTAAGCGATTTTCAGTATTGATTCATCGGTTTGGAGGGCAGCGTACCGGGATTGCATGGCAGGCTGGTAGCACACGCTCAGCAGTGCTGGCCTGCCGGCTGCGGCAGGCCATGACCGACACACTGGGTGGTCGTCGGGCGCGCCCAGCCTGTGAACGGTTACGCGTGCAGTGCGGTGAAAATCCTGGCCGGACAGGTGCCCGCTACCCGATCTGTCACGCGGCCAGGGCGCCTTGCCTGTCGAGACCCCGCAAGCGGCGATTGGGTGGTTCCGGGTCGACCGCGCATGGGGTTTTCTGTTCTGGTTTGTCGACGCCAATGCCATCCATCCTGCTGTCGATTTACTGCGAGTTGATTCGTAGCCTGAGGATCCGCGAATACCAAATGGTTACCATGAAGGGAGCGTCTTACCGCAGCAAAGACACTCGGCATCGACGTTGACTTCTCGTGGCTGAAATAGTACCGAGAATCGCTTAAGACATCGTCAAGCCTTTAGACCGGAAACCCTTGTGTCCGGGCGATTGGGGTAAACTTGTTTTGCTCCGGATATTGATCGAATTTGAATAAATACAAAGATGACTACCGTGGGCGGTCAGAATTGCATCGTATGCAATTGACCTCGAATTTCGGCTTTTTCCGTTGTTCATACGCCACAGGGATCGTCTAAAAATGATAGACGTCTGCCGGCGCCGGAGGTTGGTGCTTTTGGTGTGATGTTATCTGCGGGTGCCCGGGTGACCACATGGGCAGCCCTTTTCCATTTACACAATGGCAGGTTCCTCACCATATCCTGCAATCTTCGTCAATGGCGTATCCGTCGTTACACCGACCCACTCTACAAAGGATCATGGTTCATGACAAACCTGAAAAGGCAGTACCCGTGACTCTAATTGATCGAGCAGTCGTGAGGTTATCGAGAGTAGTCATGATGTTGATACTTTTAGCAGTGCTAGTCACGAGCTACGAAGTATTTATGCGCTACGCACTGGGCCGGCCGACCACCTGGGCTTATAAATACACACTATGGCTTGGTGCGATCGTTTATCTGGCATCCGGGATCTTCGCCATGCAGCGTCGGCGTCATATCCGCATCACCACTGTGTACAACAGCGTGCCACGAAGGGTAAGAATACTGTTCGACTACCTGACACTATTTGTGATAGTGGTCTACGCCACATTGATGATTGTAGGAGGAGCGGACCCGGCTCGGGCCGCCTTTTTGGATTGGATTCGATCTGGACAACTATCCAATCCATCCGTTTCCGGCACGATTAAACCGCTGGTGCTGATCACAACCGCGCTGGTTGTCATCGTCGCGATCAATAATCTGCTGGTAGATTATTGTGGTTACGGTAAAGAGCATCGTCGTCAAACGTCCGGGGACGACGCTTGAATCTGCGAGCCGCATTGACATTCGCTGTCGTCATCGCGGGTGTGCTGGTCGGCCTATCGCCCCTTTTTCCGATGGGTGAGCTCGAGCTTGATATTGGCATCGGATCCATGTTGGTGTTCTTACTGGCAGGTATACTGTTGCTGCTGGTGGCCGGAGTGCCGCTGGGGTTTGCAACTGGATCGCTGGGGGCGTTGTTAATCTGGTTGAAGTTCGGTGAAACCGGACTCGGTCTGGTGATGCAGCGCATCTATGATTTGGTTAATACCCATGCGTTTGTGGCCATCCCTTTTTTTATTTTGATGGCAGCGCTGCTTGAGCGTTCAGGCATTGCCAAAGACACCTACGATGCGCTAAACCGGTTATTACGCAGATTGCGAGGTGGCGTGGCCATCGCCACGATATTTCTGTCGGTGATCATGGCGGCTATGTCCGGCATCATCGGTGGGGAGATCATACTGCTGGGGCTGGTAGCACTGCCGCAAATGTTACGCCTGGGCTACGACAAACACCTGGCCATCGGCATCATTTGCGCTGGGGGCTCGTTAGGCGCCATGATTCCGCCCTCAGTGGTATTGATCATGTATGGTCTGATTACAGAGACATCGATCACTAAACTGTTTACCGCATCGTTTATCCCTGGACTGATGCTCGCGGGATCTTATGTGCTGTACCTTATTGTACGAACCCGGATCAACCCGGCGCTGGCGCCGTTGCCAGTAGAATCGGCAGCAACGTTATCGTCTCGATCTGCATTTGAGTTGGCTTTGGTATTTCTGCCGTTCGGTGCCGGGCTACTCTGTTTGTCGATTGTTAGTATTTTCATTCGTGGCCCATACAACCCTGTCGCATTATTTATCTTCGCCAGCGCCCTTGCTGGACTGCTGCAGGTTCTGTGGCTGAAGGGGCGCGACGACTATAAAGTAGCCCGTGGATTGTTGCCCCTGCTGGTGATAGTCGATCTAGTGCTGGGCTCGATTTATGGAGGGGTCACGGGTATCACGGAAGCAGCCGCAATCGGCGTCGTTGCCACCCTGCTGCTGATCTTCATTCGCCGTGAGTTAAACACCGTGATGGTGTTGGAAGCGCTTGAGCAGACATTTGTTTCGGTAGGTGCAATTATGTGGGTGACCTTTGGTGCAACCGTGCTGGCGGGTGCCTTTACCCTCGCGGGTGGTGGGAGATTTGTCGCTGATGCAATAGGCGCACTGGATGTGGCCCCGATAGCGATCGTTGTTGTCATGATGCTAGTCTTCTTTGTGCTGGGTATGTTCATGGATTGGGTCGGCGTCGTACTGATGTCTATGCCAGTGTTTCTTCCGATCGTCGTTGAATTGGGTTACGACCCAATCTGGTTTGGCGTGTTGTTCTGCGTGAATATGCAGATGGCGTTCCTGACGCCGCCGTTCGGGTCCGCCGCGTTTTATCTGAAAAGCGTTGCACCACCAGAGATAGAATTGACCACGATTTTTCGTTCTTTCCTACCGTTCTTGCTTATACAGGCACTGATTCTGGGAATACTGATGGCTTTCCCGTCGATATCGCTGTTTCTGGTGAGGTGAACGCAAAGTTCTGGCGTTGCAACAATGCCTGATTCAGTATTTCTCTTAGCCCCGTTTTAAGGTGTTACCATTGACAACGCCAATATCAGGGAGGTTTTCTGTAACCGTAATGATACTCACGCGCTTACTCATATTCCTCTCGAGTCTATTTTCGTTGGAGACACCAATAGCGGTTGCTACGGATCCAGGCGCTGCGCAAGTTATCGTCGATACCTGTTCCGGTTTATCGTGGAACTGTGAATTTTCCACGAGATTCTGCGTTTAAAATTCGCTGTGAAAATGCTGTAAGGGCTGTGCATCACAGAACGCACGGCATCAAGAAGGCGGACTGTGAGATCGAACACCGTACCTCTTCAGCGTGGAAGTTACGATAATCGGCTTTCAGCTCGCTTCAAAATACGATGACATTGTCCCACAAGGAGTTGGCGAGGCGATTTGCGATACCGCCGGGCCACACGCTTACAGAACCCAAAGCCGACGCCCGATCGCACAGAAATCCGGGCGCAAACTGTGAAACTCGCTGGTTCATCGAGTACGACAGTCACCAGACAGTGGTGGCGCGCTACCGGAGCTGGATCAGCCGTTCGCTGAAGCCACCGTACCGGCAGCAATTTGGCTGGGAGCGGTATTCGGCTTCAGGTGAATTGATGGATCGCGAGGTCAGTTACCAGCAGCGCGAGTCTATGGAATATCTGCACTGAGCTCGATGCGTTCGATCAGCCAATGTTCACATTGCGCAGTGTGAAATTGACTATCACGCCTGCCGGATAGCAATGAAATCTTCAATCGTTCCACCGGCAGTACCGGTCTGTGTAGTTGCAGTAGGGAGTTTTGAAATTGCCTCTGTGAAGTCGTCGTGACCCTTTTCGGGAGCGGTACGAGCCGGCCTCTTCAGAAATAACAGCGATAGTCCCGCAGCGATCAATAGCTAGTGTGGCGGTCGGGGCGCATGGTCATGATGTTTCGATAGATTTGACCGGTAGTTCTGCAGCATCTGCTCGATTCCAGCTGCGATTGGATTGGTCATTAACTTCATCGAATCTGTCCCAATGTTGTGACAATGTCAGCAGAACAGTCTCGTCTAATTGGTATTGTCGGTTGGGTGCATGCTGAATGGATATAACGCTTCTCTGTCCGAGGGGCGAGGGTCTGCGTTTATTCCGTTGCTTCATAATAGTGCGTCAGGGCGCGAGATTCACGTCGCTGGCAGCAAGCGAATCACAACGAAAACAAAGGGATGTATCTGGTGAGAGCGGAAATCACAGGGATGTTACTTGGTGTGTTGTCCCTGGGTGCGTCGAATGCACTGATGGCTCAGCATGCTGATGCCGGAGGCTCTGGCAAGGCGCCAGTTGAAAGCCCGGGGGGCGAGCCAATTGCTGTAAAGTCAACGGGGCCGTTTGCACGTTCAGCGAATATCACCGCCGTTGATGTGTATGACAGGCAATCGGTGGTGGACTACTTTAACAACACCTACGCGATTCCTACCGCCGACCCGCAGTGGACCGGCTCCATTGTGGATTGTATCCCCGGGCAAGTCTCTGATGAATACCGGGAGGCGATCAAAAGACGCATCAATTACTATCGATCGATGGCGGGCGTTTTGCCCATCGAAGAATTGCGAGCGCAAACTTCGTTTTCTTTCAATGACCCTGAGGGGTTGGCCGATCCGGCACAAGCCGCACTGATCATGAGCGCGCAAGGTGCTCTGTCGCACGGGCCACCAGACACCTGGGCCTGCTATAGTTTGCCAGGTTTCTATGGGGCACAGGTATCTAATCTATCACTCGGCAGTGCTGGCCCTGACGCAATCGACAGCTACATTGTCGACTCGGGGGCGGGCAATACGGCCGTCGGTCATCGTCGCTGGATCCTCCATCCGCCTGCTATGGAGATGGATTCCGGGGATGTGCCAGGTGGCGCTGGCGTTAGAGCATCCAACGCGCTACGGGTCATTGGCGTTGCGCGCGACTTCAATCGAATGTCTCGTGAGTCTTTTGTCGCCTGGCCCAACCCGGGGCATGTGCCGGCGTCACTGGTGCCGCCGCGCTGGTCGTATTCGCAGGACGGCGCCGATTTCAGCCAGGCGGCAGTGAGCTTTTTCCGCAACGGAAATGCCTCTCCAGCCACGCTGGAGCCGTTGAGTAACGGGTTCGGCCAGAATACCCTGGTCTGGTTGTCCACAGAGAGCCCGGATACCAGTGCGGACACGCTGTATTCAATTGCGCTGTCGAATGTAACGGCCGGCGGCGCTACGCAGACGGTCCACTACGAGACCCTGGCGGTAAATCCTGGTGCACCTTTGACGCCTGATGCAGACGCTGACGGTGTACCCAGTGGTGAAGTTATCGCCGTGGATATGCCGCGGCAAAACAGCTGGTGGATCCTCGGTGCTAACACAACGCTTTCGCAAAGCTTCATCAATCCTGTCGCTGGCCAGTTGACGGGGGTCAATGTATCGCTGCGCTGTGACGACGCTGAGACGAACGTTGCCGTAGGGTTGCAGGATGGAGCTGGAAACACATTGGCATCGTTTACACGGCAGGCTGCATCGTTTACGCCTGGCGTGTGGCAACGATTCGGGACGGACCTGCCGGTAATGGCGGGTGGGCAGTACCGAATCACCGTGACGCCGAATAAACGGTGTGGCTGGTATGTGTCCGACGATGGGCAACGCGCGATGCAAGCGACGGTTTTGCCCAGTGTATTGGACAACTGCCCAACGATTCCCAACCCCGATCAACTGGACAGCGATGGAAATGGTAGCGGTGATGCCTGCGACCCGGTCATTACTTTGCCGTCCAATACCTGGCGCATGGTCAGCCTGCCTTCGGTGCCGCCATCGGGTAGGGACAAAGTAATCGATATCATTGGCGATGACATCCCCAACGGGGCAGATTACAACGTCTATCGCTACGACGCAGCTGCACGGAGTTATACCTCGCTGACCGGCAACTCGGTTATGGAAGCGGGGCATGGCTATTGGGTAATTCAGTACTCCGGCGCCACGGCGATGCTTGATATGCCGGCAAACAGCAGCCCGCTTACCTATCAGCCAACCATGCGCTGTAGCAGCGCCATGAACTGCTCGCCCCACGTGCTGGTTGCCAACGCCGACTCCACCTGGAATATGTTTGGGCCAGCCAGTTTGAAGCAAGTGCCACACGATGCACTCAGGGTGTCAGCCAGTGGTGGTGTGTGTTCAGATCTGGACGCCTGCACACTGGCCGAGGCGGATGAGGGAGCCGGGGATATACTGTCGCCGACCTTTTTCGAATATCTGGCGCCGGCCTATTCGTCGGTCACGTCCGGTGGAACGTTGAATCCGTGGTCCGGTTATTGGGTTCGAATACTCGCGCAGGCGAATAATCTACAGCCAACACTGTGGGTTCCTCATTGAGCGACCAGGCTAGATGTCTGCCCCTGCGGTATTTGTATTCCCTGTGCGGTTGGTGCGATGCCGCTCTCGTGCTGTGGCGGTTGCACTACCGAGGGTAGTGCTGCTGCTTGGGTCTGGCGACACTGCAGCAACCTGTGATTCTGCGAACAAAGCCAGGCAATCAGATCAGCTATCCGTATGAGCCAGCACTCTTTGTACACTGTCACGTTCGCGCATGCGATTGTTGTGAGCGGTGCAATGCTCAAATTCGGTCAGATCAAAGCCTTCCCCCTCGCCTCGATTGTAGATCCAGAAAAAGTACGAGTCGCAAACTGTGTAGTGGTCAAAGAACCAGGTTCTGTCGGTGAGCTCTGTTTCAACCAGTGACAATTGTTCCCAATACATGGCCTTCGCCTTTGCTTTCAAGTCTTCATGTCCATCGGCAACGGCACAGAATTTTGCCGGCTTGAAGTGGCGGGTAAGATGCTGATGAATGCCGGCGCCAAACCATCCCATGTAAGACAGGGCGCGCTTGTGGTCCCAGCTGTCTGACGGAAGTAAATTCGCATCAGGAAAGGTTTCGGCAATCCATGACTGCATTGCGATGTTTTCGCTCAGCCCTTTGCCGTTGACTATCAGGAAAGGTACCTTTTTCTTCGGGTTGATCGCGGCGTATTCGGGGCTCAGCTGTTGCTGTTTTTTTAGGCTTGTGATTTTTACGTCGAATTCAGCTCCCGCCTCGAGCAGCGAAATATAGGTCGCCATCGAGCAGGCGCCGGGGGAGTGATATAGTGTTATGTCCATGTTTCCTCGGGATATGTCGTTTGTGCCCTGATAGATCACTCAAAGTCGGAAGCGTGGATCAGGCTTTGAGATCAGAGTCACGCATAGTACCTTAAGCGGCTGTCGCTTGTACTGTCAGTCGAGGCCGTGATGGTTTAGCGTCGCTGGTTCGCGGTGCATGCCAGCCACTTTCGATCACTGGCGTGTGACAGGCACCTGGAACATCGTATCCCGGGGCGGTGTGCCGCCATGAATTCACGTGCTGTGACCGGGAATGAAATGAGCCGCAGGCGATATGGTGGCGGGATTGTGCAAAATTATCGAACAGTGTGTATCGTCCCATTGGCGATTCACCCACGTACAATTGGTGTCTGCCTGCGTGAAGGAAGGTGCCACCGGCCTATTCGAGTGCAATGCTGTGCGGGCGGTGTGCTGCACTGATTCGACTGTTGTAGCTTACTGGAGCGACTAACACTGTGTCTGCTATGAGAACTCTGACGGCGATGGCTTGTACATCGCTTCTATTTACGGCCGCGTCATCGGTAACCGCTGATGATCTGCCGCGCCGGATTAGCCCGGTGCCTGCCACGACTAACAGTGTTCCGCACGTGCAACTGGATGTCGAGCTGCAACCGGAGCTGGCGGAGGAGCTGCTGCGTCAGGCGGCCACGATCGACGGGGTGGAGGTCAGAGGTACGGTCATTTCACTGCCCGGGGCAAAGGGATTCTGGATCAAAGACGATGTGGCCATTAGCCGCCCCGATCGAATCGTGGGCGGGCGAGAGTTCGCCCATATGCATCCCGATGGCAGTTTGCATGCTTCTCTGCCCCCGGATCTTGCGGTAGAGGCGGTCAGGCGCGGTTGGGCCACGTTTCACCCGTGGTCGACACAGCGACCGGGCTGGGATGGGTTTGTCATGATCTACACACCGCAATCGAGTGGTGAGCTGGACGTGGTAATGAGTCTGGTGCAGGCGTCGTTCGATTTCGTCACTCAGGAGTAACCGCAACACCGGCAAGACTTTTCGCTCCACTGGCTCGTCACCCGAGTCGCGAACGATCGGGTGACGAGGTGTATTGCAATTAATTTATCCGTGATATGCCTTGCTAACAGCATAGCTGTCTTCGAACCAGTTCCACAGGACGACTTTATCATTCTGGACTCTGGCGCGCAGCGCAAAGGTGAAGTGGCCAATCTCTTTGCCTGAACGGGTGGTTATGCCATTCATGGTGCCAAATATGGCAACGGTATCACCCGATGCGAAAGCATCGGTGTTGTTCCACTCGGTGGTTTTGAAATTCTCGCCAAAAATTGGCAGAAATTTCAGGATTTGATCCTTTCCCTCCCAGGGGCCAATCCACGGCAGTGACGTATCGCCTTCATTGTGCCAGACCATATCGTCTGCCATCAGTTCGTTCATGGTTTGCATGTCGCCGCTGCCCATGGCGCCCATCAATGCCATTACCGTATCCAGTGCGGCCTGTCCGTCATCGCTCGATTTTGCGGCCGTGGCTCGTTGCCCCAACATCAGCGCGAATGTACTGCCCAGTGAAGCCAGGATAGCTGTTCTTCGTTTCATTTTTTTTCCGTTTGTTGAATGTGCCGCCGGGGCACTATTGTCCGCGAAGCTGTTGCAGGGCGCCGGCCCAGTCTTCGACATGCCATGTTTTGACTATGGCGCTATTATCGACGGTGTGTATGTCGATGGTGAGTATGTCGAAACTTTTGCCTTTGCCGTCGATGTCGAAAAGCGGTCCGGCTGGTGTACCACTGGCACGACTGCGTACCACGATTCGGTTGCCTTCCTGAATCATTTCCTGAACGTGCCAGTTGAGGTCCGGAATCAACTTTGCAAATCCGCCGACCTGGCCGATGAACTGATCTTTGGTCTTGGTTTTACCTGAGTAGTCTCCGATACTCTGCCAATTGTCTGTGATAGCATTAGCGAATGCCGTCGCGTGCGAATCAGACGCCGGATTACTCAGAAAATCGTAGAAGGCCTGAACAATCGCCTTGTCGTCCGCGATCGCACTGTTTAATACTGAGCACGCCAGTACAACGCTTGCAGCAATGGTGGTATTGAGTTTTCGCATGGTTATTCTCGTATTGGGTCACTGTGTTGCCAGCAACAAGATGCGGTTATTGTCTACGCGATTGATTTTCAAATCAGCAGGCTTGACGGTCTGGTCAGTGTGCACAGGTACGTGCCAGCCTGATCAGCTAACACCTCGATCGTCAGCGCTGACATCGAGTGCGAGCAGCCTGTTGGGTTACCGCCCTCAGGCACGAAACGATGGCGACTGATCAATAGTGCAGTGGGAACACTTTAAAATCTGCGCCGGCCAGTGATAAGCCTGGCTCGCTGTAGTTCACTGTTCGGAGAATTCGCATAATGCTTGATGAGCTGCGACAGATTGCCATCTTTGCCAAAACTGTCGATCACGGGTCCTTCCGTGCTGCCGCCAGAGCGCTGCGTTTGTCACCTTCGGTTGTCAGTCATCACGTTGGACAACTGGAAAAACACCTGGGCACGCCGTTGCTGTACCGTTCTACCCGAAAGCTCTCACTCACGCCGGATGGCAAGCGATTACTGATTGCTGCGAGGCTGATGATTCGCGCTGCGGAATCCGGGCTGGATGAAATCGCCACGCAGGCGCTGCAACCTGCCGGGCTGTTACGACTCACCGCACCTGCGGTGCTGGCGCAGTCGCCGTTGACGCAGCAGTTCGCTGAATTCTCTGTCGCCAACCCAAAAGTGCGTCTGGAGATCGACTATTCGGACAACCGCAGAGATCTGATTTCCGATGGCTATGATGTGGCTATACGTGCCGGCGAGATGTCAGACAGTACGCTGAAGGCCAGAAAACTCTTCCAGATAGAGCGTCGACTGGTGGCTGCGCCAAACTATCACGAATCCTTTAAGAAACCGTCAGAGCCTGCAGATTTAGGTGAGTGGGACTGGCTCGAGCTGGCGCCGGTCTGGCGACAAAAGCTGACCTTCACTCGGCGTGGGGAACAGCGTCATCTGGTGAAACCGGTTTCGCGTATCAGTGTCAACAATGCCTATGCACTGTGTGAGCTGGCACGTGGTGGAGCGGGGCTTGCCATTGTGCCGGAATTCCTGACCGACGCAGACATCGTTGCCGGCAATCTGCAATACGTGTTGCCGGACTGGTCAATCGACGCGATAGATGTCTATGCGGTCTGGCCCGCGAATGCAGCACGCGAAGGCTTGACGCGACACTTGATCGATTTTTTATTAAGTACTGCAGCGACACAGGCAAATAGCGATCAATCGGTCGTAGCGCCTGCAATCGGTCAGAGGCCATAGACGGTGCACCCCGCCAGGTCATCGCTCGGGTTAAATGATACCTTTTTCCGGCAGCGGTCTATTGTCGATCAGGCGCTGCCAGCCCAGCCGGCCAAGATCGATGCTCTCGTATCGACCGTAGTGGATGAATTCTGCTACCGCGCGACCGCAGCCAGGTGCGTGCATGAGCCCATGCCCTGAAAAACCTGCCAGCATATGGAAATTGTCTAACCCGTCCGCACCGGGTCCAATAATCATATTGCCGTCGAAATCGTTTTGATCGTAAAGGCCGGGCAGGGTTGCCTTGCAGCGGGTTTGCTCAAATTGAGGGAAGCGATGGGCTAACGCCGGCCAGACGATCCGCTCGAAATAATGGTGGTCCACGTCGAAACTGAAACCTCGCGGCTCCAGAAGTGAGGGTACTCCGCCGGAATAGCCGTTTCCCTCGGGCCGAAAGGCCAGGCGTTCTGGGTCCTTCAGGTAAGGCAATGCTTCGATGTGTTCCTGACATTCAAAGTAATGTTCATAACGGCGCAGGGGCTCGATCGGGATATTGAAGTTTAACATTGCGCAAATTTGGTTGGCCCATGCACCAGCCGCATTGATGAACTGTTCGCCCTCGATGACCAGGCCGGATTCACAGGTGGCCGAGACCACCTGTGCAGCGTGTCGTGTCATGGCTTTGACTTTTTCAGCTTTGAACAGTGCACCCAGCGACTGTGCTTTTTTACGAAAGCCCGTCAACACAGCGAATGGGTCTAGCCAGCCATCGTCAGGTGAGAGTACGGCTGCACCGATGTCGTCGACGTACATCGACGGGAAGCGAAACTTGATTTCGTCCCGTTCAAGCCAAATGACGTTGCAGCCCAGGCGTTGTTGGGTATCGTAGTTTTCCCGCAATTCATCGAGATCCCTCGGGGGGACTATGAAGATGTACCCGTTTTTCCTGAAGCCTATATCCGCGATAGTTCCGTCTATTGCCATTGTTGACGGAAAGTCTTCATAGAACGGAATAGAGTAATTGGAAAGTGCGATATTCTCCGGTAGCGAAAAAAGTCGACGTACACCACCGGAAGCGCGCGAGGTGGAGGCAAGCTGGTAGCCGGGATCGGGTTCCAGAACAGTAACGCTTGTATCGGGTGAAATGGTTTTAAGGAAGTAGGCGGCCGAAGCCCCCATCGCGCCACCGCCGATGATGACAATGTCAGATCTCACACGTCTTCTCTGGGCTGGTTGTGGCGATCACGATCTGCAGGTCAACATTGTGTGGCTGGCTGCTGGTAATATAACAGCTATCTGAACTTCCAATTCAAAAAATAGAACAATGAAAGCTATTAAAATCGCTGTTGTCGGTGCCGGGCTAATCGGTCGGCGGCATGTTGAGTTGGTAAGCGCATCGAAGGAATGTGAATTAGCGGTAATCGTTGATCCGGCTGAGAGCGCGATTGAACTGGCGACGACCCTTCGCGTGAAGTATTTTCCGGATCTGGCAGCGCTGTTTGCCGGTGCGCCGGTCGACGGTGTAATTCTGGCCACGCCCAACCCCTTGCACTTTGATCAGGCGTCAGCGTGTATCGATGCCAGCGTACCGGTGTTGATCGAAAAACCGATCGCCGAAACGGTGCATCAGGCGCAGCAGTTGGTGAAACGCGTGGAGCAAACCGACGCTAAAGTGATCGTAGGGCACCATCGCATGCATAGCGCCATCATGCAAAAGGCCAGAGGCATCATAGAGTCGGGTGTCATTGGAGAGGTCGTGGCAGTGCAGGGTGCGGCGCTCTTCTATAAGCCGGATGACTATTTTGCCGCGGGTCCGTGGCGTACGCGTGTCGGAGGTGGCCCCATTTTGATCAATATGATTCACGAAGTGGGTAATTTGCGCTACCTGTGTGGCGAGATCACGGAGGTGCAGGCCATGCCATCCAGTGCCAGGCGCGGCTATGAGGTTGAGGATACCGTTGGCATTTTGCTGCGATTTGAAAACGGCGCAATTGGTACGTTTTTACTGTCCGACACAGCCGCGAGCTGCAAGAGTTGGGAGCAGACGGCGCGCGAGAATCTGGACTATCACCACGATTCGCAGGAGAACTGTTATCACATCGCTGGCACACGTGGCAGTTTGTCGGTGCCGACCATGACGGTGCACAGCTTCGATGGTCTGACGGCACCATCCTGGTGGCAACCGATGCAAAGGCAAGTCAATGCAGGTGACGTAGTCGATCCGCTTGAGCGGCAACTACAACACTTTTGCAGTGTCATACGCGGTGATGAAACGCCCATTGTCACTGCTGCAGATGGATGCCGGAATCTGCAGGTAACCGAACAGATTTCCAGCGCATGTGGACTCCAGCGAATCAAGTGAGGCGACTGCTATCGGTTGATGCCGTGCCGTGGGCAAACATCGCAGGGAGGAGAGGCCAACGTGGTGAATCCGTGGGTGCTTGTTTACAGTTGCCTTGCTAAAAAATAGCCCTATCGTGCGCGATTGTCGCAAGGCCTGTTAGCGTTGAACGATCAGATTTAGTGCCTCATCTTGCAGGCTGCACTGCTTTGAGTTTATTAATCGTCTCTGTGCCCTTCAGCTCCGAGAGTGCCGTTTTCAGATGTTTTCGTATGTTCGGATCGCAGTGTGGATAAACATCCGTCGGATCAATATTTTTTAGGAGTAGGAAAATCGCCAGTGCGTAGCTGTGCTCTGCCTCGGACAGGTAGCCCGATCTTGACGTCTGCCAGCCAACCGCACCACAGCTGGAGAACTGCCGAAAATTGAACGCGGAATTGGCCATAAATACGCCAAACCCCATGAATGTTGCCGCAGTATCGGTCGCAAACTCCCAGTTGTCCCATCCGCCAGGCGGCGCCTTTGGTGCAGTGGCCGTCAGATAATGTGCAAGTTCATGCGCAAAGGTCGCTACCAGGCTGGACGGGTTGGCGATAAGTGCGGGGTTGTAGGTGATAGTCACTTCGTTGTCTGAATTGACCGAAAATGTGCCCTGTGGGCTGGGTTGTACGTTTTGTACTAACAGCGATTCACCAACCACTATGTCGGGGTCTTCATCCTGGGCGATTAGTGTTACCGGCCAGTCCTCCATATCAGCGTATTTCAGTACTCGTTTGAATGTCGCTTCAACGGCTTGCTCCGGAGAGTGCACCTGCTCTGGAAAATACTCACTGCTCGGCAGTACCAGAACCGTATCGCTGAAGAAGTGGTCGCCACCAAAATGCGTGAGCAGCCAGCGGAAACATTCAACTTGAAAATACTCGTCTTCCGGTGTCAATAGTTTCGTTTTTCGAAATAGACGCCACACTACTGATCACTCCTGCAACCTATCAAGCTGCGTACGTGGCAACCTTGGGACCGTAGCGACGGGCGTATGAAACCAGTTTGTCGACGGGTCGGCAAAGTGGGCAGGTATTCGGCTGGTTTGACGTCGATAGCGAAGGCAGGCGCTGATTTGTTCATGGTGAGAACTCAAGCACGTGTGCCGGTAAGTCCTGCTGTTGATGCCGGGATGTCAGCGTTTCTTGCAGGGAACCGCAAAGACGACAGGGGAGTGTTCGTCGTGGCGCACCCACGAGCGCTTCGTTGAAAAGCGGATGGGCTGTCGCAGGTACGGTCCATCTGCGGGTGTGTCAAATA
>CAZYDV010000046.1:0-24789 GCA_964646405.1 uncultured Granulosicoccaceae bacterium | reverse complement strand
GAATTGCTGCCAACCAACGAGGAGTCCGATCTGCCCGGCACCATCGATGGCGCCATCAAGGTCACTTCCACCATAACCGACGATACGTTCGGATCGGAGGCGGGTTCACTGACACTGGATGTCACACGCGCCATTACCGCCAACGACACAGAAGCCGGTACCATGCTGAACATCGCAGCCAGTCAATTGCTGTCGATGAACGTCGATGCCGGTGCTGGCAACGGCACCATTGATATCGACGTCGGCGAGTTAAATTTTGCCCAGAACCAAGAGCTGCAGACTCAGACTCTCGATATGGCGGGACTTTCCGCCTCAATGGATCTGAATCAACAGGACGGTTTATTTGCTGTCCGAAATTTCGGGCTCGGACGGGGCCCGCTGGTACTGGCCATCGACTCTGAAGACATCATCCGCATGACCATGGAAACCTTTGGTTTCAGCGTCACAGAGAGCGGCGACGACATCCTGATCGACGGCAATCTGGACATCAGCCTGTTCTTACAGTCGCAGTTCGGTGAAGGGGACAGCGAAGGAAACTTCACCGAATTCACGCTGAACCAATTGCTTGATATCGAAGCACCTGATGGCACTGCGATTTCTAATACACTAAGCGGCGGAGTCCGCGTTGATCGCGGTGGCCCATTGAGCTACAGCCTGACCCGCACCGTCGACGACGAATCACCGATGGTAGATTCCATCACGATCAGTGCCGGCCAGTGCGCAGAACCTGATGATGAAGACGTATATCAACTCGTGGCCTGCACCGAGTAAAACTAAAAAAGTGTTGACCGTGTCGATGGCAAGGACACCCTCGGCACTGAATAGCTCGACAAACTTGCGATACAACCTTAAATCACAGGCATCGCCTAGCCTGCATCAATCAACTGTGTGGCCCCTGCCCGCGACGCATCCAGCGTGATCACCCTGTCCGCTACCCCGTAGAACTGCGCCTCGTGGCTGATCACCACCACCAGCTTGCCCCGCGCTTTCAATTCCTGCAGTAGCTCGTTGTAGAACACCTGCTTGAACAACGGATCCTGGTTTTCCGCCCACTCGTCGAAGATCATCACCGGCTTGTCTTCCAGATAGGCCGCAAGCAAAGCCAGGCGCTTGCGCTGTCCACTGGACAAGCGCGTTGTCGACAGACGCTGATCGTCTACCCGCACCTTGTGATGCAACTGCAGACGTTCCAGATACTGCGCAATACGTCCCGCATACGATAAAT
Organism: uncultured Granulosicoccaceae bacterium; assembly: GCA_964646405.1. GTDB lineage: Bacteria > Pseudomonadota > Gammaproteobacteria > Granulosicoccales > Granulosicoccaceae > CAKZSB01. Next base: position 23,564 of record CAZYDV010000046.1, on the reverse strand, counting down.
CATTGCCGATGGCCTCGTCCGATGGCAGCGTGAGTCTGTCGAATATGAACGGGTCGCTGAAAATCATCGAAAAAATTTCGTTGTAGCTGCTGCGATTGTCATCATCTATAAGCACGGCATTACAGCTTAGCGTCCCCGCTTCATTGGCGTACAAGCCACACAACAGTTTGGCAAAGGTCGTTTTGCCAGCGCCATTGTGGCCGGTTAGAAAAACTATTTCTCCACTCTGCATCGACACACTCAACGGGCCGACCGTAAATACGCTGTCGTCCACCTCACTGGTGTAACGCCAGACCAGCTTATCTACCGAGATTTGAATATTCCCATCGACTGCCCCGGGCAAAGGGTCGGCGCGATTCAGCGTCCGTGCCTGCTGCAGATTGGTATAACCCTGATCACGCATCCGTTCAAGCGTCACACCCGCGCGCGACCAGGACGGAATTGCGCCGATCAAACCCGCCACATGCGAGCGCATGAAGAGTGCAACCACCAGAAAAGGCCCAAGCACCTGGGGATCCATCCCCGTTAGCACGATGAAAAACAGGATCGCAATCATCAGTGCGAAAAACACCATCTGTACCCAGCCATTGGCAAATAAATGCACCAGCATGGATTTGACGTACTGTCGTTCATGTGCGTGCACGCTCGGCAAATACTCTTCATCGATGTATTCGCGTCGCTTGCGGTAGTTTAATTTCAATTCGCCGATGCCGTGAACCAGATCCTTAAATTGACTGACATGGCGATCGCGGTACTCGAACGCATTTCTGGCAAGCCGTATTGACTCGCGATGGATCAACCGATAGCCAAGCGCCGCCAGCGCCCCGACCAGCAAGGTGATCGCGAGAATACTTAACGATACGGTCGCCAGATAAATCAGACAACCAGCCACCACGAAAATGCTCACACCCACATTGGCCAGTTGATTCAGGGCACCACCGATCAGTGACATATCTTCGGCGTATATCGTGATCAATCGCGCAATGCCAATCTGCTCGGTATGTCGCAGAGAGTCGTTCAGCACGATTCGTGAAAAAGTAATATGCAAATCGCGATGGCGCGCGGCGCTGTATTTCAGCAAATGCTGCCTGGCCAAAAAATCAACCAGTAAAGACACCAGAACCAGCGCGCACAGCAACAGTGCATAGTAGGTCAGCTCATGGGGATCGAGCACGGCACTGCGGGTGAACACCTGGCTGATCACGGCGATCAATGCGGCGCCGAGCAATCCGCTCAGCGCGCCCAGTGCCACCACCGTAATCAGTACCCGGTGTGAGTCACCATCGAACAGAAATTTGAAAAAGGTACGCATGTATTCAGTGGACTCGGCAATCGCACACAGGATGCAGCCAACAGGTATTCATATTGCCCTTTTGGCCTGGTCGGCCGTGACAGGCCGGGGCTCGTGCTGCAGAATTATCGACACCAGATCCTTCCAGTGTTGTGAATGTCGACGCACAAGGCTTGCATGCCTGACCCAGGGCAGATCCACCACCCGGTACGACCCGGTGGTCAATTTTGCCCAGCGCTCCGCGTCACGCGGCATGTCGATGAATGTCCGCGACCGTATGAACGTGATGTCAGCACTTCCGGTTACCCCGATATAGCTTCGGTAGTGCCGACTCTGCGCCTGCTGAACCTCTATATAACGCCGCACTCCGCTATCATAGATAGATCTGAACTGGCGAATTTTTTCATCGATAATCGATTTACAGAAATCTTTGTCAAATTCCCTGCGCAGTATGGTCCAGTAGCGCCTGGGGCCAGTGAGCTCAATGGGCAGCTTAAAGATCTCGTCGCGCCAATCTGGCCCGGCCAATGGTGGCGACCCATCGATCAGATACAGATTGCTGTGCCCGCCAGTGCGCGCCTTGAGTTGTCGTGCCATTTCATGTGCCACAACATTGCCCAGGCACAAGGCCACCAGCGTCCACGGTCCGTGCGGCTGTTCCTGCAACAGTTGATCGACAAGCACGGTACAAAAACGCTCCATCGTGTCGTGTTCGAGACTCAGCGCCGTATCAAACGAGTACACAGAGAAATCTGCCGGCAGGCAACTGGCAAACGTTTGCAGGTAGAACCCGGTATGACCAAATGGTGGCACCATGAACACCTGTCCGGGTTCGATTGATCGCTGTAGCGTCATCAGTGCACTGCTTCGAGCGGTGTGGCCCGGCAAACCAGCCTGATGTATCCGTTCGTTCAGGCGAATCTGCGTCGTCGCGACGTTTCGCCATTCGATCAGATCGCCAATCGACATATCGACCTGATGACCGGCTAACAGCTCTGCATTAATACGTGCCACCAGCTTTACCGCCAGTAAAGAGTAGCCGCCGGCGTCGAAAAAATCGTCAGTGACAACCAGCCCGGAATTACGCAAAACCGACTGCCACAGCGACAGCATTGCCTGGTCGGTCAGTCTTGCGGCAAGCTGCTCTGGATGTTCGTTTAATGGACTGGCGATGGATTGTTTGTGCTGACCTGCAGCACGCCGGCACCGGGCTTCGATCGCTGCGCGATCCAGTTTGCCGTTCGGCAGCAGGGCAAACGGTTCAATAAACGTAAAACGGTCCGGGATTTGCCAGTGGGCAAGACGCTGTTGCAGCCAACGTCTGAGTGCCTGGTCATCTGGAATCGAGTCGTCAGCAAGGCTTTGATCCGCTTGCAACGCGACACACAGTTGTCGATCCTCGAGCTCGCCAGTGGTAAAAACGTGACTGCGAGCAATGCCGCGGTGGGCGTCGACATGTCGCTCTATTTCGCGGCAATCGATTCGCACTCCGCGCACCTTGATCTGTCGATCATCGCGCCCCTGAAAGACCATGCGCCCACAGTCATCAAGATAACCGCGATCGCCACTTAAAAATACCCGACCCAGTGATTCAATGCTGATAAATCGGGTGGCGGTCAGATCCTCATCGGCCAGATAGCCGATCGCAAGGCCGGGCCCGGATATAGCGATCTCACCGGTCTGGCCAGCCGGTAACAAGCGTCGCTGTGCATCGACAATACAGACCTGCATACCGCTGATCGGCACGCCCAGTGGAATCTCGTTCAGGGTATCGTTCGCGACCACCTCGTGACAGCAAACATCGGCGGCGACTTCCGAACTGCCATACAGATTGAGCAGTCGGCTGTGCGGCAGCAATGTCAGGAATCGCTGTGCCAGCGCTGGCGGTAACACCTCTCCACTGCAACTGCACAGACGAAGCGATGCCAGGGGCTGCGCACGCGCCGGCAATACATCGAGCATCGATGACAACAGCGAAGGCACGATCAACAGCCGCGTGACCGCCTCGCGTTGCAGCGTCTCGATAAACATCGGCACGTCGGTTACGGTGTCCTCGTCGATCAGCACCGACGGCACACCGGCCAACAGCGCGCCAAACATCTCCCAGATACAATCGACGAAACTACTCGATGTTCTGATTGCGTTGATATCGTGATCTGCAAACGGATACTGGGTCCACATCCAGACCAGCCGATTCATGATCGCCTGGTGCCCAAGCAACACGCCCTTGGGATCGCCAGTAGAACCCGAGGTATAGATCAGTGCCGCCGCACCGTGCTTGTATCGACTTGCGGCGGCGCTATCCACGGGCCTCGACACTGCATGCTGTAACTGTGGTTTGAATTGTTCGATCGGCTGACCCACGTCGATGCCGATCTGACCAATCGTCGCTGGCGTCACGGTGGCCGCCTCGCCAATCAGAAACCTTGCGGTACAGTTGTCCAGCATGAAACGCTGGCGCGACTCAGGATACTGCGGATCGATCGGGCACCAGATTGCACCACAACGCAATACGGCCAGTGCTACACAGATCTGGTGAATGGATCGTGGCAACGCGACGGCGACCACCTCGCCCGCCTGCAATCCCGCGGCGGCCAGACAAGTGGCCATTCGATCGACGCCGTCGGCCACGGTCGCGTAGTTCGCCTCACGGCCATTGTGGCGCAGCGCGAGTCGCATGTCATCACACTGGCAGCGCGCGTCGAATACCTCATCCAGCCGACGGTTGACCAGCAGTCCGCGATCCGGTGCGAGCGTTTTGCCAGGCACGTTTTCATCGACCGTCGGCCGTCCGTAGATCGACGACAATTCAAGCGATACCGATTGATCGTGAAATTGATCAAGGGCCGTGGTCGCGTGACTGGAGGTCGCCAACATGATCGCGAGCATCTCGTTGGCGATGCGTTCAATCGTCGATTCGAGAAAGAGATCGCGGTTGTAATTCAAATGCAAATCAAATTCCGACTCACCGTCGATTGCAGTGGCCCTGATTTCAATCGCCAGATCGAATTTGGCCCCCTCCAGTGCAGGCTCTTGTGCCGCGAGAATCTCTACCCCCGGTATCCCGGGTGATTCAGCCGGCTCGGGCTGGTAGACAAAAAACACATCGAAGAGTGGATTTCTGTCCAGCTGTCGCGGCACATCCAACGCCCTGACGATCTCGGCCAGTGGCACAACAGGATGGTTCAGTACATCGAGCACAGCGTTGCGCGTCGCGTCGACGCTGTCGGTAAAGGTGGCCGTCGCAGGGCACTGCGTTCGGATGATGATCGTATTACTGAAAAACCCGAGCGTCTCCTGCCAGCGGGGCTGATCGCGATTGGCCACTGGTGTGCCGATCAGCAGATCGCGATTGCCGGTCACTCGCCGCAAGCCGGTTTTAACGGCTGCCAGCGCCACGACGAATGGCGTCGCCTGGCGTTCATCAGCAATCTGCCGCCACCGCTGGATTGTCCTTCGGCCAATCGCCCGCACGTGTGATCCGCCACGGTAGCTCGCCCGCGCCGGTCGGTTGAAATCCAGCGGCAGTCGGATCGGCTCTCTGGGTTCAGCAAGCACACCGCACCAGTGTTCGATCACCGGCTGCAGCGTCTTCGGATCACGGGCCGATTGCCACAAGGCATAATCGCGATACTGATACCGGTCCGGTTCTGGCATCGGCAGCAGGCCGCCGGACACTGCACCGTCGGCTGGCCGATCGGTGAATTGCCGATAGTAGTGCCAGAACTGTGTCAGTAACAATCTAAAACTCCAGCCATCCAACGCGATGTGATGCGAGTGCAGCATCAACAGATTTTCATCCGTTTCACGTCGTAACAACGCTGCCCGCAATAGCTGATCGCGGCTCAGATCAAAACCGTTTTTCAATTGTCTGGCACGGGTGTGATCCCAGGGTTCACCGCGCGGCAGGTCGATCACCGCTAGCTCCACAGGCTGCGGCGGATGCACGTGCTGTTGCGGCTCACCCTGGTCGTTAACCATTAGCCGGGTGCGCAGAATCTCGTGGCGACAGACAATGGCGTCCAGCGCGTACTGCAAGGCACGCATACAAAGGCTACCGCGATATTCAAACGCCGATTGCACAGCATAGACTTCAGGCGCAAGGCCAAATTGCTCCAGATACCATAGCTGCATTTGCTCAGCGGATAAGACACTGGTCGCCTCACGATCAAGCGCCTGCAAGTCAGCGCTGGCTGCACTCGATTCAGATGCTTTTTCCAATCGGGCAATGTGACTCGACAGCTCTCTTGAATTCCGGGCCGACAGAACCGCTGATAAACGCAGGTCAACAGAAAATATCTCACGAAGCTGCGCCGTCAGTTTCATCGCATCAATCGAATCCAAGCCATGTGACTTCAGACTGTCTGTCGCCGCCAGCGACTCGCCGTCTAACAATCTATTGACGATCTCAAGCAGCCGGGCTTCCATTGCGTTATCGGTTGCAGGTGCTAACTGGGTTTGTTGTGCAGCCATTGCGCCCTGGCTATTCGCAACCATTTCGCACAACGCCTGCTCAGAGATCTTGCCATTACTGAGCGTGGGCAACTGATCGATAATCAGAAAGCCATGTGGCCACATGGCTTTGGGTAACTGCCGATGCAGCACGCGTTCAACCTCGCTTTGCGCGATGCTCGACGGAGCAACAGCCACCCACAATCGAACTGGCCGATCATCAGCACCAGGGACCGCAAACGCCCGCACCGCCCGCACCTGAGCGATATCCCGCACATGATGCTCGATTTCGGCAGGCTCGATGCGCTGACCGCGCACCTTGATCTGCCGATCAACACGACCGGTGCAATAGAGAAAGCCAGTCGCTGGCGAGCGGTAGCCGCGATCACCGGTGCGGTAACCGGATTTCCCACCGATAAAGAAATGCCGAGTCAGCTCAGGCTTTTGAAAATAGCCTTCGGCCACGCCGGGACTGTAAATAGTCAATTCACCCTCGACCCCATCCGGACAGCCGGCGCCGTCCAGACCAATCACATCCATATGCGTCCCCGGGATCGGAAGACCGATTGGCACAGCGGTGCTCTCAGTTGGTCGACAACGGTGCACACTACTCCAGACGCAGGCTTCGGTAGGACCGTATTCGTTGTAGAGCGCAGCGTCGGGCAGTCGCTCATGGTGGAGTCGACAAAGATCGGCGTCACAAGCTTCACCGGCGACGATAACACTTCGCAATGACGACAGATCACGGTTGCTGTCCCGCGATAGTATCAACCGATAAACCGATGGCAAACACAGCGTATGAGTAACCCGATGCACCCTGACGAGATCACACCAGTGGGCCACCTCGCGACGCTGCTCAGTATCCGGCAGCACCAGTGTGCCACCGCTGCACAAAGTCCAGTATATGCCGACGACGGAACTGTCGAATGTCAATGGTGATACGAGCAGAAACTTATCGACGGATTCAGGGTAGTAAGCAAAGCGTGCCTCAGTGGAGTAGATCAGATTGGCATGGGAAATCGGCACCCCTTTGGGCTCACCCGTACTGCCGGATGTATACATCAGATAAGCCAGTGTCGATGCGTGATCCATCGGGATGACCGGCAAGGCAACCGCCGTGTCTTCAAAAGACGCACCCAGCACCCGAATCGATGGCGTAGACATTTGCATCGACGTATCATCTCTGGCGATGAGCAGGCTGCATTGTGCATCGGTGCACAAGGCTTCGCGACGCGCCACGGGTTGCTCGGGATCCAGCGGCAGGTAACCGCGACCTGCAAGCAATACTGCCAGCATCGCCACAATCGCATCGACACCAAAATCCAGACAGATCGCAACCGGGCCAGAGTGATCAGTCTGTGAGTGCGAGATAGCCGCAGCCAGCGACATCGCCCTGCGTTCAAGTACCGCGTAGCTGATCGACACCTGCCCCTGAATCAGTGCAGGCTTTGTTGGCTGTCGACGCGCGCTTTGCAAAATCCACTGATCGATCCTGCTGTGGGTCTGAGGTGGTGGCGCCAGTGAAACACCAGCCGCTTTTGGCCCGGCCGCCCGCCATTGGGCAGGCGTCTCTATCTCATCTGCCACCAGGGTGTGAAGCACCGAGATATATCGATTGAGCATCGCCTGGTTGGCTACCGTGTCAAATGACTCGATCTGACTGATCAATTGCAGGGTCGTCTTGCCACCGGTGGCAACCAGCAGCGACAATTTAAAATGGCTGCGAATGCGATAGTCGATCGAATCAATCGCAATGCCGCTGCTTTTCTGGCTTGCGAAGCACAGATCACTCTCGTGACCCTCAATCGCCACCACGCTGTCAAACAGCGCTTCACCTGCAGAACGCCCGGCCAGTTTATGCATCTCGATCAGTGGCTGCGCAGCATGTTCGGCATGCGACTGCAGGGTTGTGGCAAGTTCAGCCAGCCAATCAGCGATCGGTTTATCGACGGTCAGATCGATACACAGTGGCAGGGTTGAGATAAAAAGGCCAACCGTTCGCTCCACACCGGCCAGTTGCGCAGGACGACCGGCCACGGTGACACCAAACATGGGTGCCGATCGCTGCGTGTAATCGCGCAGCACCAGACCCCAGGCTGCCAGCAGCAGCGTACTGGTGGTGGTTCGATGGCGTCTCGCGCACAGCCCGAGCTTGGCGTGCAGCTCGGCCCCCAGGGTCATTGATGTCGTGACTGAATCGCTAACGACCGAGCGATTGCCGCGATCGGCCAGTTGCAACGGCGTCACATTGATATCGGACAAATACTCAGACCAGTAGCTGCGCGTGGCCTCAGGCGATCGCGCCGATTGCCAGTCGAGATATTGTTTGTACGGCAGCGTCTCTTTAAGATCAACTGGGTGCCCGTCTGCGAATGACGCATAGGCACAAACGAGATCCTCGAGAACTACTGCGGTGGACCAGCCATCCGAAATCAAATGGTGTACAGTCCAGAGTAGCCGGTAGATTCGATCATCGATTTTGAATAGTGAGAATTTCAGCAATGGCTCACCGTTGAACGAGAATCGCCACTGGACCAGCCGATCGAGCGCGCCTTTGAGCTCATCATCCTGTGCTTCAGGGCTCAGTCGCGAGTAGTCATGTTGTTCCCACTCCGGTTCTATCGACTGATGAACTACCCATAACGGTTCTTCCAGCCCGTCGCAGACGATACCGCTACGCAACGAAGTGTGATGATCAATCACCTGGCACCAGGCGCGTTGCAAACACGGTACGTCAAGCGCACCAACGATGCGCATATGGATCACCGCCAGATAATCGTCAGATGCATCACTCTGCAGCGAGTGAAACAGTATTCCGCTATGCGTTGCATTCAGCGGATACGCATCCTCAATCGATTCCATCACTGCGCGATCAACCCGGTGCGCTCACCGACCCACCACAGCGCGATGACGATCGCCACCATCGATATCCCCGTCATGACCACTGGACGATAGATAGCACTGTGTCGCAACAGTAGCAAAATCGGCAGCAACATCACCACCAGCGCCAACTGACCCAATTCCACACCAACATTGAACATGATCAGAATGCGTTCGATCAGACCGACGCGAAACTGTAGATCCCCCATGACCGAGGCAAATCCCAATCCATGGAACAGACCGAAGGCAAATACCAGGATCCACGAATGACCACTGAAGAGTGGGAAAATGTTATTCAGTGCCATCGCGATGATCGATACGGCGATGATGGTCTCGACCAGTGCACCGGGTACATTCACCAGATTCAGCGCGGCCAGCGACAGCGTAATCGAGTGTGCGATTGTAAAAATAGTCACGATTCGAACCGTTTTCCAGATAGCTGTTGATGCCCGTTCGACGGCTTGCCACTGCTTATTTTCATACTGCATCACCACACCGAGCAACAGCACGACGATAAAAAGAATATGATCAAGTCCGATTCCGATGTGTAAAACACCCTGCCAGAGAAAATCCGGCCAGGTCAAGATCTGCCCCGGGTTTTCAAGATCGAGCGTCTGAACCAGGCGATCTGGCGAAAACACGATGGCAACATTACTGTCGCCGAAAGCCTGATCGGTGACTTGATTGTACTGCGCTACGATCATGCTTCGATGAAAGCGATCCGCTTCACTATACGGTGGCACGAGCCAAATCGTATTTTCTATCGTGATTTTCGATCCAACCGGTAAACGATCAGTTTTATAGGGAAACTGCAGGTAGTCGTTCCCTTCTGAAAACAATGACGGTGAACCGAACTGATACGGGATCTCGCCCTCTTCATCCGAAAGTCTAAAATTATCCTGAAGAAACGCCTCGAGTGTTTCGCGAGCCGCCGTCAGCCCCTCCAGCCTGGTGTCTCCGAGTTCATCGACGTCCAGATCGAGCTTGCCCCGCACATCGTTGATGTTCAGCTCAAATCGACCGGCAATGGCATCCTCTTCCACATTCAGCCAGATGTAATTCTCCTGCTTTGCATGTGCCCAAACCTGACTGCAGGCGAGCAATAGCAAAGCAACGAGTGAGACAGGTAGAAAAGTTGTTTTTTGTCTTGCCATGGGGAGTCTGATCAGGCGCACAATTCGCCTAGTAGTTTTTGGGGTGAAAATTCAGCATCACGCTGTTCTGCAAGCTTGCCAAAGCGTTGAATTTGCGTTTTTATTTGTCGATCCGACAACAGTGCATCCAGTTCGCCTGCCATCGCTGCCGCCGGCGTATGCTCGATCGAGAAACGCCGTGCCAGTTGAAGCTGGGCCCAGCGTACGGCACAGCCGTTCTGGTCATTGCTGCCGACAGAAAAAATCAGCACCGGCACTCGGTTCTTCAACGCCTCCTGCAATCCAGCAATGCCTGCGTGCAGAATCGCCGCATCGGCAAGCGACAGACACTTTATTTGCGGAGCAGTCGCAAGCAAAAGCGCGTTTGCAGGCGGTGGCGGATAGTCTGCTGGTAGCTCCCGCCCACCCAGTGATATAACCAGCGCGAGATCAGCGCGCAAACGGGCCATCTCCATGAGCCCATTCACAAAGCGCGGCTCGCGCATCGCATAGGTGCCCATCGCGCAATAGACGACTGTTTGCCGACACTGTCTGGCGCACGCGATAAATCGATCGACTTCGGACAGGCCGCGCTGCGCAAAGGCATAGTCTCGATCACTAGCCATCGGGCCTACACTGCGAAAGGCGCAATCCGATGGTGCGCTGAAATCCAGATCGCGCAACGTTAGCGATAGTATCGGCGCGTGGGTATAGGTCACAGGTCGGAACCAGTGTGCCGTGGTTGCGATCGACCAGAGGTCTACGCCGTATTGCTCGGCGATATGTTTGATGTCGACCAGGCTTGACGAGCGATAGTGAACCGGACGCAGGCGACTGGCAGAAAAGCGCTGACGGTTTGCAATCAGCAAAGATGCGATGCGAAGTCTCCACCATTGCATGGCGATTCTCAGTCGTCCGATTGGGCTTTGCGAGGGACGCAAGTTACTGTGCAGAGGCGGTCTGGATCCATGCGGTCGATGATCAAACAGCCGACTGCACAATGCCGTTGGCAGTTTTAATGTGCTGGTGGCGATAATCGCCAGGTGGCATTCGATATCAATCAGCAAGAGGTCGGGCTTGAGTGTCTTCACCTGACACAGCAGCGAATCATCTGCCAGTGACTCCCGACGCAGTGCCAGGCGTGCGCGGGCAAGCTTAAAATATCTGAAAAGACCCGTATGACGCTGGTTGATCTTTTGGTTGACGACCTCGAAACGGCGCCGGGTTTCAGACTCAGACAAGGTTTGAAGATGCTGAAACGGCAGACCCGCGCGGTTGACCAGGTCGCCGATGTCCTGATCGCAGGCCACCGAGATGGCAATACCCTGATCCGCGAATTTGCGCGCGAACGTCAGCCCGCTGTTGTAGCAACTGGGCATGCCGTACATGATGTAGAGAACGCGTGGCATCACAATGGCTGCTCGTCAGAGTGGCCCGGTCGACGGCGGATATGCCTGTGCCGGCAATCAGCCAATGGCGCCAAGGCCGCAAGTTCGTCCAGTCCGATATCACGCCGCACAAGCCTGCAGCTATCAGCCGCCTGATCGAACATCACGGCAATCGCCATTTCGTTTTGCCCGTGCGGACCGGGATCGATCAACACGCAGCACTGAGGCAATAGCCATGGAAGATCAGAACCGTTCAACACAGACCGACCTGCACACGTGCCGTGATCGGCAAGTGATACGTCGAATTTGTCCAGCGCGAGGGTTATGCCACCGCCCTCCGCCTTGACCACCGCCTCCTTGCGCGTCCAGCCCCGAGTGAACGCCACACATCGCGATGCTCCAACCGGGTATTGTTGCAAGCATTGCCGTTCGTTGGCAGAAAAGCAACGCGCTGGAAGGCTAGCAGCTATCTTGTCAGTGACGTGCTCTTCTACATCGACGCCAAGGCGCCCACCAAACTCGTTATCGGCTATCGCGATCACAAGCGTTGAACGACTGTGCGACACATTAAACGCCGGCCCGTCTGCCAGAACAGGCTTACCTGCCTGGCCATACTCAAAATCAACCGCGGTCGGCGCACAACCCAATCGCACAGCCAACAGACAGCGCAGCAACGATCGCGCATATCGGTAGTCACGCGCGGTGCTATCGAGCGCCATGCCGCACGCGCGCTGTTCCTCATCGACTGACAACTGGCAGAGCGGGAGCGCTAGCTGACGCAACACAGCCCATGCAATGACCCACAAGTCGATGGTGTTCTGACGATCCGGGCAAGCTTCTGCGCGACACTCCGTCACCGACGCCTGTACCGAATCATGCCATTGCGATGAGGGCGTGATCATCCGTTACAGCCCGAGCATGCCGGCGATGATGTTGCGCTGAATATCCGATGTACCACCATACAACACGCCACCCAGCGCATCGCGAACGTCTTTCTCGATTCCGGTTTCCGACAGATAGCCATATCCACCGTGAACCCGTAACGAATCAATTCCTGAGGCAAGGAACATTTCGCTTAAGTGAAGTTTCAACATAGCACTCTGTAGTGCGATCGATTGTCCCTGCTGCTTGAGCCAGGCACATTGATACAACAGCAAACGCGAGGTTTCCAAACGCAGTTTCATATCGGCTATTCGATTCGACACCGATTGAAACTTGCCGATCGACTGACCGTACTGATTGCGTTGTCGAGCGTAATCGACACTCAATTCGAGCTGTTTCTGCATTCGTCCCACCTGTCCGGCCATGATGCAGCAACGTTCAAACTCCAGCGCACTGTGGGCAATCGCCGCACCCGCAGATTCCGGCCCCAATCGCTGACTTTCATCAACCCGACACTGGCTAAAGGTAAGGCTTGCCATCGGCACGCTGTCGAGGCCCATCTTCTGCGTAGCCACGTGGACGTGCAGTCCAGGTGTGTCACGGTTGACCAGAAAGGCTGACACACCCCAGCGTCCGGCATCGGGATCGGTACTGGCAAACACCAGAAACAGATCGGCAACAGGTGCCAGCGATATCATGCATTTCTGACCATCTAGAATGTACTGATCACCGTCGCGTGCTGCGCGTGTTTTTAGACTGAACACATCTGATCCCGCCTCGGGCTCGGTCATCGCCTGGGCGGCAACCAACTCACCCCGGCACATGGCACGCAGGTAGCGATCCTGCTGGGTCGGTGTGCCATGTAACAGCAACGGCATCTGGACTGTCCAGATATGTGCATTCAACGCAAACAACAATCCGTTATCGTGACAGCCATAGCCAAGGCCTTCCATGGCCAACACGCCGCTGACAATATCCGCGGCGGGTGAATCACTCCAGGGTGGCGGCACGGTCAAACCGTGTATGCCCGCTTGCGCGCAGCGTTGCCAAATGCGGCGATCAAACATCAGTTCGCCATCAATATCAGCCGATAGCTTCACTCCAAACTCACGCATTTGACTTTGCAGAGCCTGTTGCGCATCAGACAGAGAAAAATCCACTAGTACGCCCTCCGCAGCGCCTGCACACACGGCAGAACGGCCACAGTCCTCATCGCTCACGCCCCTTGTTCAGTGCGCGTTTCAGCGCATCCAACTGCCCGCCTTTTAACGACGAAAACGCAGCCGGCTTGTTGTCATCCGAGCCTTGCGTGTCGGTCCGAGCCAAGACGCTCGCATCGTTACGGCCATCAAAATCGACTTGCGCAAGCTGCGCGATCGATTGTTTTTCGAATATGTCCGCCGGACGGTATCGATAACCTCCCCGATTCAATTCCGACGTAATTCGAATCGCCATCAGCGAGTCGCCACCCAGAGCAAAAAAATTCTCGTCGACACCGATAGACGCAAGATTAAGATGCCGACACCAGATCCGGTGCAGCAACCGTTCGAGTTCGGTCTGTGGCATCAATTCGTCTGCCACGCCATGTTGCGACGATGCTTGCATCTGCTCGGCAAATGCCCGGGGCACGCCATGACTGTGCACCGCGGACAAGCCGATTGCCGGCAGACGATGCAAATCGATCTTGCCGTTCAGATTTAGAGGCAGCTCGGGGATCGCCACCAGTTGAGATGGAATCATCCACTCAGGCAGACGACCGGCCATCCATCGTCGAAGGTCTGACTGCGCCAGATCGTAACGGGATACAAAATAGAGCACTATCTGCTGTGAGGGTTTTTCGGACAGCCGGTATCCAATCTGCTGAAGCTGTGCCAGCACTTCTATTTCATCAATCTCATCATCTAACTCCTCCAGGGCTTCATCCCGCTGCTTGTGGCCCAGCCGCACATCCCAGCTATAGGGATGGGCATAGTTGTGAAAACCGCGTTCGTGTTTGTGAACATAAATGCCGGCGTCATTGATCAGGCAGTTGGTTGAACGGCCGGTGTCTGCAGGTCGAACCCACGGCAGGCGCTGATCCAGATAACGATATATTTCATCCAGATTCACATCACAGTAACGGTAGAAATCGACAACCTGTATCCGTTCGAACACATCGTCATTGTGTAAAAAACGCGTATCGAGCGCACACGATACGGCATCTTCGATCCGGTGATAGACCCGCCGTGCTGCGACGATCGCCTCATCCATGGCATCGGCTCGATAGTCCGGTGCGAGAAACCAGTCTTCACTCAATCGAGTTTCGAAAAACTGCCCACGCGACAAACCGGTCACGATGCAGTTGATTTCCAGTTCTGTCGCCAGTTGCAAGGCCATCGTATAGATGGTCTTAAAACAACCATTGCACACGTTGGCATGCTTTTGCAGACTGTCCAGAAATATTGCATTCATCGAGGGTGTCACACCATAACGATGATCAACGCCAAGCTCACTACAGACGCGCGAGATGTTGCCTTTAGCCGAGGCTGAGATGAATCCATTGTCGAGCGTGAACGCAAGCACCTTCAAACCCATATCGACCAACTGTCCCAGCGCATAGGTGCTGTCCTTGCCACCGCTCAATAACATGATGCAGTCGTAAGTCGCGTTGCCAGAGGCTTTCATCTTTCCCGCGAGCTGTTCAAGTTCCGCACTGGATCTAAAGTACGACTCAACGCGCTCGCGGTATTGTGCAAAGTTCCGACACTGCACACACACACCCGTGTCATCCAGTAGTGCGCCTGGCACACGCGAAGAGAGCCCACATTGCGTACATTTTTCATCAGGCGCGAAGCTTGACTGCTGCGCATCAATCAGCACCGCCACACACGCATCAACGTGCGGGTGCTGCAATGCGACCGACTCGATTTCGGCAGGCTCTATGCGATGGCCTCGCAGTTTGAACTGACTGTCGATCCGACCCAGACAATGCAACACGCCGTGCTTATCCTCGCGCACAAGGTCGCCTGTGCCATAAAAACGGGCGCCGTGCGGTGGCAACTCTACAAATCGCGAGCGCGTCAGATCGACTTCTTCCCAGTACCCTGTGGCAAGCGAAGAACCACCCACAAACAACTCGCCACTACAGCCAGGCAGTACGTCTTCACCCGCCGCGTTCAGCACGCGCAGCACACTGTTTGCCACAGGCCTGCCAATCGGCACTGCTCCGGTTGTGTCTTCTCTAGCATCGAAGGTATGCAGTACGCAGCCAACGGTCGCTTCAGTCGGCCCGTACTCGTTGTGAATTTTTAACTTCGATTCAAAATATCGATCGATTCTGGCGGCAAGTGTCACCGGCAGATTCTCCCCACCCACAATCATTGCTGACAGGCGGCTCGTCTGCATACACTGATCAGAAGTCAACCCACTTAGGTGCGCCGGTGTCAGCTTGACAATATCGACAAGATCTTCTCGCAATACCGCATTGAGCGCCTCCATTCCCGGGTAAGTCAATTCGCTGTACACGTGTAAGGTGCCGCCGGTCATCAGCGGTAGAAACAGTGATGTGACTGTCAGGTCAAAACCGATTGCAGTAAAAAGCGGCATATTCACCGCTTGATCCGCTGCGTAGAAACTAGCCGCCCAGTTGCAATAGCTGGCGAGCGACGCATGCGTAATGGCAACTCCCTTGGGTACCCCGGTCGAACCTGAGGTGTAAATCAGGTAGGCGAGATCGGCAGGATCTGGTGGATCCAGTGGCAACGCTTTAGCGTACTCATCTGTACTTAGCTCATCAAAAATCTCGTCGACCAGCAGCACATCAACGGACTCGACACCCTCTGTTAGTGTGTATTCAGTGTTCAAATGCTCAGATGTGATCAATACCCGCGGTCTGGCATCGGTCAGAATCGCATTAACCCGGCTTGCCGGCTGTGCAGAATCGATCGGTACATAGGCCGCACGGCAGGCCAGGATGCCAAGCAGTACCTGAGGCAGGCGGATATCGCGATGCAAATGCACAGCCACACGCGCCCCGCGACCCACACCGCGGGCAGCAAGCATCATGGCGATCCTATTGGCATTTCCACCCATCTGCGAGTAACTACAGGCTTGACCGTTCTCGATCAGTGCCGTGGCTTCTGTAAAAAGACTACAATTTCGGGCGATCCGCGACCATACCGTTGGTTGGGCTATCTTTGACACGGAGATCGCTGCACCGCTCAACTGGCGCGGCGCGGCAATCGTCACCGCCTCAACCCGGTGATCAATATCGCTCGCCATGGCATCGAACAGGGCCCAGAACGCATCGATCGAAGCGCGCCGTTGCGGTTCATCAAAAACGGCATTGTTGAAATCGAAGGCAAGCGTGATGTTGCCATCGCCGGCCCAGTCCTGCACCTGCAGTCGAATCAGGTGCTGGTGATCGATATGCCCCGAGTGCAGCCATTCAACCTGCGCAGGCAACACACCGAAGTCACCCATCGGCGCATTGATGTAATTCAACAGCGCGGGAATCGCCGGCGAATCCAGCAAAGCGCTGTCACCAGCGCGCGCATCCTTTAAAAGACTCAACAACGCGCTTCTCGATTGCTGCAGCAGGCTAAGAAAACTCGCGTGCTCATCGACGTCGACCTGTACAGGCAATACTTCCACCAACAGACCTACGGTTTCACGGTGCCCCGGATGCTGTCGCTGCGGTAATGGCAACCCGATGGTCTGCGTTGTACCGCCACCAATTCGATATAACAAGGTGACCAGCAATGTCAGCAACACACTGCAATGGCCTATACCCTGTCCGAACGCGCGCGCCTGCGGGTGCGAGGCGAGTTCGCCTAGCTGCGCAAGACGTTGCGCATTCAGAGGTTCCGATACCCGTGCAGAGCCAGTATCGGACGGGCCGGGTCGACGACCAAATGGCGCCGACGATACGATGTCGCGAAGCTGCCCGATATAGTCTGGCTTGTCTGTCGCACGCCGTTGTCGCGCCTGTTCACTGTCGCGCACGAACGACAGAAAGCTTGCAGCTTCCGGGTTTGCAGCGTACGCCACAGTTGGCTGGACAGACAGCTGCTGATAGCGTTGCGCCAAACGCTGCCAGATCAATGCAAACGATGTGGCATCACAGATGACGTGATGCAGATTGCAATAAAAAATCCAGTGCTTCGGCGCAAGCTTGATCATTGCGACGCGGCCGAGTGGGCCATCGGGCCCAAGTGCAGTGCTTACATCTGCCTGCGTCCACTGCCGAGCGCGTTGCAAGGCTGCGTTGTCAGATGAGAAATCGATCAATTGCATTTCAGGTGGCGAATGCCCTGTTGACTGTGTGACGCCGTTTTCATCGACAGTCAGTCCTATACCCAGCGCATCGATGGCACCGGCAATATCGGCCCAAGACTGCACCACCCGGCCTTCATCAATTGCAGCATCTTCGAGCGTGCAGGCCATCGCCATATTGCACAGTGGCACATCGCGCGCCAGCAACTGTCCAGACAACAGCCTGACTTGTGCCGCGCTCAAAGCTTCGCCAGTCAAGTTGATGGTCATTGACGTGAGTGCCTGGCTGACAGGTACTGATGCAACTGATTGACCGTTTGAAAATGTTCGATCAGCAGATCTTCCGGAGGGATTTTCACATCGCACGATTCCTCTACATATTGAACCAGACGCATGAACTGCATCGAATCCAGATAACCAATGGCGAGCAGATCATCCTGTGGCTGGACTTCGATGCCACAGTCGGGCGGCAGCAGCTCATGGTTTATAAAACTGCAAATGTCTGCTTTTGTTTTTTCAGGTGCCGACAGATGCTTAGTGTCGCTACCCGTGGATTGGTCACTTTTCATATTCGTTTTAGTCTCTGCGTCGGCCCGCGTTCACAGTCGTCGTCAATCACGGACGAGTCGCAAACGATCTATCTTTCCGCCACTGGTCAGCGGAATCGATGAGCGCACCTCAATGGTTTCCGGCACCGCGTGCATCGGCACACGCCTGCGCATATAGACTTGCAATTCGACTGGGTCAGCATCCGCTGTCAGGGTGACAAACGCCCGTATTCGACAGCCACCCGGATTCGCGTTTGATTGATCCGCTATCGCAGCTGCCACTTCTACCTTCGGGTGCTGCGACAGGATCAATTCAATCGCATCCAGCTCTACTCGCATACCGCGCACTTTTACCTGCCGGCCGCGTCGTCCTGACAATGTGTAGACTCCGCGATGATTGCGGCGCGCGAGATCACCCGTGCGGTAGTAGCGCAAGCCGTCCCGCGGGTTATCGAAAAAAGTCTCATGGGCCGGTCTGTCATCGTGCCAATAGCCTTGCATCATCGTGCTTGAATGCACTGCAAGCTCGCCCAGGTTATCGTCATCGACAAGCTGATCGCACTCATCCAGCAACACAACCCGCGTCTCGGGCCAGGGGCTGCCGATGGGCACCGGCTCGTCGCGCTCGGCCAATCGCTTTAGCTCATTGGCACCGGAGATGACATAGTGCGTGCACTGATTGATCTCTGCTGGACCGTACACATTGCATAGTTGTGCCACTGGTGTCTGGCACATCAGGTGTAACAGGTGAACGGGCGCGATCGCTTCACCGGCATAGATGATCCAACGCAGAGAGCCAAGGTCGCGCTGGTCAAGCGCGCCGTGTTCAAGCATCTGTACCAGCACCTGTGGCACGGAATACCAGACCGTCATTCGGCTCGACTCGATCAACGCAGACAGGCTGGCCGGCACCTTTACATGAGCCTCGGGCACGATCTGGGTACTGGCCCCGGCCAGTGGACCAGCTAATAGTCCCATCGTACACATATCCGTGTGTAGTGGACCGTGACAGCCAATCACATCATCACGACACAGGCCAAATGTATCGCAACACAATTGTGCATAACTGAGTGCACTGAAATGCGTATGTACAATTCCCTTTGGCTTGCCGGTCGAACCAGAGGTGTGAATCACATAAGCCACATCGTCGCTTGTGGCACGCGGTGGCATCGCTTCAACAACGCTGTCTGCGATTTGTTGCCACGACACCAGTGATAAATTACCGGCATCAACGACACACGACTCTACGCCCACAACGGTTTGCAACAAGGTCTCTTCCCGCAGCAATTGATCAACGATTCGATTCATCTGTGGATCGGTCAGCAACATCCGGATACCACAATCTACAAGCATCTGCCGAATGACTGCCACAGGCGATGCCGGATCGATCGCCACCCATATTCTGGCCCCGTACATAACCCCGTACGCGGCGACCACACCATTCAGCGTTCGCGGCATCAGCAACGCCACCGGCTCCTGACGAGCAATGTTGCAGGTGTCCAGAAATGATGTCAGTTGCATACAGCGCTGAAGCAGTTGCCCATGACTTATGCTCGCGGTGTTGCACGAGAATGCCGGTTCATCCAATTGAGACTGAGCGCCGCCAATCCAATGATCAAGCAACGTCTGTTTGGCAATGGATCGGGAGTTAATCATCGGATCGAATAATTGATTCATCAAAAAGTGCAGTCCACCCGGCTCGTGATGTTTAACAAGTGATTCCGGCATTTATTCCATTGCTCAATTTTCGAATACTGGCGAAAGCCAATTAGAAACTTATTCCATCAGCGGAACACGCAACCGTGACAGGCGAGCATAGACCGACGACCAAAACGGTTTAAATCGTGCCAGAGCCGCCCAATCGATACGGGTAGTCGCTTGTACAGTCGACGGCTTTAGTGCCGGAGATTGCGAGAAAAACATTGTCTACTGGCGCACCAGAGCCTGAGTTGTCCCGTGTTGACGTCGAGTGGACGTTGGGTTGATAGCAGGTCGTTGCTGCGTCACTGCGGCGCTATTCTATGGCGATGGGAAAATATCAACTATGCACCGCATCAGGGTTCTACTATTTTTTGGTCTGCTTCGACCCAAATTTCAACCAGTGATATTGACCTGACATCAGTTGAAATAACAACCTGCCAAACACCGATGCGTTTGACCGTATGTTATTGATCAATCAAATATCCAATGGTCTACAACGACACGAGAAGGCTCGCAGAACCTGTTGATTTGTCGGGCATCATTTGCGTCGATCGACGGGTTGCCAGACAGTGATCCGCGGTAATTCACGCCATCGCGGAGGTTAAAAAGCAACTGCTGTCGGTCGGTTCGGTCTCACCATTGGCTTGCTCGGGCAACGCGTTTCTTGCCGAGCACACAAGTATCACAAATTCATAACTTTTCGGTCTGACTCAACTGTATGGCTGCTTTCATAAGCTGATCAGACAACTAAAAGCTGGCAAGCGGGGATGGGCAACACACCTGCAACCCGACGGTTGCGTCTCCATCGGGCATAAAAAAAGGGGCTTGCGCCCCTTTTTCACTTCGTGGTCCGGACCAGATCAATCAATCTTCACCGGCCTCACCGATGACCTTCCAGGTACCGCCCTCAATCTTCGAGATAAACACCTTGCCGCTACCGAGATGATCGGCACCATAGTTGACATTGGTACCCATGATCTCATCGGTGTAGCTCAAGCCCTCTACCGCCTTGATGAAGCTGTCGACGGTCAGATCAGGGCCCGCTGCCTCGAACGCCCGTACAATTCCCTCGGCACTGGAGCGCCCGAGGATAGCACCGGTGCCGGGTGCCTGCTCCCCGGTTGCGTCGGTGTAGGATTTGGCAAATTTGGCCACCTCTTCATTACCCATGCGCGCCTCGATGTCCTGCCAGCCGGCTGCGGCAAAGAAACCCTCGGTCACACCACCGGGCACTTTCGCGATGGCGGTATGAAACGCGGCTGACGAACCCAGGAATTTAACGTCGGTCCAGCCAATTTTCTTGGCGGTTGCAACAGCCGTGATAACGCCGCGCACCGACAGAGCAATCGGGATCAGGTCACAGCCAGCATCTTTGAGCTTGGTCAGTGAGCCGACGAAGTCAGTCTCATCCGGCTTATGCGTCGTCTCGCCCCCCATGGTCATGCCTCGCGCCGCGGCCTCATCGGCGGCGCCGGCAGCAATCTCTTTTCCGAAATCAGACGGGATATACATCGGGCACACGGTGGTCGATCCCTCGTTCTCCTGCATATAGCCGACACCCGCACGGATACCGTCGTAGTAGGAGGCGAAGCCTGCGAATTTCAGCTCGATCGGATCGTCCAGCATTTGCCGCGCAGCCGACAACGGCAGAAAATTCGGGATGCGTTTTTTCTCCTGCAGTTTGAATGCGGCGAGGTTGTGGGGAGTGCCCAGTGCCATGAACATGGCGAATACCTTGTCGCGGTTGATCAGCTTGTTGGCCGCCTGCACCGCTTTAGGCACCTGATAACCGGTGTCCTCGACGATCAGTTTGATCTTGCGACCATGCACGCCGCCATTGGCGTTCACTTCGTCGAAATAGAGTTGCGCTGCCTGCATGGAGGGCGCGCCAAAAGCGGCAAACGGGCCACTGAGATCATTGTGGCTGCCCAAAATGATCTCATCATCGGTGACTCCCTGATCGGCGGCCATCGCACTGGCCGACACCAGCGTCAGCGCCGAAATCGTGGTTAGCAGTTTCTTCATCGGAATTCCTCGGTGGTTCAATGGTTGTGGCGGGTTATTCAGTATTCGCTTTTCAGGCAGCGTACATGCTGTCGATCAGCGATTTGTGTTTACTTTCCACAAAACTTCGTTTGAGCTTCATCGTCGGGGTCAGTTCGTCGTCCTCGGCAGTCAGCAGCAGATCGATCAGGCGAAAATCCTTGATCTGCTCGACGCGGGCAAACTCCTTATTGACCGCATCGATCTCGCCGGCGATTAGATCACGCACCGGCTCGGCCGCGCAAAGTGAGGCGAAGTCGGCAAAGGGTACGGAGTTTTCCTGTGCAAATTTTTCGACATTCTCCTGATCGATCATCACCAGACAGCTCAGGAACTTGCGTTGATCGCCAATGATCACCGCATCTGAAATGTAGGGCGAGAACTTCAATCGGCTTTCGAATTCAGCCGGCGTGATGTTCTTGCCACCGGCGGTGATGATGATGTCCTTGATGCGGCCGGTGATCGTCAGCGCGCCATTATTGCCGATGCGCCCGACATCGCCGGTGTGCAACCAGCCATCACGCAGTGTCTCGGCAGTTTTTTCGGGCATGTTCCAGTACCCCTGAAACACATTCGCCCCGCGCACCAGTATCTCGCCGTCGGTGGCGATCTTGAGCTCAACGCCCTTCATCGGTTTGCCCACGCTGCCGATGACATTGTCGGTACTGGTATTGACGGTCGTAACACCGGCGGTCTCGGTGGCGCCATAGCCCTCCAGCAACGGCACGCCAATGGCAAAGAACCAACGCAGCAACTCTGGCGACACAGGCGCCGCCCCGGAACCGGCGCGACGCATGCGATCGAGCCCAAGCATGCGCCGCAGATTGCGCAACACCAGAAAATCCCAGAACCGGCAACGCATCGACAGCAGCCAGGGCACGTCTTTGTCATCTTCGATCAGCAGGGATTTCGCGCTGCCGGCGGCGATCGCACGATCCAGTGACCAGCGTCCAACGGCCGTCGCCTCGGAGCGCAGAATCTGCACCCGTGAATAGATCTTTTCCCACACACGTGGCACTGATGCAAAGGTATGCGGGCTGACCTCCTGCATGTTTTCGAATACGGTCTCGACGCTTTCGGCAAAGTTGACGGTCAGGCCCACACCCAGTTGAATTTGTACCGACAACAGGCGCTCGTAGACGTGACACAGCGGCAAAAAGCAAAGCTGCTCATCTTCCGGATAGGCCTCCAGCAAATCCATGCCGGCGGCGAGCTGGAAAATCATATTGCGATGACTGATCATGGCACCTTTAGGTGCACCGGTAGTGCCCGACGTATAAATCAGCATCAGAGTGTCTTCGGGCTGGGCGAGATTGAGCTGCTCAGCAAACACGTCTGGCCGTGCTGCCGTCGCTTTTTGCCCAAGCTCGAGCAACTCATCGTAGAACATGACTTTTGAATCAGAAAAATCCCGCAGCCCGTCGCGATCGTAGACGATAACTTTTTCCAGCTCGGGCATGGCGTCGCGTTGCTCCAGCCATTTGTCGAGTTGCTCGTCGTTCTCGACAAACAGGAATTTCGAGCCCGAATCGGTGATCAGGTAGGCGAGCTGTTTGGCGCTGTCGGTGGTATAGACGCCACTGGCGATCCCGCCCATACCCATCACAGCCATATCGCAATAGAGCCACTCGCGGCGATCCTCAGACAGAATCGACACCACATCATCACGCGCGAGCCCCAGTTCGGCAAGCCCCATGCCGATCCACTGCGCGTGATCGTAGTAATCGGTCCAGCTATAGGCGCGCCAGATGCCGAGATCCTTTTCGCGATGCGCGGTGCGACCCGCATGATCATGGCACCTTTTCGAAAAAAGCGCTGCGATGGTCTCACAACCATCGACACTGATTTGCTCGTCGTTGTTGATTGTCTCTATCATTGCTTTCACTCAGCGCCAGGTCTTCTTGCGCTTCCAGCGTTTCTGCGCACGCTGCGTATCGCCCTGCACACCCAGATAAAATTCCTGAATATCTTCCGAGGCCAGCAGCTTGTCCGC
>CAZYDV010000045.1:0-24881 GCA_964646405.1 uncultured Granulosicoccaceae bacterium | reverse complement strand
TGGGTTTTCGGGCGGGCCGGCAAAACACTGGGCTGTGGCCATCCAGTCTTTTGCGATGTCGCCCTGCACACGCAGTGCGGTATCAGCAATGTTGCGGGTTTGGGTAACCACCTGGGCAAATTCTAACGCGGCACCCTCGATCAGGTTGTCGCTGGCCGCATCACCATAATCCCACAACTCGCCGGACGGTGCAGTCAGCTTTAGCTGCGGCACCAGCGTTGGCACCTTTACCGACCGCACCTGATGCGACCAGCCGAATGTATTGACGCCAAGCACGACAATGTTGCGTATTCTGTCCGACTCCTGACGGCTCTGCCCCATTAAATCAAATATCGCCTGGCCATGCGCCCAGGTCTCCATCTGGCGGGCAGTGATCGATGATCGCACTGACATGTCCGGCCCTGCCCACTGCACTCGTTGCCGTGGATCAAGCGTGGACCAGCGTTGCGCCATGTCCTTATACAGCGAACGCCACTGGGCTAAAAGTTCGGGGCCACGCTGACGGATGCGACTATTTTCTACACTGCGCATGCCCTCAGTTCTTACCCCCTGAAGCACTTGGGAAATATCGTGTTTGAATTGCTCAGGATCCACCAGCGACAAATCGGCCTGGCGATTCCAGAAGTGCAGATGAACGAGTATATCGTTGCAGCTCCATTGCTTGAACTGTGACGGTTGATCCCAGTCGTCGATAGTGTCTAACTGTGCGCCGAGTACATCGCACTCTTGCGCAAAATCCAGTGCCTGCTGCATATTATGAGCTCTCTTTATCGTTGTTAGTCTCGTCGTCGATCCTTGCGATCAACGCCCCCGAGACGAGCTGATCACCCTCGCCACACGGCAATGCCGCGATCTTGCCACCGATAGGTGCCTGAATGCGATGCTGCATTTTCATTGCCTCAAGTACGGCCAGGGAGTCACCGACACTCACCTTCTGACCCACTTCCACAGACAGTGCCACCAGGGTACCGGGCATCGGCGCGAGTACATCGCCGCTGGCCACGGTATCTGTCTGTTCAGCGGATCGATCGAACCGCCGACCCTGCAGCGTTCTGCCGTCGATTGCGTAATGAAAATTATCTTCATCACTGGCCACAAATCCGACAGACATCCGCCTGCCGTCAACACTTGCGCTGACAGCTTTGTCGGCAACCGATAGCAGCTCAACGTCGATGGCCTGATCGTCTGCGTTGAGACACACGTGCCAGCGCTCTGGCGTGCAGCGGACCGCAAGTTCGTAGTGTTTACCTTCAATTGATAGCGCCAGCGGTACCGGCATCATCACACTGCTGGACCAGCCGAGCAGATTGTCGGATACATTCACCGCCAGTGCCTGCGATGCCAGTTGATCCCGATACAAACACAGTGCCGCGATCAGTGCGAGATCCTGTACTCCGGGTACAGCGGGCTGAAACCCGTCGGGATAGTGCTGTGTGAGGAATGACGTATCGGCGCGTGCCTCCACAAATTCGCTGTGCTGTAAAATCGAGAGGAGAAACTCAGCGTTGCTCCTGGGTCCGAGCAATACGGTTTGCTGTAGGCCTCGAATCAACTTGTTGCGGGCTATCGCGCGCGTGCGCCCGTGTGCAATGAGTTTCGCAAGCATCGGATCGTAGAAGGCAGACACCTCCATGCCACTCGCAATACCTGAGTCGGTTCTGAGCAACTCGGCTGGTGCTGCGCGCCAGTGGTGAATCGCGCCGGTCGCGGGAAGAAAGTCGTTAGACGGATCTTCGGCGTACAGGCGCACCTCGATCGCATGACCGTCAATCGCGATGTCTTTTTGTTCTACGCCAAGCGCCTCACCATTGGCAACCGATAGCTGCATCGCGACCAGATCGAGTCCTGTGACGAGTTCTGTTACCGGGTGCTCGACCTGCAGCCGCGTGTTCATTTCAAGAAAATAGAATTCGCCGTTTTGATCCAGCAGAAATTCCACCGTACCGGCACCGATGTATTCGACCGCTCGCGCTGCGGCCACGGCAGCATGGCCCATGGCGTGCCGCAGTTCATCGGTCATGACAGGGCACGGCGATTCTTCAATCACTTTCTGATGGCGACGCTGCACGGAACAATCGCGCTCTCCCAGATGTACAACATTGCCGTGCTGATCGGCAAAAACCTGTATCTCGACATGGCGCGCATCCAACACGGCGCGCTCCAGAATTAGCTCATCGGAACCGAAAGCCGTCATCGCTTCTGATCGCGCAAGTGCCAGCGCATCAATCAACATTGCCTCATCTTGCGCGAGCCGCATACCGCGCCCACCGCCACCCGCTGCCGCCTTGATCATCAACGGGTAGCCGATCTGCCCGGCGGCCTGCTGTAGTCTGGCATCGGATTGATCGGCCTCGTGATAGCCGGGCACACAAGGCACGCCGGCGGCCAGCATCAGGCGCTTGGCCTCGGCCTTGTTACCCATCGCTGCAATAGCGGCGACCGGTGGCCCGATGAAAGTCAGGCCGGCGTCAGACACCGCTTGCGCAAAGTCAGCGTTTTCTGACAGGAATCCATAGCCTGGATGCACGGCGTCGGCACCGCTGGACAACGCCGCATCGATGATGCGCGGGATCGACAGATAACTCTCGGCCACCGCCGCCGGACCGATCTCAATCACCTCATCGGCCAGTGTGGTGTGCAGGGCCGCACGATCCGCGTGCGAGCACACTGCAATTGCCCGTACGCCCAGTTGTTGTAGCTTGCGAATGATGCGACAGGCGATCTCGCCACGATTGGCTACCAGCACCGATTGCAGACTCACACCGATCCCCCGGTTCGAAACACTTCGTCTGGTTTTTTCATCGCATCAACCTCGTGCTACGCCAAATGAATTGGGATTGAGTGTTCTGGCCCTGGCCTCGAGGCAGGTTTCAAGACAGAACGCGAGCACCCGGCGACTGTCACGCGGGTCGATGACGCCGTGATCGAGGCATCGGCCAGAGGTATAAAACGCGTCGGCCTGACGATCAAACAAATCACGAATCTTTTCGTGCTGCATCTGCAGGGCATTTTCATCGATGTCCTGGCCGCGACGTTTGGCCGAGTTGCGCGCGACCATGCTCATGGTGCCCGCCGCCTGCTCTCCACCCATGACGCCGGTTGTCGCATTGGGCCAGGCGAATACAAAGTCAGGTTCATAGGCATAGCCACTCATGCCGTAGTTGCCGGCACCAAAACTCGCGCCGATGTATAAAGTAATGCGTGGCACCGAAATATTGCTCACCGCCTGAATCATTTTTGAACCGTGCTTGATCATGCCCGCCTGTTCGTACTCCGTGCCCACCATGTAGCCGGTCGTGTTGTTGAGAAATATCACGGGCTTGTCCAACTGATCACATAGCTGAAAAAACTGCGCAGCTTTCGTTGCACCTTTCGGATCGATCGGTCCGTTGTTGCCAATGATGCCGCAGCCAATTCCGTTTATCGATGCCTGCAGACACACGGTGGCGACGCCGTAGTCGGGCTTGAAATCCTCAAAGGCAGAATCGTCGACCAATCGCAGCACCACCTCGCGCACATCGTATGGCGTGCGGTAGTCAGTCGGTACCAGGCCGGCAAGATCATCGACGTGGTAGCGTGGTTCTGCAAAGGTGCGGCGGCCACTGTCACAGCGCTGATTCCAGTTCAAACTCGCCACCACGCGTCTTGCCAGTTGCACGCCGTGCACATCGTCCTGTGCAAGATACTCGACCAGCCCGGATGTGGTGGCGTGCATTTCACTGCCACCCAGCTCGCGATCGTTGGCGTGTTCACCGGTGGCGGCATGCACCAGTGCCGCGCCGGCAAGTGCTGCCATGCCGTTGTTCTTCACGCCAATGACGTAATCCGACAAACCCGGCATATAGGCGCCACCCGCGGTAGAGGGCCCATGCAAAAGTGCCACAGTGGGGATGCCGGCCGCGCTCAATCGGGCGAGGTTGTAGAACACTTCCCCGCCCTGCGCCCACATCTCGACGCGATAGTCCATCAGATTGGCGCCGGCGCTTTCAACCAGATGAATCAGCGGCAGCTTCTGGCGCCTGGCAATCGACTGAATACTCAGCACCGCCGGCAGGGTTTCACTGCCCATGGCTCCGGCTTTGATGCCGCTGTCGTCGACCCAGATCATGCAGCGCACCGCGCTGACAAAGCCAATACCCACGATTAGTGAGGAGCCGGGAATCGACTGACTCTCATCATCGCTGTCGGCAAGATAACCCGCCAGTGTGTGTAATTGCAGGAAGGGCAGACCGGGGTCGAGCAACCGCGCCAGCCGCTCGCGTGGCGTGAGCTGCCCGCGTTGCTCAAAGCGACTGCGACGCTTCTCAGAGATCTGCGGCGCAAGCGACTCCAGCGTACGCAAGCGCTCAACCAGCGCCAGCATAGACTGCCGATTGGCAGCGAACTCACTGCTGCCGGTATCTAGGCGACTGTCAAAACTCATCCACTGGTATCCTCGGTGTGGCAGTGTTTGCGGGTCTCCACGATTGCGGCGACCACTTGAATATACACAGTCACACACGGGCACGCCAAACCCGGCTGCTTACCACAATGGTTGTTGTGGTGGCACACTCCGCGCGCCCGGGCTGCGCCTGGAGCTTAGGGATGATCGTGGTATATTTCACCGCGAAACTCACCCCTACACCTGCGACGATGATCGCCCGAGCAGCTTCGGAGCCGAAATGAGCAACACGGATTGGAGCTTCGCCTCCGCCACCGAGATCGCCAACGCGATTCGCCGCAAAGAACTGCGCGCAATCGACATTCTCGAACACTATCTGGCGCGCATCGAGCGCCACGATCCGGCGCTGAATGCGATCGTGGCACTGGATGCAGAGCGGGCGCGCCAAGCCGCCCGCGCGGCCGATCAGGCGATTGCCAACGGTGAACCCTGCGGGCCGTTACACGGCGTGCCAATGACCATCAAGGAAGCGTTTAACATGACCGGCCTGCCAACCACCTGGGGCCTGCCGGACTATCGCAACAATATCGCGAGCACCGATGCGGTGGCCGTGCAGCGCTACCGCAAGGCCGGCGCGATTGTATTTGGCAAAACCAACGTACCGGCGTCGCTATCGGACTGGCAATCGTTCAACGCCATCTACGGCACCACCAATAACCCCTGGGACCTCACGCGTGCACCCGGCGGGTCGTCGGGTGGGTCGGCCTGTGCACTGGCGGCCGGACTGTCGGCACTGGAAACCGGCAGCGACATCGGCGCCTCGATCCGCAACCCGGCACATTATTGTGGTGTCTATGGGCACAAACCCACCTTTGGCATCATCACCTCGCGCGGTCACGAATTGCCCGACTGGCACGGTTATCCGGAACTGGATATCGCTGTGACCGGGCCGATGGCACGCAGCGCATTCGATCTGCAAACGGCACTTGCCGCCATGGCGGGCCCCGATCACATCGATTCAGCAGGCTGGCAACTGTCGCTGCCCGCCTGTGATCGCGCGTCACTGAAAGAATTCACCGTCGGCATCGTCTACACCGACGAACAGGCCGAGGTCGATCACGCCGTGCAGCAACAATTGCGGCAACTAAAGACGTTTCTGGTGGAAGCCGGTGTCACGGTGCGCGAGCAACACCTGCCCGACATCGACAGTGCCGAGGCGCACGAGACCTATCTGGCACTGCTGCGCGCGGCTACGTCCCCCGGTGCCAGCGATGAGGGTTTCGCCGATCTGCAAAAACGCGCCCCCACTGTGGACGCGCGAGCCACTGACTACGAATCACGCATGGTGCTCGGCACCACCATGACGCAGCGCGAATGGTTGTATCGCAATGAGCAACGCCACCGAATGCGATTGAAGTGGGCCGAGTACTTTACCGACACCGATCTGCTGCTGTGCCCGGCCGCGACCACTGTCGCGTTCGAACACAACCAACAGGGCGAGCGTTGGGAGCGCATGCTCGATGTCAACGGCCACCCACAACCTACGACAACGGCCCTGTTCTGGGCGGGCTACCCGGGCCACGTCTACCTGCCCGCTACTGTCGCGCCGATCGGTCTTGCGCAATCACAAGGCGTGGCACTGCCGGTCGGCGTGCAGATCATCGGCCCGCAATATCACGACTACCGCTGTATCCGCTTTGCACAGTTACTGGAACAGCACTTTTACAAATTCCAGCCTCCTCCCGACTTCCTCTAGTCTGCACGAACTACTATGGTTTATCGCTCTATCGTGGGCGGGGTATTGAGTGCCCTGCTGGTTCTTGCCTATGGCGTCGCGGATGCAGCCCTTTGGTTTCGCGGGCCACTGTCAGAGTACATCGCCGTGGCGGTGGCAATCATGGTGCTCGGGGCGTTAATTCAGGTCGCTATTATCGGGGGTTTATCCCGCCTGCCCAGTGCACAGGGCGGCGAGCAGGCGGCCATTACCGCCGTGATGGCTGCCATCCTGTTCGATCTGCAGCATCGTGTCGGAGGTGAACAATTACTGCCCACCGCCGTCGCTGCGATTGCGCTCGGCTCACTGGTGCTCGCGCTGACGCTGATACTCAGTGCAAAGTATCGGCTGGGGCGTTATGTGCGCCTGTTGCCTTTTCCACTGATCGCAGGATTTCTGGCCGGCAGTGGCATGCTGCTGGTCGTCTTCGCGTTTGGTGTACTGCACGGTGAGGATATCGGTTGGCGGCAACTGCTGAGCGCTGAAGGTGCTGGCGCATGGCCAAAGATTCTGGCCGGACTACTGACGACCGCGGTGCTGTTGCTATTGGCGAGGTTGCACATTGAAACCTACGGACTGCCAAGCGTGTTATTGCTGGCTATATTGTTGTTTCATCTCACTGCACACTATGGCCCCTATGATTTGCAAAACCTGATTGCATCGAACTGGACGATGACGCAACAGGTGATGACCGTGAGCTACCCGCCACTGCCTGCAGCCGCCCTGCTGAATATCGATTACGCTGCACTGCTGTCCCTATCTCCGCAACTGATTTCTCTGGCAGCCGTGGGTTTGTTTGCCAATCTGATCAAGCTCAGTGTGCTGGAGCTCGGCCTGCGCCAGCCAATCGATGAAAATCGCGAACTCGGACTGGCCGGCAAGGCCAACCTGCTATGCGCGCTCACCGCCACTACACCGGGTTTTCACAGCGTGAGTCAGACGATGCTGGTGGCTCGCGTTGGCGGCAACGCGCGACTGAGCGCGCTGGTCACGGTCGTGGTCTGTGTCGCCGCGCTGTTTTTCTTTGGTGACTTGCTAAGTCTCATGCCGCGATTCGTTTTTTGCGCGCTGCTGATCTGGGTGGGTATCGTGATGGTGCAGGACGGGCTCATCGCAAGCTGGGGCAAACTGCGCATCTACGAGAGCGTGATGGTTCTGTTGATCGCTTTGTGCGTGCTGTTTATAGGTTTTCTCACCGCCCTGGTCGTCGGCATGTGTCTGGGGCTACTGGTGTTTGTCTACGAGTACAGTCAACAGGAGGGTGTTCGAAATATTCGCAATGCCACCCAAATAAGAAGCAACGTCGATCGCACAGACTCAGATCGCACGCAACTGGATGCCCGGGGCATGGCCATCGTCGTAACTCGGCTGCACGGCTATCTGTTCTTTGGCAGTGCGTCGCGCGCGGTTGAGCAGATTTACAATCACCTGCAGGCCTCGCCTGCAGGACAGATAGATTCTGTGATCCTGGATTTTTCCCGTGTCACCGGCATCGACTCCACCGCACTGCGCGCCTTTCAATTGCTGGCGCTGCGCGCCGAGAACGATGGATTCCATCTTTCAGCAAGCGCTGCCCCTGAAACAGTGCAGCGCTCTTTTGCACTCGACGGTGCCGGGGCCATCAAACAGTTTTATGCGCGCCTCGATCCGGCACTTGAAGCGGCCGAGAACAGACTGCTGGAAACCAGCAGCGCAAGTGCCGTCCACACACCGGATAACTTACCGCAAAGCACTTTACTATTACTTTTCAACCGTTACGGCAAACCGCTCGCACTTAACCGCGGTGAGCCCCTGCTGCAAACGGGCAGCCCAAGCGATGGCGTCTATTGGTTGCTGGACGGGATTCTCGATGCCATTATCTTGGAAGATGAAACCAAAACACGTAACGACAGCGCACTGCGTGAAGGGTCAGCAGACACCGACTCTGCCTTCATTCGCGTCAGACGAATGCTGAGTGGCGCACTTATCGGTGAGGTCTCCTGGCTGCTTGGCAAGCCGGCATCGGTGGATGTGGTGGCAGCTTCAGACGCCCAATTGTTGCACATCGATCACTCGACCATCACTGCCATTGAGCGCAACAGCCCCGAGACCCTGCTGGCGCTTCATCGCGAAGTCGCGCGTATCGTGGCGGCACGATTGGTCGACAATGCACGTCAGTTGCGTGAACCCGGGTGAATCGGGTCTTATCGGATGCGCCGTTCATGCGCTGCCAGCGGCTCGCAAGGCTTTTGCACCGTTAACGATGGCACCGAGAGGCGTGCCTTTTCTTTTTTCATACCAGATCGGGTCCAGCCACCATCACGATGAATGATAAGCATCCCTTCGATACCCAGGAGCGGCGACAGTTTCGAGAGTCGTTCAGTCGTTTTGTCGAATCTGAAATTCGCCCGTTTGTCGATGCGTGGGATGAGAAAGGCGAAGTCCCATGGGCACTGCACCAGAAAATTGGTGAGTTTGGTGTATGGGGGCTGGGTATCAATGTCGAATATGGTGGCACCGGATTCGATGACGCTTTTATGCGCGCAGACTTCAGCGAATTGCTGTTCGGCTGCGGTGCATCCGGGGTGGCCGCCGCGGTGGGCGGCCGCGGGATTTCGATCGCACCGATTGCCCGGTTTGCGAGCGACAGTTTTCGCCGTAAAATCCTGCCCGAAATTATAGCCGGTAAAATGGGCTCATCACTGGCCATCACAGAGCCGGGCGGCGGATCAGACGTTGCCAATTTACAGACGCGTGCAGAGCGACGCGGCAATGGATGGGTACTCAACGGCCAGAAAACCTTCATCACCGGTGCTATGACATCGGATTGGTTTATCGTCGGCGCGCGCACCGGTGGCGCAGGATTGTCTGGTATCTCCCTTTTCCTTCTGCCAGCCACCACACCCGGTTTCAATCGCACACCACTGGATCGAAAAATGGGCTGGTGGTGTTCGGATCAGGCAACGCTACATTTTGATGATTGCCAATTACCCGCCGAAGCGCTGATGGGACCGGAGAATCGCGGATTCATCGCGATCATGGACAATTTTAATCTCGAGCGACTGACGCTGATCGCAGGCGCGCTGGGTATGATGAAGCTGTGCTATCACTCATCACTTGACTGGGCGCGTGAGCGCGAAACGTTCGGCAAGCGATTAATCGAACACCAGGTGATCGCCCATAAGTTTGCCGAGATGTCAGCCCGCATCGACATGATTGAAGCCTGGACGAGACAGATCTGTTGGCAGATTAATGAGCGACAGATGCCCGTGACAGAGATCTGTAAAGCGAAATTCTCGGCAACGAAAGCGCTGGAGTTAGTTGCCTCAGAGGCGATGCAGATTTTCGGTGGCGCAGGCTATATGCGCGGCAATCCGGTAGAGCGCGTCTGGCGCGAATTAAAGGTGATGTCGATTGGCGGAGGATCGGAAGAGATTATGCGTGATCTGGCTGTTCGGCAGATGGGCCTTGCCAGTCATGCTTAGGCCAGGTAACTGAAGGGGTCAATCGTCCACTCACACGGTTTACATCGCTGGCGGCTTTTTATCGATTGTGGCTGTCAGGTAAGCCGAGCGTACAGCCAGCGACGCGCATACAACCGCAATCACGAAGGCAATCGCAAAATCCAGGGCAGCGCCTGCCACGTTGATGTTCGTACTGTAAGGCAACAGTCCAATCAGCCACCACGCCGTCACCCCAACCAACACCGCGACGCAGATTGTCAATATCAGTCGTACGCCGATTGTTGATATCGTCAGCAATAGTGCAGCGATCAGCATCGGCAGACACAGATGCAACACACCAATCAATGCGCCAAGCGAACGGCTATCGCCACGCTCGACAACCAAATCAGGTGTGGTTCCATACAGTGCAGCTATCGGAATTGCGGTGCTGATTACAGCCGGAAAGAACAGGCGCGGAACATCAGTTCTGTTTGGCACATGCCAGGCTGCAGCAGCCAGCACTGCAAAAGCTGACGACGTAATAGCGACTGCGTAGGGTTTGAGTATATAGGCCTTTATACTTTCATCGAACCCGAAGATTACGTGAATAGCTGGTGTCAGGTACTCAAATACCAGAACACTTGCAAGCATAGAATAGATCACCGCAATGGCTACGCGACCCACCGTCAGGAATGCTGCGTCCCCTTTGATACGAACTGGCAACAACAGCAGGGCAAATACCGCAACATAAAACCCAAGTGCCACATCCATGTTTTCAAGCAGCGGGTAGCGCTTTTTCGGATCAGTGGCAATTTTCAGGATCGAAATCAGGCCGCCCGCCAGCACAGTCAGTATCAGCCCAACTGCCTCTCTACGAGATTTTTCACGGCCTCGGACCCCCAGAAACACACCGACCACAGCAAACATCGACCCAACAGCGAGTCCGGCAAATCCAGCGGTGCGATAAGCGCTGGATTCGGGTTTGCATCCGTTGTCGGTGAGAAATGCGCAATAGAACCATCGTGCTATATCAATAGCCGTATCGATAAAAAATGCGGAGAAAAACGCTGTTGCCACCAGCGCTATCGAAAACCTTCTGTTCATCTGCTTACACTAAATTTAATGAGCGCATCGGGCAGGAAAAGGCTTAGTGGCGTCATATGTGATCGCTGGTACCCGACACGACCAGGATAAATAGTCGTATGACTACCCGCCGGTTTCGGCTATAAAACCGGATAGTTTCAGTCTGGTCCGGCTGGATCAAAAATTTCTCGAATACACCATCATCGTTCCAGGCTCAGCGTGACATCCAGCATACCCGTAGCGATGGCGGTTGCCAACACCCCTGTTCCTGAAAGAGACAAATCAGCAAGTCGAACGTCAGCGGTTGTGCCTTGCAACGCGATGGATTCAGATAATGGTCTATTCAATGCAGCTGTTAAATCAGAACGCAGCGTCGCCATCGCACTCGAAAGTGGTATTTCAATCGAACGTGTAACAAGACCCAAAAATTGACCGATCCTGAAGCCTGCACGCAATGGAGCATTTAGCCCATTCTCCAGCTTAAAGTCATCAAGCACTATATGCTGCGACTGCGCATTCCATAGCAGCCGAGAAGAGAACCTCGCCATCCCCTCGAACGCCGAAAGCTCCGCGTCCTTTTTATAGGCACGCAGTTGAGTATCGATAAAAAGGCGCTCAGCTGATCCCGAAAAATTCACGGTAAGCACATCGATTCTGTCGACAATAGAAGCGCCAACATTGTGCTTGAACGGGACGGCTTCAGCGATGAGCGCATTCAATGTATCAAATCCGATTGTCGCTGGCACGGTAATCGAAAAACCAGACTCGGTAGCTGACATCTCGGACAAATTCGGCAGCTCGGTCGGCGCTGTCCATGGACTACGCGTGCTATCGGTCACTCGGGTACGCGCACGCAAAGACGTAGTGGCACGAACCTGCCCGCTGGAAAAATCGACGCCCGAAAATCCTGCGGCCTCTGGCCGAATATGAGCAAAGAGCGACCCACCTGTGCCGGCGAGCGAGAGCGGCAGTGGCTCTTGCAGTCGACGCCATAAGTCAGCCGCCCTGCCGCGCAGATCGACGCCGGCCAGCAGCCCCGGCACCCTCTGGCGCAAATCCAGCTCCGCTCGATCGATCGCACGATCAGCCTCGGTGCCAACGGTGATCGGTATAGTGCCGAACAAATTGACCTGTGGCCGCGCTACCCACTCGCGGTTCAACAAAAACGACACCTGAGGTGTCCAGTCGGCTGAAAGACCACCCTGCACCTCTGCGGTGACCCGCGCACTGCCGCGTACCGTCTGGCGGATATTCTTGCCGATCGTGCCGCGCCCGCGCGCTGTGGCGGAACCTGAAATCGTCTCCGTCACCGAGAATGTCGATCCATCACCGGTCAATTGAAGATCACCGGCACGCGTCACTTTTTCTGAAATGTCGCAGGAAATTCGCGGACTGACGTCAATACATTCCATACGCGAGTAGACCTTTAAACCTCTAAACTCCGGAATCTTGGTGCAGGCGCGCTCTGCCTCGACGCAAATTGCCCGACGCGCTGGCGCCGCATGCAATTCCATCGGGATTGCCTGGTTCAGGCCTTGCCCGACGGCACTCAACTCAGTCTGTATGCCAAGTGAAATGAAACTGACCGGGTCGGTTTGCGCAAAGCCAAAAGGGGTGACCAGCAACGCCAGCCATGCAATATTTTTCATTGAGGTGCTTTTACTCTAAACTTATGCCAAATACGTGTCTGACACTACCTTGCAGATGCGGGCTTCGGAGCCAAGTGTAACGCCGATAGCTTGCCACCAATACATTTGTGGTACATCTGAACTATCTCGAACCTGCATTCATACATCAACGTATTGAATTGACCCCGATCTGTGCAGGCCGACGCCAAGTCGAAACGCCGGTTTGAATATCGTCCACCAGGCAACCAACCAGTATTAAGCAAACCATCACTCAATAACCATGGACCTTGCGACCACTGATCGAGATTTCAATCCGAGTTCAACGTTCAAATGGACCCGGGTCTCAGCAATCGAAACTCTCCCTGATACAAGACCGGTCCGGTGGGCACAGGCTCGGGTGAACCGCCGAGTGGCTCGAGACTGACAGCGAATGCTGCTGAATCCCTGCGCAGCGACGTTGATTTCACCTGTATCGTTTCGTTGCTGCCAAGTGGCAACAGGCCCAGTGATGTCACACCTGCGCTGCCGGGTTCCACCAGCCACAATTGCCATGACTGTGCGGCATCCAGATCGGGCGGTGCCACCGCTGTTATGCGAAGCGTACCGTCATCCAGACTCGCATCGACCAGCCACAGTACGGTCTGGTTGTCATCGGCTAGAATACCCAGCGCCTGTTGATCCGCACGAAATTGCGGAATCGGGCGCTGCCAGAGTAACAGCGACATGATCAGACAGGCCGCCATTGCGAGCGACGCGACGCCGCGCCAGAGTGTCTGGTCTTGCCCGTGCGTTGTCGCGACAGGCAGTTGCGTCACCGGATCGTCTTGCAGCTGCTGATGAATTTGCTGCCAGACGCGCGCGGGCGGCTCCACCGCTTGCGCGGTATCTGCCAGCGGCTGCAGGCGTTGCTGCCATTCATGCACCAGAGATTGAAGCGCTTCATCGTGTTGCAGCAGCGCCTCAAATCGACGTTGTTCGTCTCGCTCCAGCGTGCCCAGTACATACTCGCCCGCCTGTAGCTGCCACCATTTCCAATCGTCAGACATGCTCACGCATACACTCCTGCAGACTGGCAAGCGCTCGCCGGATCCAGCTTTTTATGGTCCCCAGTGGCCGGTCGTATCGCTGCTGTAGCTCACTGTGCGAATAGCCCTCGCAAAAACTGAGTACCACGCAATCGCGCGCATCGGACTCGATTTGCGACAGGCAATGATGCAGTGCCCACGCGCCGAGGTGATCTGCTGGCTCGCCCGATGAAGTGAGCGCATTGACAAGCTCTGATGCGGTATCGGTGCTGATGGCCAGATGCCCCCCTGCTTTGGCGATGGCGCAGCAGATCAATTGCCTGATGACGGGCAATGCCGGTGAGCCAGCTCAGTGGCGTGCCCAATGAAGGATTATAGGATGCCGCTTTGCGCCAGATCTTCAGAAACGACTCCTGCAGCGCCTCTTCTGCCAGCGCCCTTGATCCCAACATACGGATCAACACGCCAAACAGATGCGGTGAGACCTGATCGTAGAGCTCGCGAAAAGCACGCTGATCACCAGCCGCACAGCGCCCCAACAGAAACACGAGCTGTTGCTGTGCCAGCGCGGGATTGTCAGTCATCGCCTGCTACCGATGCGCCGATGCCAAAGCGACATCCTGCGAAAACGCAATCTGCACCACGGAAATAAATTTTGAAATTTCTGCATCCGTTTTTTCAAGTGGGACGTATCAGTCCGTGTGGTACCTGATTTTGCAAACAAAACGGAGACAGATGCAAATGAAATTTACTCACGGCGCCCATTCGCCAAGCAAACCATCCCGTCGGTGCACAGCCATTGCATCGACAACAACCACGTTGTTAGCCAGTGTGATTGGCACTTGCCTGATCACCTCCTATGCGGTGCTGGCTTCCAGTCATCGCGAGGCACCCTATGTGACAGAACACCCGAAGGTCGACTCAACCGACTTCTATCTATTCAACAGTTACGACGCCGGACGCGAGGACTATGTCACGCTCATCGCAAACTATGTACCGCTGCAGGACCCGTACGGTGGCCCGAGTTATTTCAGTATGGATGCGAACGCATTGTACGAGATTCACATCGACAATGATGGCGATGCGGTTGAGGACATCACTTCCAGTTTTCGCTTTGACAATTCACTGCCAGACAACAACAACGGCGCGACGCTGACTATAGGCGATCAGAGCGTACCGGTCGCACTGAAGGCACTGGGACCCATATCAGCCGAGTCACAGGCGGCCGCCAATTTCAGCGAACGCTACCGCTTGACGATGACGACTGGCGATCGTCGCCGTGGCAGTAGACAAGCCGTGACCGATGCCGTCAGCGGTGCGCGCGAACTGGCTAAACCACTGGACTACATTGGCACCAAAACCCAGGGGCCCGCAGAGGAATATGAGCGCTATGTCGCCTCACCGACCAACTCTGGCGCACTGTACCACGATGTACTGCTGCCACATTGCGACAGCTACGCACAGGCGGCGCGTGTTTTTGTTGGCCAGCCCCTCGAGTCATTTGCCGTCAACCTCGGGCCGGTATTCGATCTGGTGAACTTTGATCCAATCAATATCATAGACGACCCGGCGAACGACCAACTGGCCGATAAAAACATTACCAGTCTGGCCATCGAAGTTCATAAAGACTGTTTGACTGGCAGTGGAAACGGCGTAATTGGCGGCTGGACCAGTGCGAGCAAACGACAGATACGACTGCTTAATCCACGCGCCACATTTGACCTGCCGGAAGTCTCCGGCGGCGCCTGGACGCAGATATCGCGGCTGGGAAATCCATTAGTGAATGAAGTGGTCATCGGCCTTGCCGACAAAAACCGGTTCAACACCAGCGAGCCGAAAGACGACGCACAATTCGCCACCTATGTTACCCACCCGACACTGCCGGAAATCATCAACCTGGTGTTCAATGGCAATGGCGAGCTTTCCGATGGCAATATCGCGCCCGCCAATCTACCACGCAACGATCTGGTTGCCGCGTTTTTAACGGGTGTCGCCGGCGTCACACAGCAGAGCATGGTCACTGCATCGGAAATGCTGAGGCTGAATACCGGCATTCCGGCAACCGCAGCCGACGAGCAAATAAACCTTGGCGTGGCGGCGGGTGATCTGGCGGGATTTCCGAATGGTCGACGTCCAGGTGATGACGTTGTCGATCTGGCGCTGCGTGCGGTGATGGGTGCCTTCTGCCATCCAATCGCGGTGGATCTGAACGCCGATCAGCAACTGGATGATCAGGACAATCTATTGCTGTGTGGCGACACGCCGCAGACAAGTGCCGCCAGCGCGCCGGTAGGCACTGTGCCTTTTCGCGATGGCGCACCGCAAAACGCCCTGCAATTCAGCACGACGTTTCCGTACCTGACTACCCCATTGCCCGGCGCGAGCTGACAGGAGGCTGCCATGCGACAAACCTATCTTACGCAACGCTGTATCACATTGATCGCTGTACTAATGCTTGCGGCATGTGTCTCCAGCAGCAATAGCGGCGATCGCGATCCAACTGTTGTGCCAGCCGCTACATTGCAGCAAATCGCCGAGGCGACAGACAACGACGAGTCGCTGCCACTGGAGCTGTCGTCTCTACAGCAGCAGCTGGAGTCATTTGCCGGCGACTTTGATGATCCCGTCGCGCTGGATAACAACCAGAGCGTGCAACAGCTATTGCAATAATTCTATTGCCAGCCAACGGGGCTTGCGACAGAAGATCGCAAGCCCCGGTCTTTGAACACACCACGAGTCAACCACCATGCTCCATCGACACCTGATACCCTGCTTGTCCTTTGTGCTCACGATGCTCTGCGCCACACAGGCCATTGCACACGAGTTCTGGATTCAACCACTGCAGCATCGCCTGGCTGAGGATCGGCCCATCATCGCGCACCTTGCCAGCGGCGAAGACTTTGACGGCCAGATGCAGCTTTTCCAGGCACAGGATGCACCGCAACAGGCCATCACCCACAACGGCAAAACGATTCAACACAAAGCCAACTGGCAATCGTTTCCGACGCTTCAAAGCCAACCACTCGGCACTGGCCTGTACACCGTCGTGGTGCGCACAGAGCCAAACCTGGTGAGCCACAGCGCCTGGCAGTCGTTCGAGGACTATCTGCGTGAAGATGCGCTGGAGTGGGTGATTGATGCGCATGAGCAACGCGGCCTGCCGTCTGCCGGTTTTATTGAGGCATACAGCAGACACGCAAAATCACTGATCACGATCGGCACCCACAATGAAGTGGATCAGGCAAACGATCAGCAATACGAGTTCGTCGTGCGAGAGCTGCCGACCGACAGACACAAGCCAATCAAAATCGACCTGCTGGCCAATGGCGATCCCCGTGCAGGCCAGACGGTGACCGTATTTCACCGGGACACAAAGAACCAACCGGCCACTAGAAAGCAATATCAGACAGACCGGCACGGCACCTTAAGCTTGCCCGCCGCCGCCGGGCGCTTTTTGATCAGCACGGTGTTTATGCAAGTGCCGGATGAGGCGCTGGCGGCAGAAAAAAGTGCCGTATGGCATAGCAACTGGGTGTCACTGACATTCGAAGTGCCCGCAGCCACCAGCTGAATATGCCACCGGGTGCATTGCGACTGACATTGCCAGAGCAGTGTCGGGTATTACAGCGCGCTACTCGATTAAGGCATTCGATGCCCGGGCATCAAATTTGGCATACCGGCAGGCTCGTCGTGAGCACCTGGCAAGCCACGGCGCCGATTAGCTTATTGCGATGCGAGTGGCACCCCAAACTTTGCCAGCATGGGGCGCTGGCTCGTCAAACGAAATGAGTGCATCGGCGAACCGTTATGCCATTGCGCCAAACAATAGGGGCCACAGACAACTCAAGTCAAGTCGCACACCCGAAACCCGGCAGCAGTGTTTACACTATAGCGTCAGGGTCTGTGCCGCAGTATCCAGTGACACCGGCTGATCAGATAACAATAAATCGATCGCGGCAGCATCAAACGCGCCCTCGCCTGTGCTTAACGGATCCTGCAGGCTCAACCGGTGATCCAGCACCATGCGCGACAGCAGCAGCCTGCGCGCGTCGCCGCCACGCCCTCCAAGCATCGCACCCTCGCGCGCCAGCAGGGTCATGGTAGCGGCATTGTAGATTGCGCTGGACGCCTTGCGCGCAAGCGTCTGGTTGCCGGATTGACCCACCTCGTGAGCCAGTGCGATCGCCGCGCTGACCGTTTTCGCGAGCTGTCCACGATACTGTCCCGGCAGATCTTCGGCCTGGTCGAGCTGCTTCAGCAAATCGCCTTCCAGATCGCGATGCGCACCAATTTTCGCGACTGCACGGGTGGTGATATCCAGTGAATTGATATTTGAAGTACCCTCCCACAACACGCCCAGGTGTGAGTCGCGCACCAGTTTCGCGTTGACCCAGTCTTCGATATAGCCGTTACCACCGCGCACCTCCATCGCGCCGGTGGCCACGCGTACATTATCGCGCGCGGTGCGATACTTGTGCGCCGGTGTCAATATGCGCGCCAACCGTTCGGCCGATTCATCGCCGGCCTCGGCGCGGGTGATCAGGCGCCCCAGATGCAGCGACATCGACAGCGCCTGTTCGGTTGGCACCATCAGTTTCATCAGCTGCCGGCGCAGCAGTGGTTTTTGTATGATGGTCTGTCCAAACGCACGGCGGTAACCGGCAACGGTCAGCGCCTCGTTCAGACAGCGGCGCATCATCGCGGCCGCTCGCACCCCATGCGACAGACGCGACAACGAAACCTGCGTCATCATCTTTTTCAGTCCATCGTTGTCGTGCGCGCCATAGTCACCCAGTGCATAGGCTGTCGCGCCTTCAAAGACGATTTCACCCGACGCCATCGAGCGACTGCCAAGTTTGTCCTTCAGCCGCACGATGCGGTAGCTGTTGCGCGTGCCGTCGTCGCGACGGCGCGGCATCGCAAAAAGACCCAGACCGCTGTTGCCGCCCGGCGCACCTTCAGGCCGCGCGAGCAATAGTGCGACGTCACCATCAGCGCACGAGCAGAACCACTTCTCACCGTACAGGCGCCACTCGCCGCCTTCCATACGCGCCTGCAATTCAATGTTCGATACATCTGAGCCGCCGGTGCGCTCGGTCATGAATTGCGCGCCTTTGAGCATAGCGCGGGCATCCTGACTTAAAAGTCCGGGTAAAAATCGCGTTTTGACATCCTCTGAGCCATACATTGAGATCAACGTGGCGGTCGTCTCGGTGGCTGAGATCGGACACAACTGTCCAAATTCAGACTGACCGAACAGGTACTGACAAATGTACTTGACCGTGTGTGGCATTGGTTCGGGCCAGTCGAGCACCGGCTGGTGCACCATGCGGGCAAAGCCAAATTCGCCGAACGCAATGTCCTCCATGCTTCGATAGGCGGGGTGAAATTCAATCCAGTCCTCAAGTTCACCGCGCGGGGTGCGATGATGCAGGATAGGGTCACGCCGGTCTGCCTGACGCGCCCAGTCGTCAATTTCATTGCCAGCCAGCTCACCGAGGCGCTCAAAGTGCGGCTCCATGTGCTGGCACAGATCGTCGGGCAGATAGATCGTCAACAGATCTTGCAGCCCGCGATCAATTTGAAAGAAATTCAGACCGTGGCAGTCGGGGGCAACCCAGTCGGCAAGTTCCGTTGGGGGCCGCTTCACATCGGTGTCGGGCATGTTCATTTGATTCCTCCGGCACAAGCATTCGCGCGACGACGATCCACGAATCTACGGCACCTGCAAGTATCAAGTCGAGCGCGTCAAGGCCAGTCTATCGCTGGTAGCGGCGATTTGCGGCACCGGTGCACACCGGCGCCCACCCGCAACCACGCTTGAAAATCATAGCCGGGCAGCGTCAAAGACCGCGGCTCTGCACACTACGACCGCAGGCGCCCGCGCCACGATTGCCCCGCAAATTCAGCCGCTTAGCGCTATGCAGCTGACTGATCGCTGAAATTTGCCGGTGCGTTGGGTGACCGGGGTCACGACTATCGCAATCGTGCGTATCGTACCGCCACCACAACAGATCAATGTTCCATGAAATCCGCCGATGACTATCTGTGCAGCGAACGCAATTGCGCATCGCGTCAGCACGAAATCGCCAAGCGCGACGGCCAGGCCCGCCGCCACACAGCATGCTGGGGCAAGCAGGGCGAGAATTGACACTTAGCCGGATTCAGCGTTCATAGATAACCGCCGGGTTCCATAATGGGCA
Organism: uncultured Granulosicoccaceae bacterium; assembly: GCA_964646405.1. Classification (GTDB taxonomy): domain Bacteria; phylum Pseudomonadota; class Gammaproteobacteria; order Granulosicoccales; family Granulosicoccaceae; genus CAKZSB01. The sequence continues at coordinate 5,365 of CAZYDV010000045.1, read as the reverse complement.
GCAACGCTTTGATCAAAATGCTCCGAGGCGCGAACCAGATTGAGTTTGTCATTGTGGCTCGGATTGCGGCGGTGCACTTCTACTGTTCGGACTGCGAACATTCGCCCCGAATGACCGCTGTATAGACAGGCATGGCATCCGTTGAGTCAGCTATTGCTGCGGTAATCACCACGACCCTGCGTCCGCTGGTCAAACTACTGCTGCGCTATGGCGTCACCCACACCGACCTCACCGCCATTCTACGCAGAGTCTATGTCGACGTCGCGCTGACCGATTTCAAACTACCCGGCAGAAAACAAAGCGACGCCCGAATCGCCGTACTGACGGGTTTGAGCCGGAAGGAAGTCAAGAAAGTCAGAAGCAAAGAACTGCCTGAAAGCCCCCAGGCACTGATGAAACAAAATCGCGCGAGCTGGGCGCTCAGCGCATGGCTCAGGGACAAGTCATTTCTCGATGAGACCGGCAATCCTCGCTCGCTGTCCGTTCGCGAGGAAGATCCGGATAGTTTCAGCGTGCTTGCAAAAAAGTACTGCGGCGATGTCCCAGTGAGAGCTGTGCTTGACGAGTTGATTCACGTCGGCGCGGTGCGTGTGGTGGACAATACACGTGTCGAACCAACCTCTATTGGCTATATCTCGAAACACGATACCAGTGAACTTCTCAGGGTGTCACTGCAAAACGTGGCTGATCACATCGCCACCATTGATTACAACGACCAGAACAAGCCGCACAAATCCAGGCTCGAGCTGGTGGTTAAGTACGACAATGTGACACAGACTGGCACAGACGCATTTCGCGCGTTGAGCCGGGATAAGGCGAAAAGCCTGCTTGCCTATCTGGACAATTTTCTAGCGATACACGACCTTGATACCAACGATACGCACGATGAGACATCGGGTAACCGAACCGGTTTGGGGATCTACTACTTCGAAGACGACGCCGACAATGGATAGACAAGGGATCTGTAGACGATCAAATGGACTACGCTTTAGTTTTGACGCTGATGCTCACCTTGTCAGTGAGCTCCTGCGGCGGCGGCATTTCTGGCAGCGGTGACGGTGAAACCACCAAGGTGCTGATCAATTCGTATACGATTACGCACTTTCCCGTAAGCTACGCCGCTGCTATTCCGGCGAGCCTGATAGACAATCCCGTCAGCCACCAGACACCATTTGAACTGACCGATCCGGTCAATGCGGTTACGGACAACGTCGATATGCTGGTGAACCGTATGTTGGCGATTGGACTTGCGCAACTATTACAAACCTTGCTGGCAAACTTCAATGTGACGGATGGACTTGCGCAACACCTGTTCAGCCTCAACCAGGATGACCTGCTCGAACAACCCGAGCGCAGCCATTTTCACCGTCTACCCTGATGAAATCCTATCGTTAACGGTCTACAACGACATAGATCGGTTCACTAGTTGTAAACACTGCATTGTTTGTTACGGTGAATTCCGAACCCACAATATTTATCACTTTCAGGTTTGATGGATCATTTTCTGGCACATCTGCGACATCGCTGATTTGAACCAACCGGGGAATATTCGACCACAGTACCGACACGGTTTTTCTCTCACTGGCGAATTTATAGTGAGAGTATTCATTTTCATCTGCAGCTGATGAAACAGCTTCTCTGCCATCCAGAAGTTTCACCATATTGATACAGGCGGCATAGGCAGGCCGTGGGTAATTCTGACAGGTTCGCAACCCGAAATAGTTCTCCGGATCTTCTTCGCCTACATCTCTGTCTTTGTAGTTGTACCAAAACACTTTTTCAGCGCCGGCATGCAGTGCGGTCACATGAATTTTCAACAGGTTTGTCGCCATTTCATGCCAGCCTGACCCTCTTACCGGGTTTCCTCGCACCTAGCTTTGGGGGATGACATTGTACGAAGGCTGTACTCGTTTTGCGATTGAGCTAGATAGCTGGAATTTTCGAAATAGAAGATGAGCCGACTGTTGGCCATCAATTCGCGTCACACTCATTTCGCACCGTCCGCTAAAGGTGCCTGCTTAAAGATTGTCGGTGAAGCCCACGCGCTCGCATGTGATCGGGCTGGTCTGGCGCGCCATTTGCTACGCCGCAGCACCTGCAGACAACTCCACTACACCATGCCCAAACATCGCGTAGCCCGATCCCGGTGTTCGAGCTACCATCGCTGCTTTCAACTGCTTTTGGCAACAGCATTCGTCCTGGCACTGAGCGCCTGCGGCGAACCCGAGCTCTCGGACGTCGAGCGACAGATATTCGCAAGCCTGAGTCTTTCCGCGCTCGACCAGCCCGATTCGGTCTCAAATCAGTATGCAGGCGATAACCGGGCTCGGCAGTTGGGCCAGATGCTGTTTCGCGACCCGCGACTCAGTCGCACCGGTACCTTCTCCTGCGCCAGCTGTCATCATGCGGGCCTCGCGTTCACCGATGGTCGCGCCACGGCGATGGCCATCGGCCCGACCACGCGCAACACGCCCACGCTGCGCGGTGTCGCCTGGCAGACCTGGTTCTATTGGGACGGGCGGCGCGATTCGCTTTGGTCGCAGGCGCTGGGGCCGATCGAAGCGGCCAATGAGATGGGCAATGACCGGGTGGCGGTGACGCGCTTCATCCTCGCTGACGAGCGCTACGGAGCTTTGTATCGCAGCATCTTCGGCGCGGACCAGGGGTATCTACTCGACGCCGGCTTGCCTGAGCACGCAAGCCCCTTTGGCGACGCCGAACAGCAACGCAACTGGTACCGCCTGTCCAGTACGGTGCGCGACAGTGTGAATCGTGTGTTTAGCAATGTTGGCAAGGCGATCGCAGCCCACGAACACACGCTGGCACCACAGCGCAGTCGCTTTGACGATTTCGCCGATAAGGTCGCCAGTGGCGCCAGCGTCAATGACAATCACGTGTTGTCGTCGGCTGAGATTGCCGGTGCCAGGCTTTTCATCGACGACAGCCGCACTCAGTGCCTGCAATGCCACAACGGCCCGCTGTTCAGCAACGGCGATTTTCACAATACCGGTACGCTCACCCGCAGCAGCAACCCGAAACCCGGTGAGCTTATTGATGCGGGCCGATCGCTCGGTGCACAGGCTGCGGTGCTGGACGAATTTAACTGCGTCGGCAGATACAGCGATGCTGAGCCCGACCAGTGCACCCATCTGATCTATATGAACCGCGAACAGCAGTTGCATCAACCCGGTGCGTTTAAAACACCTACTCTGCGCAATGTGGCGATCACCGCACCCTACTTTCACGACGGGCGCCATGCAACCCTGCAACAGGTGATGGATCACTATGTGGACGCCCCCGGACAGGGTGTGCATGAAATTCGCGCGCGCCCAGTGCTGAGCGCAGACGAGATTGCCAACCTGATTGCGTTCATGCAATCGTTGAAACCGGATGCGACGATCGCGGGCACCGACTAATTGAATAGTCCGTCTGGACCATGCAGCGTGCACAAAAAATTGACATTCCCGCCCCGTCCGTAGAATGCCGGACTCGATGATGGTGCCTGTCGGGATTACGGGTTACCATCGGCCGTACCGCCGATCCAGAAGCGCAGGATCGACACTCCGCACCGATTTCGGTGCCAGACTGGGCCACTGCATTGCGCGACATCGCTGATCTGCTCTCGCAACTGAGCCTGCAGCAATACCTGCCGCTGTTCGAGAGCAACAATATTGAGCCGGATTTGCTCGACGAGCTGAGCGACGACGATCTGCGCTCGATCGGCATTACCTCACTCGGCCACAGAAAACACATTCTGCGTGCGATCAGCCAGTCACGCACGCAGATTGCCGAGCCACCACTCGGCTCCGGCAACACTCAGATCAACCAAGGTGAGAGGCGCCAGGTCACGGTGATGTTCTGCGACCTGGTGGGATCGACGGCACTGTCGGTGCAACTGGATCCGGAGGATCTGGACCATGTGATCCGCCAGTATCAGGGGGCGCTGACACCGCTGATTCTGCAGTTCGGCGGTACACTGACACGTTTTGTAGGCGATGGCATTCTGGCCTATTTCGGCTATCCGCGCGCCAACGAATACGATCCGGAGCGCGCAGTGCGATCGGCGTTGCTTGCGATTGAGAAGGTCAAGACCCTGCGGCCACTGCCAGAGCTTGAGCTGAAGATTCGCATCGGCATCGCGACCGGTGAGGTGGTCGTCAGCGAATTGCAATGGCTGGATGACAATCTGCAGGAACCATCGGCCACTGGCGAGACACCGAATCTCGCCGCCCGTCTGCAGGATCAGGCACAACCCAACGGCATCGTGATCTCAGCGCGCACCCGGACCCTGTGCGGCGATGTATTCCTGTACGAGAAAATGCCCGATCAGACGCTGCGCGGCTTCAATCGTCCGATCGAGATCTGGCAAGTCACCGGCACCCGCCGCGTCGCCAGCCGCTTCGAGGCGATTCAGATCGGCCGCCGTTTCACCCGCCTGTGCGGGCGCAGCGACGAATACCAGAGCCTGCAGTCAGCCTGGCGGGATGCGTCGCGTGAGCGGCGTGGCAGTGCAGTCTTGCTGAAGGGCGCGGCCGGCATCGGTAAATCAAGGCTGGTGCGAATCCTGACCGACGAGCTCGACAACGAACCCTACACCACGCTGCGCTTTTTCTGCGAGCCCTATCAGACCAACACCGCCCTGTTCCCGATCATGTACCAGTTTCAGCGGCTGGCCAATTTCACGCCCGAGGATTCAGTCGAGATCAAACGCGAGCGACTGGAGCGCTACGTCGGCGAGTGGGCGCAATCACCACAGCAGATCATCGCCATACTGGCGCAAAGCTATGGCCTGCCCCCCACCGAACAGTACCCGCGCAGCAACCTGTCACCACAGCGATTGAAGCAGGCGACGATCGAGGCTTATATCGAGTGGATCCTCACCCACGCCGAGCAATTGCCATTGCTGGTAGTGGTGGAAGATCTGCACTGGATCGACCCGACCACACTGGATCTGCTACACGAGATCTCGACGCGACTGGAAAACGTACAGACCCTGTTGCTGATATCGGCACGCCCGGAGTTCAAATTGTCGCTGCCGCATTTTCGTGAGATCACCCTGGCTCGTCTTGATGCCGTGAGCGGCGCTGAGATGATTGCTGACCTGGCAGACGATGTATCGCTGCCCCATGCGGTCATGCAAATGATTCTGGAGCGCGCCGACGGCATTCCACTGTACATAGAGGAGCTAACGCGAGGTGCTTTGCAGGCCATAGCACAGCGCGACGAATCAGACAGCGCACCGTCGCTGCACGATGCCGCCTCGAGTCTGGTGCCGGATTCACTGCAGGATTCCTTGATGGCGCGGCTGGATCGGCTGGGCAAGATCAAGCAACTGGTGCAGACCAGTGCCGCGATCGGTCGGGAG
>CAZYDV010000044.1:0-24989 GCA_964646405.1 uncultured Granulosicoccaceae bacterium | reverse complement strand
CGTTCTCGGCGATGAACGCCGCGGTATACAGCGAAAGTGCCAGCCAAAGCGCCAGAAATTCGGGCTTGAGCGCCATGCCGCCCTTAAAGTTAAACCGACCTGGCACGGGAGCATCCCATTGAATCGGCTGACCGGCAAGAAAATAGGCGATGATCGGCAGGCCGAGTATAGCCAGCAGACCGACCCAGAAAACGGGCGATTGCTCGCCGGTATTGGCCTGCTTAATTCGCGCCTGGCGACGGTACCAGATCGCCAGTGCAATACCGGCTATCAGAGCCGCTACGACCAGCCAGATACCGTTTTCGAAAATCGGCCGCGGCACATAGAAACCCCGATTGGTCAAAAAGAACTGCTGACTGGTGTCGTCAGTAGCACTGCGCAAAACCGCCTTCACAGCCGGCAATGCATGCACCAGAATGCCGTGAATTAATAGTATGTGTACCAATACCGGGACATTGCGGACAAATTCGATGTAGCAGTAGCTCAGGCGATTGACCAGCCAGTTGGGCGACAGTCGCAGCACGCCAAGAATGAAGCCGAGAATGGTAGACAGCACAATTCCGCAGGCGGCCACCAGCAAAGTGTTGAGCACACCGACAACACCGGCCCGAAAATGACTGCTCTGAGAGTTGTAATCAATCAGGTGCTGATTGATGTCGTAATTCGATTCCTGCCAGAGAAAATCAAACCCGAAGGGCTTGCCTAGTGTTTCGAAATTGGCCACCGCGTTGCGTAGCAGCCAGAAGATGGCGGCAAAGAAGGCCGCCATGGCGATAATCTGGATGATGACACCGCGCGAGCGTTTGTCTGTCCAGATCTTTCCCAGCGAAAACCCGCTTCGAGGGGGTGCCACCGGCGTCTGAAGGGCATTAGACACTGTGCTGGGCGCCTGTGCTTAGAAGAAATATAAGTATAGGTGAAAGAAGACGCGCCCGAAAAACGGGCGCGTCTCATCGCAGGTCTACGACCTAGCGGAAAGGCGGAGAGTACAGAATGCCACCGTTGGTCCACAGCGCATTGATACCGCGCTCAAGTCCGATTGGAGTCTCGGAACCGATGAACTCTTCGAAGACTTCACCGTAGTTGCCGACCATCTTGATCGCACGCCATGCCCAGGCTTTATCCAGACCGATCATCGCGCCGAGATCACCTTCTGAGCCCAACAGGCGATTGATTTCCGGGTTGTCGGTGCCAGTGGCCATCTTGTCGACATTTTCAGAGGTAACGCCCAGCTCTTCAGCCGTGATCATCGCGTTCAGTACCCAACGAACGATATCGCCCCACTCGCTGTCACCGTGGCGAACCAGCGGTCCCAGCGGCTCTTTAGAGATGATTTCCGGCAGCAGCGCGTGCTCGCTGGGGTTCTCGAAAGTTGAGCGTGTGGCAGCCAGACCAGAGGCGTCCGTGGTGTAAACGTCGCAGCGACCCGCCTTATAGTTGGTTTGCGCTTCGTCATTGGTCTCGATCGGCACAGCTTCGTAGCTGATCTTGTTGATGCGGAAGAAGTCAGCGAGATTCAGCTCGGTGGTGGTGCCGGTTTGAATGCAGACCGATGCGCCGTCGAGTTCCTGGGCACTGCTGACGCCCAGTGCAGTCGGAACCATGAAGCCCTGACCGTCGTAGTAGTTGACGCCGACGAAGTCGAGCTTCAGATCGGTGTCACGGCTGAAAGTCCAGGTGGTGTTGCGTGCCAACATGTCGACTTCACCCGAGCTCAGCGCGGTGAAGCGTGTCTTGCCGGTGGTGGTGGTGTATTTGACGGCGCTGGTGTCACCGAAGATTGCCGCGGCAACTGCCTTGCAGACCGCCGGATCAAAGCCCTGCCAGTCACCCTTATCATCGGTGAAGGCAAAACCGGCCACACCCGTTGAGATGCCACACTGCAGGAAGCCTTTGGCTCGCACATCGTCAAGCGTTCCAGCGTTTGCGGGGCCTACCAGCATCGTTGCCGCTGCCACACCAAGCGCCAGTTTGGTCATGTTTTTCATCAGTTGAGTTTTCTCCAGTTTCTCACTTCCCGACAGAAGTGTTTCACCAACAGGTTTGAGGGATGTTTGTCCGGGGCCATACCTGGCGAAAAAGTTCGGAGTCCGCTTCCGGTATCACAAATGATACGTAGACCTCCAAACCGTAACATAACCACTACGGGCGATCCAATAGACAGACCTGCACCGAACACGACGCCCACTGGTCCGCCTGTTTTGCGGAATGCGAATTGCATAACACTTCTGCGAAAATTGAGCATTCTGTCAACCTTGGCTTAACGATTACATTGTTGGGCTAAACGCCTGAGAATGTTCAATTCACTAACCCGCTGAGTTAACATCGGAATTCATTTCCGAGCGTCCGAGAGTTGGCCTGCTGAATGGCGAGATTTCTTCCCCCACTGTTGTTTTGTGCCGTGCTCTGGGTGTTGTGGAGTGGCATGTACGAGCCCCTGATGCTCTCGTTTGGACTCGCGTCATGTCTGCTTGTCGCCTGGTTGGCATCGCGCATGGAGGTGGTCGATTCACGAGAATCTGCTCCACTGATTCTCGCGCGCATGATCGGCTACCTGCCCTGGCTGACGATTGAAATCATCAAGTCCAACATCGACGTCGCCAAGCGAGTATGGCACCCGGACCTGCCCATCTCGCCCACCATCATCACCGTCAAGGCCTCCCAAAAAACCGCACTGGGCTTGGTGCTGCACGCCAATTCCATCACGCTGACGCCAGGCACCCTGTCGATCGACGTCGAAGATGGTGAAATCGAGGTGCACTCACTGGCCAAAGAACTGGTCGCCGCTTTCGATGACGGCGAAATGGATCGTCGCGTGACGAAACTGGAGGGCGGGCAATAATGTATGCCGTCACCATCGTAGCGATTCTAATCTGTATTGGAATGGCAATGGCGCGGGCCTTCCTTGGCCCGTCGATCTACGACCGCATTCTCGCCATCAACTCTGCCGGCACCTGCATTGTGCTGTTCCTGTCGGTGCTGGGCTTCCTGATGGGGCGACCCGACTTTCTCGACATCGCGCTGACTTACGCGCTGATCAACTTCACCGGCACCATCGCCATTCTCAAATTCTTCAAATACGGCAGCCTCGGCGTCTCCGACCCCGCGGCGCCCTCCAAAGCGAAGGTCGAATAGGTGGCACTAGTACTCGATATCATCAGCTGGATCACCCTGCTGATCGGCAGCTTTTTCTGTATCACTGCGGGCGTCGGGCTGCTGCGTATGCCAGACGTCTACACCCGTGCGCACGCGGGCGGCATGATTGACAGCATGGGCGCAGGGATGATTTTTTTCGGCCTGCTGCTGCAGGCGCCAGACTACCTGATCGCTATCAAACTGGTCTTCACGTTTTTCTTCCTGCTGGTGACCAGCCTCGCCTCCATTCACGCTCTCGCCCAAACGGTCAATGTCGCCGGCGTCAATCCAAAGCTCGCGAACATCGTCAACCGCCTGGAAAAGAATCGCCAAAAGGAGTCGCCGTCATCGAACTGATGATCAACATGGTGCTGCTGCTGATGTTGCTGGCCAGCGTGTACGCCATCATCCGGCTCGACAGATTGCTGACAGCAGTGCTGCTGACCAGTCTGTTCAGCGTTCTGGTCGCCAGCATCTTCATGGTGCTTGATGCCGTGGATGTCGCCTTCACCGAAGCCGCTGTCGGCGCCGGCGTATCGACCATATTCTTCCTTGCGGCACTCGCGATCGTCGGCCGCCAGTGCAAGCCTACGCCACGTCGAAAGATTTTCGCCCCGCTGATCGTCGCGAGCGCCACTGGGTGTGTGTTGATCTACGCATCACTGGATATGCCTCGCTTCGGTGAACCTCTGGCACCGGTGCATCAGCACGTCGCCCCGCGCTACCTGAATGACTCGGCAACCGAAGTCGGACCACCCAATATCGTCACCTCCGTACTGGCAAGCTACCGCGGTTATGACACCTTTGGTGAAGTCGGTGTGGTTTTCACCGCTTTCATCGGCGTGTTAATGCTGTTGGGGGCCGGCACCCGTCGAGCCGGCATCGAACCGCCAACCCCGCCAGGCACGCCTAACGAATCCATGCGCAAGAAAGTCGTGCTGAAGGAAGTGGCGGATCTGGTGGTTGCGCCAGTGCTGATATTTGCCTTGTATGTCCAGTGGCACGGCGACTTCGGCCCCGGTGGAGGATTTCAGGCCGGCGTGATCTTCGCCAGCGGCATTTTTCTCTATGCGCTGATCTACGGAATAGAGCCTGCACAGCGCCTGCTGCCACCGCGACGCCTGGCGTATTTCCCCGCCATTGGTTTGTTACTTTACGCGGCGGTTGGCGTCATCAGTATGCTGCGCGGTGGCAACTTTCTGAACTACAGCGTGCTGGTAAACGATCCCCTGCACGGCCAGCACTACGGCATCCTCGCGATCGAACTGGGTGTCGGTATCACAGTCGCCGCTGTGATGATCAATATTTTCTTTTCATTCTCCGAGCGAAGCCTGTAGCCATGTTCACCGCGCTTTTTAATTATTGGGTGGTGATCGTGCTGATGATGGCCGGTCTCTACATCGTGATGGCCAGCGGCCATCTGGTAAAGAAAATCATCGGGCTCAATATTTTCCAGACGTCCGTTTTTATCCTGTTTATTTCGATGGGAAAAGTCGCCGGCGGCACCGCGCCGATTCTCAAAGACGGCATAAATGTATTTTCCAATCCGCTGCCGCATGTACTCATCCTGACTGCCATCGTCGTCGGTGTCGCCACCACGGCACTCGGGCTCGCGATTGCCGTGCGCATCTTTGAAGAGTACGGCACGGTCGAGGAGGACGACATCGCAGAGATGGACAACCGCGATCATGCCCTCGACAACGCCGAGTATCAAAGGATCGAGTCCGGCAAATGATTGAACAGCTTCCGGCAATCGTCTTGTTGCTGCCGCTGCTGGCAGCCCCTATCTGCTCCATGATCCACAACGGCGACTACGCCTGGTATCTGGCGGCAGCCTCGTGCTGGCTGGCGGCGGCGGCTGCCGTTGGACTGATGGCGCAGGTGTGGGGCGGACAGACCATCAGCTATCACATGGGGGGCTGGCCGCCACCCTGGGGCATAGAACTCGTCATCGACGAATTATCCGCACTGGTCGTCATACTGGTGACGGTGTTTGCAGCCCTTGTGATCTCGGCACTGCGAGAATCCCTGCGACCAAAAATGCGCAAGCATCGCCACAGTCTCTACTACGCCGCCTACCTGCTGTGTGTCGCCTCACTGATCGGCATCACGGTAACCGGCGATGCATTCAACGTGTTTGTGTTTCTGGAAATCTCATCGCTTTCAACCTATGCGCTAATCGCGCGGGGGCGGGATCGACGCGCACTGATTGCATCATTTCGCTATCTGGTGATGGGAACAATAGGTGCCACCTTCATCCTGATCAGCATCGGGTTCATGTATATGGTGACCGGCACACTGAACATGGCCGATCTGGCAGAGCGCCTGCCCGCGCTATCAGACAACCGGGTCGTGCAGGCATCCTTTGCGTTCTTCACCGTTGGCGTCGCACTCAAGGTGGCGATTTTCCCACTGCACCTGTGGCTGCCTAACGCGTATGCCTATGCGCCGAAGGCGACCACAGCTTTTCTGGCGGCTACCGCCACCAAAGTCTCGCTGTATGTGTTGATTCGATTTTTGTTTGATGTCTACGGACTGGAATTTTCGTTTAACCAGATGCGCATCGATTTGCTGCTGATACCACTGAGTATTGCCGGCATTCTGATCGCATCGATGACAGCCATATTTCAGACCGACGCCAAAAAATTGCTGGCCTGGTCCAGTGTCGGCCAGTTGGGTTATATGGCGCTGGGTGTTGCGCTGCTCAATACGGCCGGCCTGACCGCTGCCATTGCGCACATGTTCAACCACGCCATGATCAAAGCGGGTCTGTTCTTAGCACTCGCCGCGATGATCTATCGGGTCAGTTCCAGTCGGCTTGACGACCTGGCCGGGATCGGCAGGCAGATGCCGCTGACGATGGCCGCATTTACCGTGCTGGGCCTCGGCCTGATCGGCGTGCCGTTGACGGCAGGATTCGTCAGCAAGTGGTATCTGATCAGCGGCGCACTCGATAAAGGCTGGGTGCCACTGGCGGCGATGCTGATTGTGTCGTCGCTGATGGCGTTGATCTACATCGGCAAAATCATTGACGTCGCTTACTTCAAACCGTGTAAGCCCGAACACGCAAACGTTCGCGAAATCTCGCCAACCATCCTGATACCTTGCTGGGTATTCGCGCTAATGAGTATTTACTTTGGCATTGACACCCGACTGACCGCGGGCGTCGCTGGCAGAGTTGCCGAGTCCTTACTGGGAATTTCATCGTGAGTGAGTCTACGATGCTGATCGCAGCGCTTGGCTTGCCGCTGCTTGGCGGTGTGCTGGTGTCAATGCAGAGCCAATCACCCAACACCCGTGACATCTGTAGTCTGGTCACCGCGGTGCTGCTGTTTCTGCTGGTGCTGGGTTTCTACCCGGCTGTGCTGGCCGGTAACAACCCGACACTGGTACTGGCTGAACCCATCCAGGGACTGGGCCTGACTCTCACCGTTGAGCCCCTGGGCTTATTGTTCGCGACCGTGGCCTCGGGCTTATGGATACTGACCACCATCTATGGGGTGGGCTATATGCGAGGCAATTCCGAGTCGAATCAGACACGGTTCTTTTTCTGTTTTGCGATTTCTATTGCCGCCGCTATCGGTATCGCATTCGCGGGCAATCTGCTGACGCTATTCGTGTTCTACGAAATGCTCACCCTGGCCACCTACCCGCTCGTGACCCACAAGGGCAACGCCGATGCTCGACGCGGCGGCCGCACTTATCTGGGCATACTGCTGTTTACATCGATCGGCTTTTTTCTATTCGCCACGCTCTGGACCTACGCGATCACCGGCACGCTCGATTTCCGTGAAGGCGGCATTCTAAGCGGCCACGTCGGACCCGGTACCGCAATGATCCTGTTGACGATGTTCGCCTTTGGCACGGGCAAAGCAGCACTGATGCCCTTTCATCGCTGGCTTCCCGCTGCGATGGTGGCACCCACACCCGTCAGCGCTCTGCTGCACGCGGTGGCCGTAGTAAAAGCCGGCGTTTTCACTATTCTAAAAATCTCTGTTTATATTTTTGGTGTCGATTTCATCGCCGAAACCGGCGCCGGCACCATCGTGATGTGGGCCGCGGCATTTACGCTGACTGCCGCTTCATTTGTCGCTCTGACTAAAGATAATCTAAAAGCGCGCCTGGCTTACTCCACGGTCGGGCAACTGAGCTACGTGATCGTCGGCGCCATGCTCGCCAACGCGGCCGGTATCATCGGTGCGACCATGCAAATTGCCATGCACGCGATGGGCAAGATCACACTCTTCTTCTGCGCCGGCGCAATCTATGTGGCCACACATAAAACCGAGATCAGTCAACTCGACGGGCTGGGCCACAAGATGCCATTCACGTTCGCGGCTTTTTTCATTGGGTCGCTGAGCATTATCGGCCTGCCGCCGATGGGTGGCGCCTGGAGTAAATGGTTTCTGTTGATGGGATCTGCCGATGCCGGACAATGGGTATTGATCGGCCTACTGCTGCTATCCTCGCTTTTGAACATTGCCTACCTGCTGCCCATCGTCGGTCGCGGGTTCTTTCGCCCCCTGCCCGCCGACGACGCCGCACACGCCACGACAAACACCATTCAGGAAGCACCACTAAATTGCGTTGTGCCTCTGTGTGTAACAGCGACCGGTTGCGTCGCGCTGTTTGCATTCGGTGGCGCAATTTACGACTACCTGCTTTTGCTGTTCCCCAAGGCCTGAACCTGAGAACCGAACCGTGCAAGAACAAAAAGACGAGAACACCTGGTTCGACAAACCCGCCAACGTCAAGAAGATCATTGCCGCTTTGTGCGCGGTGTGCGGATTGTTGATGATTGCCGATTTTTTCTACCACAAGCATGCGCATTTCGCGGTAGAGAAGTTATTTGGTTTTTATGCGTTCTACGGATTCATCATGTGTGTGTTGCTGGTACTGGCGGCCAAAGTCATGCGGGTATGGCTGATGCGCGACGAGGACTACTATGATTGAGGGACTCAATCCAGCACTGATCCTCATCTTTGGGGCGCTGCTGGTTCCATTATTTCCGCAGCCATGGCGCCGGGTCTATGTGATCGCACTGCCACTGGTGTCGATGCTGCAGCTGGCAATGCACCCCTTCGGTTCATTTGCCGAAGTCGCCTTGTATGGCATGACGCTCGATACCTTCCGACTGGACGGCCTGAGCTTTGTGTTCGCGCTGATTTTTCATATCGCCGCCGTGCTGGGTGTCATATACGCGATCCATGACGATGACCCCATCCACCCCACCGCAGGCTTGGTTTACGCCGGTGCAGCGATTGGTGCCGCGCTCGCCGGCGACCTGCTGACGCTGTTTGTCTATTGGGAACTCACCGCTGCCTCATCGGTATTTCTGATCTGGGCTCGCCGTACCGAATCCGCTTATAAAGCAGGCATGCGGTACCTGTTAATACAAGTGGGATCCGGGGTGATATTGCTGTCCGGTCTGGCCTTCCACTACAGCCAGACAAGCTCTCTGTCGTTCAACGAGATGGACCTTACCACCATCGGCGGCAAGCTTATCTTTCTGGCTTTCGGCATCAAGTGCGCCTTCCCGTTTCTGCACAACTGGCTGCAGGATAGCTACCCCGAAGCCACCGCCAGCGGCACGGTATTGCTATCTGCATTTACCACCAAGCTCGCCGTCTATGCACTGGCGCGCGGTTATGCCGGAACCGACATGCTGATCTGGATCGGGGCCATCATGACCGCGTTCCCTATTTTTTACGCGGTCATCGAAAACGATTTGCGCCGCGTGCTCGCCTACAGTCTGAACAACCAGCTCGGCTTCATGGTCGTCGCGGTTGGGATCGGCACCCCACTCGCGCTCAACGGTGCGGCTGCACACGCGTTCTGCCACATCCTCTATAAGGCCCTGCTGTTCATGAGTATGGGCGCGGTGCTTCTGCGCACCGGCACCTGTAAGGGGTCAGAGTTGGGGGGTCTGTACAAGTCGATGCCGTTCACCACCGTCTGTTGCATTATCGGCGCAGCGTCGATTTCAGCATTCCCGCTATTCAGCGGATTTGTATCCAAATCGATGATCGTATCGGCCGTTGCCGGCGAGCATCTGACACTGGTCTGGCTGATGTTGATTTTTGCTTCAGCCGGCGTGTTCCACCACTCGGGGATCAAGATTCCATATTTCGCGTTCTTCGCACACGACAGTGGTATCAGATGCGAAGAGGCGCCGATGAGTATGCGCGTTGCCATGGGCATTACCGCTGCACTGTGTATCGGTATTGGCGTTTTCCCGGGTGCGCTCTATGCCATCCTGCCCTACCCGGTCGACTACGTACCCTATACGGTCGCGCATGTCATCACGCAACTCCAGTTGCTGATGTACTCCGCACTCGCATTCACCGTGATGATGCTGTGGAAAATTTATCCGCCGGAGCTTAAATCCGTCAATCTCGATACCGACTGGATTTATCGCCGCGTGGCACCAGCGGCACTGGCCCCCATCAACCACTGGGTAAGCCGGATCAACGGCGGCATTCAAAACTCAGTCGCTCAGGTTGCGCTCGGCACCACCAGCGCCTGCAATCGATTGCTCGGGCCCGGCGCACCCTATTCACGCTCGGTCGAATTGGCGACGATGGTGTTGTTTGTGGTTGGTGCGTTGCTGGTTTTCTCGGTCCTGTATATCTTTTAAGACGCTCCAGCCTGTCGATGGCACAGCGCACTTGTTGCTTTAGAAGCACATTTCTGTCGGAACAGGGGCCTGAGCAACGTTTACACTGTAGCTTTTTGCCAACAAATCAAAATCCGGGCGGCAGAATCATGTTGCCCGGATCGAGCAATGTATTGGCTCGGTCAATCGTGAAACACTGTATCAATGTGACCTGCAGGTAACGAGAGCGCTTCTACAACGCTTGATCTGTCGGGTATAGTTCAGTTGCATAAAAAACACAACGATTGTTGTAATTGAACCATTCCCCCAGTAAAGCCGGAGAACTCCGAATGAAGCCTGTACTCCCTCTCAGCATTATTGCGACCGCACTTGCGGCCGCATCAGGCAGCGCGCAAGCGGTGCAACTAAGCGATTACCTGATTGCCAACAGCTCCTACGACGAGGCGTTTCTGGACGGCAACTTCTCTGCCTCAGATACACCTGCCAACGAGCAGGTAGCATACAACTACTCGCTTTCTGCTGATTACGACAAAACTTTCAGCACGCTGCCGCGCTCGTGGAACTACCGAGTGGCCGGATTTGCAACCGGTGCGCGAAGCGCCGCTGAAAACCCTGTCGACGCAGAAGGCAATCCCATTGATGACACCAGCTCGGACTATGGCGTCAGCGCACGTGGAACCATTGACACCTACTTCCATCAGTCTGCCTATCCCAAGGCGTTCTGGTTCGGCCAGGGAGAGTACGAAACCCGCGAAAGCAGCGAAGATGACGACATCTCACTCACGCTGGGTCTGGGCTATGGCCGCGTCTACAACGCCACCCCACTGGCCAAAGTGATTCGCATCGTCGAAGAACTCAATGAAGAGGGTGTTTTCTCCGGACCCATCCCGGACGCCGTCATGATCGAAGCCGCCGAAATCGTCGATCGCGAAGATGAATTCATCAGTCGCTACGGCGCGGACGAATATCGTCGTCAGTACTACGCGGCAATCGAAGCGGCGCTGGCCCGAAGTGGGGCGTTCACAGACGGCAAACTCGGCGCGCTCGGTGCCTTGACCATGGATGAGGTACTGGAAGACGAGCCGATCAGTGTCCGCCGACACGGTTGGGTAGTGCGCGCCGGTGCTGGTTTCCAGGCCAGCGATCTGTCCGGACTGTCTGACAACGACCCTCGATTGCTGCTGTCTTGGGAGTATGCCAAGCCATACGGCTACAAGGGTCAGTTCATCAACCTGCTCAGCTTCGAGCCGGTTTTTGGCGACAACACTGTCACGGTCATCAACAACGAGATGAGCTACACACACGAGCTGTCTGATCGAATCGACTGGATCAATAGCTGGAACGTCAGTTACATCGACGGTGAGAACGGTGACGGCATAGACGTCAGCTCGACCAATCACACCCTGGTGTCAAGCTACAATTATTTCCTCACCAACCGGCTGAACTTCAACGCCCGACTGACCGCAACTCAGTCCGACAACGGTGGCGATATGGATGATCCATCACTGGATTTCTCTACCGGTTTCACCTACCGATTGAAGTAAAATTCGCGTTAACCACTAACGTGTAGAGAACGGGAGCGCAAGCTCCCGTTTTTCGTTTATGACTCACAAGACTATCGGCGTGCTGATGTTGAACACATCGTTTCCCCGACTGCCCGGTGACATTGGCAACGCCGACAGCTTTCGCTACCCAACCCGATACCAAACCGTCGACGCTGCGATACCCGCCAATATCGTCACCGCTTCAGAGCTGCCAGAGCCTCTGGCGGCCACCTTCGAATCACACGCACTCCGGTTGCAGCGCGAAGGGGCGAGTCTTGTCACCACCTCGTGCGGATTTTTGTCGGTGATCCAGGCTCGGCTGGCAAACGCCCTGCGGGTACCTGTCATCTCGTCGTCGCTGGCGTTGCTGCCGCTGCTGCGCAACCTTTATGGCCACAGCGCACGGATCGGCATACTCACCTTCAATGCCGCGGCACTGAGTCAACGTCACCTGCCACAGCACACCGATGCCAATCTGGTGATCGAGGGCCTGCTGCCTGAAGACAGTCTGCGGATCTGCATCAGCAGCGATTCCCAGGATCTGGATCAGACTCGAGCCCAGACGGAGGTCCTGGCCTGCGCCGATCGTTTGCTGTCGGTCCACCCCGTATCCGCACTGGTGCTGGAATGCACCAACATGGCGCCCTATAAATCAGCCCTGCGCGAACACACAGGCTGCGCGGTGTACGATCTTGTCGATGCGGTTCACTGGGTGCTGGATGCCGGCAACGGCGCGCAGGACCTGCGTTCCGGCAAGCAATCACTGCAACCCGGAGCCCCGCCACAGCCAAGCGACTGAACTAGTCTTACAATCCCGCGAACAGCGCCCGGCGCCGTCGTCGCTACAGTAAGCTTTGCGTTGCATTCTCTCATAATCGGATCTCCCAACTTGCAAGAGTGGATCGCGCGGCGTTCGCAGACCAAGACTTCCACGCGCACCCGCTTCAATGCCGGCAGTCTCGACAGCCACTATCAACGCGACCGCGCCCGTGTGATTCACAGCGCGTGGTTCCGCGCACTGCAATCCAAAACCCAGGTGTTGGGTCTTGGAGAAAGTGACTTCTACCGCACCCGGCTGACCCATTCGCTGGAGGTCGCGCAGATCGGATCCGGAATTTGCGAGAGTCTGCGCGGCGGTAGCGCAAGCGAAGAACAACGCGAGTGGCTCGCGCCACTGGGCCTGATGGACGCCATTTGCCTGGCCCACGATATAGGTCACTCGCCATTTGGCCATGGCGGCGAAGTGGCACTCAACTACATGATGCGCGACCACGGCTGCTTTGAGGCGAATGGCCAGACGCTGCGCATTCTCGCCCGATTAGGCGAATACTCTGAAAACGATGGCCTCGACCTGACCCGCCGCACCACGCTCGGCATTATCAAATATCCGGGATTCTGTACCGAGCTTGCGAACTATGCGCCGGCAGCCGACGGAGAAACCGAGCTCAACATCGATCGCTGGCATCCACCCAAAGGCCTGTTCATCGATGAACGCGAGGTGCTCGAATGGACACTCGCCCCGTTTAATGACAGTGATCGCAACCATTTCACCCACACACTCGACAAAGAAAGCGGACACCACAAAACCCGCTACAAATCTTTCGACACGTCGATCATGGAACTGGCGGACGACATCGCCTACGGCGTACATGATCTGGAAGATGCCGTCGCGCTCAAACTGATCTCACCCGAGCAATGGCAGCGTGGCTTTCTTGGGCCGCTGGCACAGATCGACGGCAATCCTGTCAGCCAGGACCCGGATTTCTATTCTGACAGCCTGTTCAGCGACGATCACCGCCGCCGCAAGCGCGCCATCAGTCGCCTTGTCGGCTGGTTCATCAATAGCGTGGCGTTGGCTGAGAACAACACCTTCGAACATCCGCTGTTGCGGTTACAGGGGCAACTGCAACCCGAGGCCAGGCAGACCCTGGCCCTGTTGAAACGGTTTGTCATGGACGAGGTCATACTGCGTCCGGAACTGCAGGCGCTGCAGTACAAGGGTCAACAAGTGATTCTGAAGATCTTTCAGGCCTATCTGCACAACCAGAAGCGCTTACTGCCAGCGACGGTTTATCGCGAAACGCAGGAATCCGGCAATCCTCATCGAACCATCTGTGACTATATTGCCGGTCTGACCGACGCCTCGGCCACCCGAATCTACCATCGGCTGTCGACGCCCAGCGCGGGATCGATTTTCGACCGAGTCTGAACAATCCCGCGATCGGACCAATCAACCCACAATCGCATTCGCCCGCCGCCAGCACTGTTGCAATGCCACGATTCCGGCACCGGCAGACATTGCCGCCATCACCAGAAACGACCAGTGAATACCGAAGCTCGAAACCCAGCCGCTGACAAACAGCGCCAGGCCGAAGACCAATCCAATCGCGCAGCTATCGTAGATGGTCTGGGCACTGGCGGTATAACGCGCCGGCACCTCGTTTTGAATGTAGGACATCAGCGCGAGCTGATTGAAGGTAAACGTCACTGAGTGCAGCAACTGCACCGCAAACAGCATCACAAGGCTGCTAACAAAGGCTGTCGTACTCCAGCGGATCACACCTACCGCAGCGGCAATCAGCATCAACGACCAGGGACTAAACCGACGATTCAATTGTGGTGCAAAGTAGAACACCAGGATTTCAGCAACCACGCCGATCGACCACAGCGCACCGATCACCGGCAGCGAGTGACCCAGCGACAGCCAGTGCAGTGTCGCCATACTGTAGAGCGCCGCATGGCTGGCCATCAGGGTGGCGGCGACAAGCAGAGTCACGATAAACCCCGGCAACTTAAGCAAAGCCCTGACCGCTGCGAAGCCACCCCGGCCCGACGACTGGATACGATGATCGGGCAGCCACAGGCAGGCCAGCAGCATTAGCACTGCTCCGGCAATCATCAGCCAGACGGCAGTTTCGGCCGGCCCGGCCCTGATCAGCCAGCCACCGGCAAGGCTGCACAACAAAAAAGACACCGATCCCCACAGCCGCATTCGGCCATAGTTGGCGTGGGCATCGACGTGCACCGTTGCCACGCCAATGCTGTCGGTCAGCGGCACGCAAGTAGACAATAAGGCGCCGAGCATCGCCCACAAAATACAGATCAGCACAAAATCCTGCGTGATCAGTAACAGCGGCATCCCGGCAGCCAGCAGTCCGGCCACCAGCAGCAATACCCGCTTGCGACGCCCCCACTGATCGGCCACGGACCCCGCCAGCAAAGTCACGGGCACTTTCAGCCAGGCCGCCACCGCCAGCACCACGCCAACCTGTGCCGTGTTGAGCCCAATGTCCGCCAGCCAGGCCGGGAAAAAGGTCATTGACAGACAGATGATCCAAAACAACGCGGCAAACGAAACGGCGACGCGAGCCGACGGACTCACCGGCGTCCGCGCGTTCACAAAAAGGGTCCGGTAAACGTCACTGGCAGAACATTCAGCATCAACGCGCGGCTTGATCTCACTACGGTAATGTCACATGCTATGCCGACGTGACTGGCCCTTCGGCGACCACAGACAACCATCCGATTTCCTTTCTCAAGCACATGAGGAACTTTCATGAAATTACTCGGCACGCTAGCCCTGCTGCTGACCGCAGCGACAGCACACGCAGCAGACGTACAGCCGGCCGTCGTCTTCGATATGGGCGGCAAATTTGACAAATCGTTCAACCAGGGGGTTTATGACGGCGTCGAGCGCTTCAAGACCGAAACCGGCATCGCCTATCGCGAATTTGAAGTCACCAACGAGACGCAGCGTGAGCAGGCACTTCGGCGCATGGCACAGCGTGGCGCCAACCCGGTTCTGGGTGTTGGTTTCGCACAGGCGCCGGCACTGGAAAAAGTGGCCAAAGAGTTTCCGGATACCAAGTTCACCATTATAGATGCGGTTGTCGATCTGCCCAATGTCCAGTCTGTCGTGTTCAAGGAGCACGAAGGCTCATTCCTGGTAGGCGTGCTGGCCGCCATGGCCTCAACCAGCGGAAAAGTCGGTTTTGTCGGTGGCATGGACATCCCGCTGATTCGCCGCTTTGCCTGTGGCTATGAGCAAGGTGCCAAGCACGTGAATGGCGACGCCGAAGTGATTCAAAACATGACTGGCACCACGCCGGCTGCATGGAATGATCCGGGCCGTGGCAGCGAACTGAGCATCGGCCAGTTCGACCGTGGGGTCGATGTCATCTACGCCGCCGCAGGCGGCACCGGTGTCGGCGTCTATCAGGCGGCCAAAGACGCTGGCAAACTTGCTATCGGCGTCGACTCCAACCAGAACTATCTGCATCCGGGCACCATGCTGACCTCCATGCTCAAGCGCGTTGATGTCGCGGCCTATAATGCGTTCAAACAGGCCATGGACGATAGCTGGCAGGCAGGTGTGCAAGTACTGGGGCTGGCCGAGGAAGGCGTTGGCTGGGCGCTCGACGAGAACAACGAAGCGTTGATCAGCGCCGACATGAAATCTGCCGTTGAAGATGTCGCCAGACAAATCGTCGCCGGTGACATCGCAGTCCACGACTACACCACCGATAACAACTGCACCTACTGATCACACCCGACGTAAAACGGTGACAGACTTGCCTGATAACGGGGGAGGTTCCACTCCCCCGATCGCAATCGAATTGCGAGGTATCTCCAAACGCTTTGGCAACGTTCGCGCGAATCAGGACATCGATCTGGTAGTACAGCGCGGCACCATTCACGGTATCGTGGGTGAGAACGGCGCCGGCAAATCTACCCTGATGAGTATCCTGTACGGCTTCTATCAAGCCGACAGCGGCACCATTCTGATCGATGGTTCACCGGTCAAAATTCACAGTTCGCACGATGCGATCGATGCGGGCATTGGCATGGTGCATCAGCACTTCATGCTGGTAGAAACTTTCTCGGTGCTGGAGAATGTCATTCTCGGTGCCGAACAAGGCGCTTTGCTGAAAGATGGAATCAGCAACGCCCGTGAAACACTGCAACATCTGGCCGATGAGTATCAGCTGTCGGTGCCACTCGACCAGCCAACCGGACAACTACCGGTCGGTCAGCAACAGCGCACAGAAATTCTAAAGGCGCTGTATCGCAACGCCGAAATCCTGATCCTCGACGAGCCCACCGGCGTGCTGACGCCACAAGAGGCCGATCAACTTTTTCGCGTGCTGCGCACCCTGCGCGACAAAGGGGTCACAGTAATTCTGATCACCCACAAACTGCGCGAAATCATGGACGTGACCGACAACGTCTCCGTGTTGCGGCTGGGCACCATGGTCAGTACGCAGCGCACTGCCGATACCAGCATGGAGGCATTGGCCGAGTTGATGGTCGGTCGCAAACTGCAAAGCCAGCACTTCGCCAAAGTCGACCCGGGCGACGCCAGCATCGGGCTGTCGGTGCATGGCGTCAGTCTACACAACGCTCACGGCCTGCCACTACTGGACAACATCAACCTGCAGATTCGCCACGGTGAGATTGTTGGTGTTGCGGGCGTGGCCGGCAATGGACAAAGCGCCCTGCTGGAAGTTTTATCCGGCATTGTTGCACCCTCGTCCGGTCATCTGGTCGTCAACGGTCGCGAGGTGACCGCCGAACAACCCATGGATCCGGCGCAGATGCGAAAGGCTGGTCTGCACCACGTACCCGAAGATCGCCTTCGCCTGGGTTTGATCAAATCTTTCAGTGCGGCAGAGAGTGCATTACTCGGCTACCACACACAGGAAAAATTCAACTGGCGCGTGTTGTTGAACCTGAAACTGGTTCGTGAAACCTGTAAGCGACTGATGAAAGCCTTCGATGTCAGGCCACCGGATCCAACGCTTAAGTCGGCCAGCTTTTCCGGCGGCAATCAGCAAAAACTGATCCTTGCACGCGAACTGGAAAAGGCACCCAGTGTGTTGCTGGTCGGCCAGCCGACCCGTGGCGTGGATATCGGTGCGATCGAACTGATACACGAAAAACTCATCGAGATGCGCGACAACGGCTGCGCGGTTTTGATGGTCTCCGTCGAGCTCGACGAAATCATGGCCTTAAGCGATCGCATTGTGGTGATGTTCGACGGCAGGATTGTCGGTGAAGTCAGCGGAGCCGATGCCACCAAGACCACACTCGGCCTGATGATGGCAAACGCGATGGATGACGTGGCATGAATACCAGCACGATCGATCTGCCCGATTGGCTGGAAATCATCGTCATTCCGCTACTGAATATCATCCTGGCCCTTTTTTGTGCCGGCCTGATCATTCTGGCCATCGGTGAAAACCCGATCGAAGCTGTCGGCATCATGCTAAAAGGTGCGTTTGGCTACGACGAGGCAATCGGTTACACGCTCTACTACACCACCAATTTCATTTTCACCGGGCTTGCCGTCGCGGTGGCCTTTCACGCGAACCTTTTCAACATTGGTGGTGAGGGGCAGGCCTATATCGCAGGGCTCGGTATTGGCCTGACATTTCTGTTGCTCGATCCCTACCTGCCTGCACTGCTGTTGCTGCCGATCGGTATTCTCGCCGCCCTGCTGTTTGGCTCATTGTGGGCGCTGATTCCCGCGTGGTTGCAGGCCTATCGCGGCAGCCACATCGTGATCACCACGATCATGTTCAATTTCATTGCCGCATCGCTGATGGTCTATCTGCTGGTCAATGTGTTGATCCAGCCGGGCAGCATGTCGCCGGAGACGCGCGAATTCGCCCCCGCTGCCTGGCTGCCGTTCATGCACGAATTTCTCGCAGTATTCGGCATTCAGGTGACGCGCACGCCGTTGAACATCTCGTTTTTCCTGGCGCTGGTGTGTTGCTTTCTCACCTGGATCTACATCTGGAAAACCCGCTGGGGCTACGCGCTGCGCACCGCCGGCCAAAGTGAGCCCGCGGCAGTCTATGCCGGCATCAAACCCAAGCGCATCATCATCACCGCAATGTGTCTGTCCGGTGCACTGGCAGGCCTGGTAGCCGTCAATGAAATCATGGGCGTGCATCATCGGTTGCTGCTGAATTTCACCGCCGGATACGGCTTCACCGGCATCGCCGTATCACTGATGGGGCGCAACCACCCGGTCGGCATCGTGCTCGCCAGCCTGCTGTTCGGCATCCTGTACCAGGGTGGTGCGGAGCTCGCGTTCGAACTGCCCAAAATCACTCGGGAAATGGTGGTCGCAATTCAGGGTCTGATCATTCTATTCTCTGGCGCACTGGCTCTGATGTTGCGTCCCTGGGTGGTGCGCATTTACATTATGCTTCGCCCGTCGGCGATCAACTCACCCGCCGCTGAGTCCTGATTGATGGAATGGCTCAACGACGAATTACTGCGCACTATCCTGGCTACACTCGATGCTACCTTGCGGGTATCCACCCCGCTGATTCTGTGCGCGATGGCAGGACTTTTTTCCGAGCGATCCGGCGTGATCGATATCGGCCTGGAAGGCAAAATGCTGTCCGCCGCGTTCGCTGCCGGCACGCTGGCCGCCATTACCGGCTCGGCATGGATCGCGTTGCTGGCTGCGATGGGAGTCGGGGTCGCGATGGCACTGATTCACGCTTTCGCCTGCGTCACCCACCGTGGCAATCAAGTGGTCAGCGGCCTGGCGA
This sequence comes from uncultured Granulosicoccaceae bacterium, assembly GCA_964646405.1. Lineage (GTDB taxonomy): Bacteria > Pseudomonadota > Gammaproteobacteria > Granulosicoccales > Granulosicoccaceae > CAKZSB01. The sequence continues at coordinate 6,129 of CAZYDV010000044.1, read as the reverse complement.
TCAATGTCCTGGCGTCCGGTCTCACCATCGTCCTCGGCATCGCCTGGTTTCGGCAGGGCGGCCAGACGCCCGCCTTGCCGTCCGAGGCTCGCTTTATGCCGATGCAGTTGCCACTGGCCGATACGCTCGGTGCCATTCCGATCATCGGCCCGATCTATCGCGATGTCATCAGCGGCCACAATCTGCTCGTATACGCGGCGTTGATTATTGTCCCGTTAACATGGTGGATCGTTTATCGCACTCGGTTCGGTTTGCGATTGCGGGCGGTGGGTGAAAACCCGCTGGCAGTCGATACCGCAGGTATTTCGGTGGCGCGACTGCGCTACAGCGCGGTACTGATCTGCGGTGCGCTGTGTGGTATTGCCGGTTGTTATCTGGCCATCGCACAAAACGCCGCATTTGCGCGCGAGATGACAGCGGGTCAGGGATACATCGCACTGGCTGCCATGATATTCGGCAAATGGCGACCACTACCCGCAATGATCGCCTGCCTGATGTTCGGATTTCTGGATGCCGTTGCGATTCGCTTGCAGGGCATTGAGCTGCCCGTCATCGGCGAAGTGCCGGTACAACTGATTCAGGCGCTGCCCTACATACTCACGGTGGTACTGCTGGCTGGATTCATCGGCCGGGCGGTGGCACCCAAAGCGATCGGGGTACCGTTTACCAAAGAGAGATAGGACCGTCGAATGACAACCCGCGACAACACACTGAGCATTCAAAACGCCAAGGTTCTGCTGGTCGAAGATCACCAGAACATGGCTGAAACCATTGTCGATTTTCTGGAGGTGTCGGGTTTTGTTGTCGACTACGCAGCAGACGGTATCACCGGTTTGTACCTGGCCAGCAGTCAGCCATTCGACGCCATTATTCTGGATGTCATGCTCCCCGGTGCCGACGGTTTCGAGATCTGCAAAAAGCTGCGTCAGGAAAAAGGTATCACTGTGCCAATACTGATGCTGACCGCCCGCGACGAATTGAACGACAAGCTCACCGGTTTTCAACATGGAGCCGATGACTATCTCGTCAAACCCTTCGATCTGCCGGAACTTGTCGCTCGTTTAATCGCACAAATCAGACGCAACCGCGGCGAGCATTCATCGGAAATGCTCAGTGTTGGCGATCTCACCCTCGACTCAGGCAAAATGGAAGTTCGGCGCAACAACCAGCTAGTCCATTTGTCGCCCACTTGTTATCGAATTCTGAAAATCCTGATGCGCGAGTCACCCAATGTGGTGTCGCGCGAAGAAATCGAAAACGAACTCTGGGGCGACTTGCCGCCGGACAGCGACACCATACGAAGCCACATGTACAAACTGCGCAAAGCAGTTGAAAAACCATTCGACAGCACGCTTATCCGTACCGTACAGGGCGCGGGGTTTCGAATATCAGAGGAGTCTTAATCAACTGTGATCAGGCGCTTTGCAATAATTCTGTCTTAGCCGTGCTGGCCTGACCGAAGTCCACCGTAAAGCGAGTGCCGATACCGACTTCGCTGTCGAGTGAGATCTTCCAGTCAAGATCATCACAAATGCGTTTGACGATCGCGAGCCCCAGACCATAACCACCGCCTTCATTGTCATTTTCGCGAAAGAACGGCTCGAAGATTCGGGCCAGATGACTCGACTCGATGCCTCTGCCGGTATCGCTGACCGAAACCCTGCCAACATCAATGCCGACGACGATCTCACCGCTCTCGGTGTAGACCAGCGCATTGCGAATGATATTACCCAGCACCATGGAAAGAATGCGTTCGGGTGCCTGTACACTGAGCAGCGCATTGCTCTGAATCCGGATATCTACATTCGGTTTTCCGGCCACTGCCTCCGTTTGTTCGACCAGCAGAGACACCAGGTCGTTGACGATCACGGACTCACCCGTGCCCCTGACACTCTCTTCTCGCGCCAGCACCAAAAGGGTATCCAGCAGAGACTCCATTTCGGCTGATGTGCGTTTTATCCGATCCAGCGCCCGCTGCGGTATTCGATCAAGGGTTGCCAGTTCCAGACTCGATATCGATCCCTTGATAACCGCCAGCGGCGTGCGCAATTCGTGGCTTGCGTAGCGAGTAAAATTGCGCTCCCGCTCAATCAGCGCCTGCATGCGCTCAGACAGATGCTGGAATGCCTCAACCAGCAGATCGACTTCGGTATCGGATCCGGTGGAAATATCAGCCACAGGCAACTGAGCCGAATCGTTTCGCGTGATATCGAATGATTCAATCCGGTTGGCGAGCGAGACAATCGGTGACACCGCTTTTTTCGATTGCAAAAACGTGTAGTAAGACAACGCATACAGCACCAGCAACACCAGAATCAGCGGCAGTACGCCGAACAACAGCGCCAGGCTCTGCACCTGTTTTTCGCGAAAGATCAGATACAGCGTATCGGTGCCATTGCTCGACACATGCACAATTGGCGTTCGATCCCCCATGTCTACGCGCTGCTGTCCAGGCACCAGCGAGGCAAACCCCGGGGGTATCTGGCTACCGTCGCCGGAGTCGAAATAAGATTGCAGATTTAGTGTATTGGGCAGTGCAAAAGCCGGGTTCCGGGCACGTTGCTGCCAAAAGTACGCGGCCTCACTGGACAGCGCCCGGTTGACCAGGACTTTCTCCACCACAAAGGCTGCCGCACTGATGCCGGCCACTACCGTGATGCTGATCACCGCGACGTGGAGCAGGAACACGCGCACCAGCCGTGAATGCAGTCTCGTTGTTTTCATGCAGAAATCCCGCTTCGGCTGTGCCCTGGCACATCAGGCTAACAACGCCCCGGTGACGCGCACGTGACGACCCACGCTACGCATGCAAGGCCAAACGACGTTACGATGCCCCGGCAACTGGAGCATAGACAATTGTCAGAGAAATTGATCAAGGCCGCTCAACAAGCCCTGCAGCGCGCCTATGCGCCCTACTCCGGATTCCAAGTAGGTGCCGCAATTTGCACAGACAGTGGCGACATATTCGCCGGCTGCAATGTTGAAAATGCGGCCTACCCGCTGGGTTGCTGCGCCGAGGCGAGCGCCATCAGTGCGATGGCGCTGGCCGGGCATCGAAACATCACCGCGGTGGCAGTGGCCGGTATTGGCGAGGCGCTGACGACACCATGCGGCGGTTGCCGTCAGCGACTGCGTGAGTTCGCAACCGACGACACACCGGTACTCATCTGCGATGAGCGCGCCCTAAGACTGACCATCACGCTGGGCGAGTTGTTGCCACGCTCCTTTGGACCGGACAACCTGGGCGCCCGCGCCACCACCGGTGGTGAACCACCGGCGAGCTAGAAAGCGCCTAAAACTGCACCCCGGCGATGCCAAAGGTATCGCATTTGCGCATGTCGCCAAACTGCATGCCTTTGGTAAACCACTCCTGGCGCTGAGCCGCGGAGCCGTGCGTGTACATGCTCTCGTGCGGGGTGTGGCCAGCCTTGCGCAGCAAGACATCATCGCCAATCTGCGCCGCCGCGTTCAGCCCCTCTTCGAGGTCACCGACTTCGAGGAACTGGGTGCGTTTCTGCGTGTGATGGACCCAGATGCCGGCGTAGCAATCGGCCTGCAGTTCGGTCAGCACTGACAGGCGATTGGCCTGCGTTTTGGGCACCTGCCGCTGCTGGCGCTGCACCTTCATCGAAATCCCCTGCAGGTTCTGAATATGGTGGGCGACCTCGTGGCCAATCACATAGGCACGCGCGAAATCTCCCGGCGCGCCCATCTTCTTCAACTCGCGAAAAAAGGCCAGATCAATATAGACCTGGTTGTCGCCCGGGCAGTAGAACGGGCCGGCGGCTGAGCTCTGGGTGCCGCAGGCCGAGCGCACGGAATTCTCGAACATCACCAGTTTGGGTGGCTGATAGCGGGCGCCATACCCTTTAAATATCTCGGTCCAGGTATCTTCGGTGTAGCCCAGAACTGCCGAGACAAACTGCGCGTCCTCATCGTTCTTCGCCGCACTGGCATCGTACTCGACACCACCGCCACCGCCGCCGGGCAGGCTTAAACCGCCCCCGGAACCGCCACCACCGCCGAGCGAGTTGGTCAGATTGATGAGATTGCTCGGGTTGAACCCGAATACCAGCCCGGCAACCATCAGGCCCACCGTCATCAGGCCACCCATTTTGGCGCCACCGGTACGCCGCCGCCCTCCGCGACCGCCACGCCGGTCCTCAATATTTCTGCTTTTTCGCCCCTGTTGCCAGCGCATTGCGATCACCCGTTAGTTACGTGACTTGAATTCTACCTTCTGCCAAAACCTTGCGCCACGGCGATAAACCTAAACTCGGCAAATGCAAAGCACGGTAAATTGCGGTTTGGCGGGTTGCGCACGGTAAGGAAGCGGCGCGCCCACTTGGCGCAGCCTTAGACCTTGCTGGATAATACCGGATCATTAATTCGAGGCTCCTTCGCCATGAATCCGGTCATTGACCAATTGCTGGCCCACCGATCCATTCGCCGCTTCCGGGACGAGCCCGTCAGCGACGAGCTGTTCGAGCAAATTATCCACGCTGCCCAATGTGCAGCAAGCTCAAGTTTTTTTCAGGCCTGCACAGTCATACGCGTGCGCAACGCAGACACCAGAGCGGCCCTGGCGCAGGTTGCCGGTGGCCAGGCATATGTTGAGAATGCACCGATTTTCTGCGTATTCTGCGCCGACTTACAGCGCGCTGAACTGTGCTGCTCCATGCACGACAAAACCATGAGTGGCGGCTTCACCGAGCAATTCATCATCGCCACCGTCGACGTCGCACTGATGGCACAAAATGCGGTTGTCGCAGCTCAATCAGCTGGCCTTGGCATTTGTTACATCGGCGCACTGCGCAATGATCCGCAAACGGTTTGCGAATGGCTCAAATTGCCGGACCACGTCTATCCGGTATTCGGCCTGTGTCTGGGTTATCCGGATCAGGATACCGAGTGCAAACCGCGCCTGCCCGTGAGCGTCGTGTTAAAGGAAGAACACTACGACAACGAGGCCGACCGAGAGCTGATACAACAATACGACGAACAGATGAGCGCCTATTATCAGTCGCGCAGCAGCAACCAGAAGATCTCCGGATGGAGCGAGCAGATGTCAGTGCTGGCCACCCGGGAGGCCAGACCCCACATGAAGGCGTTCCTCGAAAAACGAGGTTTCATGAAGCGTTAACGCGGCACCAGTTGAATCGCGTTCTCCGGACAGGCCTGGACACAGAGGTTGCAGGCATGACAGTTGATCGCATTCGGGGTGTAGGCTTTTTGTGACCCGTGAAAAAACGTTTTGATGCGACCGCGCAGTGACAGACCCGCCTTGTGTGCAGATTCGATCGGCCGAATCTCGAAAACATCGCACGGACACACGGCCACGCAATCGGCCTTGGCTTCGCAACGATTGAAGTCCACCAACGGCACAAATTGCTTTGTTTGATCGGACGCCATCTGGCTTCTCCCCTGTTGCTGCACGTTGACGGTGGGCGCTATTTTGCGGTAAATCCGCCATCGACGTAGATCACCTGACCAGTAATGTAACTGGAGGCGTCACTGGCCAGAAACACGGTGATGCCGTCCAGATCCTGCAATTGGCCGTTTCGACCGATCGCGGTCTGCTTTGCATTCCTGTCGCTTATCTCATCATTGGCAAATACGGCAGCGGTCAATTCGGTGGGAAAAAACCCGGGGGCGATCGCATTGCAGCCAATACCATGGGCCGACCAGCTCTCCGCCATTGCGCGCGTCAGTTGCGCCACACCGCCCTTGCTGGCTCCATAGGCCATGCTGTTGGCAAAGGCGCGCTCAGACTGCAAAGACGCAATGTTGATCACCCGCCCGCCACCCAGGTCACGCATTTGAGGCTCGAGTGCACGGGCCAGAAAAAACGGCACGCTAAGATTCAACCACAGGGTTTTCTCCCAACTTTCGCGGCTGATCTCGGCCGCCGGCTCACGCAGATTAATGCCCGCGGTGTTACAGAGGATGTCGACGCGACCGTATGCCGCACACGCCTTGGCGGCCAATGCATCGCAATCGGCCTGCAACAGATCCGACTCAATAGCCGTGCAACTGCCGCCATCCGCAGCAATAGCGGCACACAGCGAATCCAGTTCAGCTCGCCGCCGCGCCACCGCGACGATGGACGCGCCGGCAGTGGCCAGCACC
>CAZYDV010000043.1:5993-25200 GCA_964646405.1 uncultured Granulosicoccaceae bacterium | reverse complement strand
AAAGTTTACTCACCTAAGAGCTCGGCTCGTTTTCTTTCCGACATGCATGACTATGTTGTTTGCTACGCAAGGGATAGCGACGTCTGGAATCGCAATTTATTGCCGAGATCGCACAAACAAGATAAAGCCTACAAAAATCCAGACGACGACCCAAGAGGTCCCTGGAAGTCCAGCGACCTGTCTGCTCGCAATTATTACAGCCAAGGGACTTACCCTATTACAACTCCGTCCGGTCGTCATATTGAAGGGCCACCACAGGGTAGATATTGGTCCATCAGCAAAAATAGGCTTGATGTGCTAGACAACGAGAATAGAGTATGGTGGGGAAAAAACGGAGACAATGTTCCTTCACTAAAACGTTTTCTCAACGACGTTAAAGACGGAGTTGTGCCACAGACAATTTGGTTTTACGATGAAGTCGGCCACAATCAATCTGCTAAACAACACCTAAAAGCGTTGCTTCCAGATGAGGAGCGACTCTTTGTTACTCCCAAACCTGAAGGCTTGATTGAAAGAATAATCCATATCGCGAGTAATCGTGGTGATTGGGTACTGGACAGTTTCGCTGGCACTGGCACTACGGGCGCAGCCGCTCAAAAAATGAATCGTCGCTGGATTATGGTAGAGCTGGGCGATCATTGCGATACTCATATCCTTCCCCGTTTACATAAAGTCATCAACGGGCGCGATCCGGGTGGAATAACAGACGTTACCAGTTGGGATAAAGGCGGAGGCTTCCGCTACTACACCCTAGCGCCATCTTTGCTACAAGAGGATGAATTCGGCAACTGGATTATCAACAAAAAATACAACCCAGAAATGCTAACCGAAGCCATGTGCAAGCTCGAAGGCTTTAACTACGCTCCAAGTAAAGACTTCTACTGGATGCACGGCGAATCTACCGAATCCGACTTTATCTACGTCACCACTCAAACATTAACACGCGAGCAACTGGTCAAGTTAAGTGATGAAGTAGGTCCCAGTCGCTCACTGCTAATTTGCTGCTCCGCTTTCCGGGTGCGAAAGCTCGATGACTTTCCCAACCTCACATTAAAGAAAATTCCGCTAGCCGTGATGTCAAAATGCGAGTGGGGCAAAGACGACTACAGCCTTGAAATCGCATCGCTACCCGCCGCACCGGAACCGGTTGCTAGCGAGGTACAAGCGATTGAAGACGATTTGCCAAAGAACAAACGCAAGGCGCGCAAAGCGCTAGACCACCAGCAATCACTGTTCGACGATGCCGAGCCAACGGAATGAGCGGTTCCGATGTGAGCGGCCCGGATGAGAATAAGCCTGACGTAACCGGCGCTCCACCAGATGATACTGATGAATTGCTGTTTTACCAGACCGAAGACGGCCAAGGCCGGATTCAGCTTCGCCTGCACAACGGCACCGTCTGGCTCACTCAGCGGCTGCTGGCAGAGCTGTATCAGGTGTCAGTCAAGACGGTCAATGGGCACCTGATCAATATCTACGACGACGCAGAACTGGATCCAGCGGCAACTATCCGGAAATTCCGGATAGTTCAAATCGAGGGCGGCCGGGTGCGCAAGGGTGATGTCAGCATCGCCAAAAATTATCTGAGCCAGAGCGAAATGAGCGAACTGAACCGGATCGTGGTGATGTATCTGGACTACGCCGAAGATCAGGCCCGCCGGCGCAGCCCGCTCTATACCGCCGACTGGCGCCAAAAGCTGGATGCATTTCTGGCATTTAATGATCGGGAAATCCTCGACAACGCCGGCAAGGTAGCCATGGAAGTAGCACGCCAGTTAGCGCGTGATGAGTACGACCTGTTTCACCAGCACCGACTTCAACAAGACTCACAGGACGAACTGGATACCGACACGGATTCTCTTATAAGTCGCATAAAGCCACACAAATCCGGACAGGATGATTCCGAATCATGAATCAGCACGTCAACGCCATCTCTAACCGTCTGAGCCTACGGCAACCACAGCGGGATTCGCTGGAAATACTGGCCAGAATCTGTGAACTGATTGATCTGGATAAAAGCAACGACGCCGCTGAACAGCTCGAAATCATAAAAGCGGCATTCCCGACAGTAACAGACTTCGAACGGGAATTTCCGTCCCTGTGCTTTGCACTGGCAACCGGTGTTGGCAAAACCCGCTTGATGGGCGCCTTCATTGCCTACCTGCATCGCGCCGAGCGAGTGCAGCACTTCTTTGTGTTGGCACCCAACCTGACGATTTATCGCAAGCTCATTGCGGACTTCACTCCCGGCACTGCGAAATATGTGTTTCAGGGCATTCACGAGTTCGCCACTCGCCCGCCAATCATTATCACCAGTGATAACTACGAGAGCGGCGCTGGAGTACGCTACGACCGGCCGGATACTATTGGCATTACCCGCGATATGCTGGATGAGTCGCCGATCCATATCAATATCTTCAATATATCGAAGATCAACTCGGAGGTGCGTGGCGGCAAGTCACCGAGAATTAAAAGGCTGAACGAATACATCGGTGACAGCTACTTTGATTATCTGGCAGAACTGGATGATCTGGTGCTTTTGATGGATGAATCGCACCGATACCGCGCCAGTGCTGGCGTCAAGGCGATTAACGAACTGAAACCGATTTTGGGTCTCGAACTCACTGCCACGCCACAGATAGAAAAAGGCAAGACGGCAGACAAATTCAAGAACGCGATTTACAGCTACCCGCTGGCATCTGCACTGACCGACGGTTTCATCAAACAACCGTCAGTTGCGACACGGGAAAACTTTGATGCCAGCAGCTACGACGAAGAAACGCTGGACAGGCTGAAACTAAACGACGGTATCGTTATTCACGAAGAAACCAAAGTGCAGCTGGAGGTTTACGCTCGGGAAAACAATGTTCGGCTGGTGAAACCGTTTATGCTGGTGGTAGCAAGAGATACCAGCCATGCCAATGCATTGATGACACAAATCGAGTCTGATGATTTTTACGACGGCGTTTACAAAAACAAAGTCATAACGGTTCACTCGAAGACCAAAGGTGAAGAAAAGGATGACGTCGTTGAGCAATTGCTTACGGTTGAAGATCCGGCCAACCCAATAGAAATCGTTGTGCACGTCAATATGCTCAAAGAAGGTTGGGATGTAACTAACTTGTATACCATCGTACCACTACGCAAGGCAGATTCACGGACGCTGGTCGAACAGTCAATCGGACGCGGACTGCGCCTGACATACGGAAAGAGAACCGGCAATGACGCCGTCGACCGCCTCACCATTGTTGCGCATGACAAGTTTCAGGAAATAGTCGACGAGGCCAACCGTGGCGACTCCATTCTGGTGACCGGCGTTGTCATCGGCAAAGATATTCCGGATAAGAAATCGCAAGTCGTCAATATTGTGCCACGTGCTATTCAGGTACTAACAGGTCAATCCGGCATTGATCTGGATGGTGCCACTGAAAAAACACGCTTCACCGACAAAAGGCAGGTTGAAGTGGCCGCGACCGCACTGGATATCATCGGCAGGGAATATCAACGACTACAAAACTCCAGTGATTTGAATACAGCAGAGATACAAACTGCACTGACAGAGAAAGTGAAACAACAACTGGAGACGCCACAGGCTTTGCTTGAAGGAATGGAGAACGGACTGGCGGACGAGGAAATCAAAAACGTCATTAGAGAGACAACGCAAATTTACATCGCTCTTTCGATTGATATACCGCGCATCGTATTGGTGCCAACAGATGATCGAACCTGTGGCTATACAGATTTTGATCTGGATACCACCAGAATCAATCAACAACCAATAAGCCACGACATCCTGATTCAGACTTTGCGTGAGAACAAGCAGACCCGCCTGGCCAGTTTAATGTCTGATACGGAGCAACGGCTGGAAGACTATCTGGTACGCGGCCTTATAGACTATAACGACATCAGCTATGACGACGATGGGGCGCTTCTGTACAAGCTGAGCGGACAACTGGTTACGAAACTGAAATCCTATCTCAACAATGATGATGATATTCGCAATGTGCTGGTGGCGAACAATCAGATTTTCGTTAATCTCATTCATTCACAGATGCAGAACCACTTCGTTGAGGAAGCTTCCGATTACGAAGTTCATGTCAGTGCCGGCTTTAACATTCTAAAAACAACGGCGTTCAATGCACCTGCTGGTGAATCCCCACGACCATTCAGGCAACCCGTTGACGAAAAGAAAAATATTCGTTCTATGTTATTTGGCGGTTTCGAGAAGTGCCTTTATCCGGTACAGAAATTCGATTCCGATACGGAACGTCGTTTTACCGTTGTTTTGGAGAACGACACTTCGGTAAAAAAATGGGTAAAGCCAAACAAAGGTACGTTCCAGATTCACTACAGTGGGGAGTCGAACTACGAACCTGATTTTGTTGCTGAAACGGACGATGGGTATTACCTGTGCGAGCCAAAAGCCGAGCCAGATCTAGACGACGATATCGTCCAGGCAAAAGCAAGGGCCGCTGCAAGGTGGTGCGTGCACGCAAGCGAAGTAGCTTCAAAACCCTGGTGTTATCTGCTAATTCCACACAATGTTATCGACGATAACCAGTCGCTAGAGGGATTGCGATCGAAATACGCGGTCGCAGCATCAACTGATTAGTATTGAGAACACAGAAAAACTGGCAGATTTACAAAAGCGCTAGGATTTTGAAACGCAAGGAGGGCTGTGAACACAGAGAAACGCTGTGCTTTTCCTTGCGTCCTCTACGTTTTACTGCTTTTGTTCTTCCCCAAAACGCCGCGCAAGCGACACTTTCGAATCGAATTAGCACAGCAGCGCCGAGACATCGTTCATCGACAGCGTGATAAAGCTTGTGTCTTGCCGATAGATGCGATCCTGTGAGAGACGTCGGTCGACTTTTCCGACCATATAACTCCTCACCCATCTCGCCCCGGTTCACTCGGATCGCTGGAGAAAAGTGCGATCTTGTTGCCTTGCGGATCTCGAAGGTAACTGACATAAAAGTGCGGCCCATAGGAGGCACGAAACCCAGGCTGCCCCTCGTCGGTGCCGCCTGCCGCAAGTGCTGCGGCGTGTAGGCCACGAACCTGCTGTTGATTGCGCGCCTCGAACGCGACCATTGATCCGTTGCCGGCCGTGGCGGGGCCTCCGTTGAAGGTTGGTTTGACGTAGTAGTCCGGCAGGACGGGGGACTGGCTCGGTTCAACCGGCAGTGCATAGCTCAGGCCCTCGGGGCCCTCTTTCAGCCCGTAGCCGAGGGCTGGCAGGAATGCGCTATAAAACTGTTTCGCCTGGGCGATATCGTCGGCGCCGACGGTGACGTAGGCAATCATATCCGTTGTTCCTTTTCAGAGCTTGTCTATCCATTCGAGACTACTACAGATCAGCTTTCAGGTGGCCTGGCAGATCTCCAGACAGACACACTGTGCACTATGGAACTGGTTGCACTGCCGTCGCCCTTACCGCACCATTGATCCATTTGACCAAAGGCAAGACAGCAATGGGCGATCTGGCGCAACTGCAGCAGGATTATCAGCAGTTCAAGGCGTTGAATTTGTCGTTGAACATGGAGCGCGGGCAACCGGCGGACGCCAATTTTGACCTTTGCCTGGAGCTTCTCGAATGCGTCGATCGCGAGCGGCTCGTCACCGATAGCGGCGTCGATATCCGCAACTACCCGGGCGGCATTCTGGGGCTTGCGGAAGCGCGCGAGCTATTCAGCGAGCAACTGCGCGTTGGTGCCGACGAAATCATGATCGGCAACAATTCCAGTCTAGAGCTAATGAGCCGGTTTTTCAGCCGTGCACTGTTGCATGGCGTGCAGGGCAGCAGCAGCGGCTGGATCCACGATCAGCCGAAACTTATTGTGACGGTGCCGGGCTACGATCGACACTTCTCGCTGGCACAGTCGCTGGGTTTCGAGATCGTCGCCGTCGGTATCGACAGCAACGGCCCGGACCTCGATGCCATTGAGTCACTGGTCGCCAGTGATGCGAGTATCAAGGGGATATTCTTTGTCCCGACCTATAGCAACCCGACCGGCGATACGATCTCCGACGCAAACGCCAGACGCCTGATCACAGTACCAGCCGCCGCCGCTGATTTCACCATCTTCGCCGATGACGCTTACGGCGTGCATCATCTGGTTGACAAGCCTTCCGTTGCGCCTAATCTGCTTGGCATTGGCAAGCAGACCGGATTTGAAAATCGGGTGATCGTGTTCGGCTCTACCTCGAAGGTCACGTTTGCCGGCAGCGGCCTTGGAATGGCTGCCATGAGTGCGGCCAACATCGGCTTCTGGTCTGATGTTTTCAATCAGCAGACCATCGGCCCGAACAAGGCCGAGCAGTGGCGCCACGTGCAGTTTCTGCGCAAATACCCGGGCGGTATTACCGGCCTGATGCGCGATCACGCGACAATTCTCAAGCCGAAATTCGATGTCGTTCAGGAGGTGCTCAATAGTGAACTGGGCAACCTCGGGCTGGCGAGCTGGAGCGATCCGAAGGGCGGCTACTTCGTCTCGCTTAAAACGTCGCTGCCGATCGCGAGCAGAATTGTTGTGCTGGCGAAAGAAGCCGGTCTGTTGCTAACCCCCACCGGCGCCACTCACCCGAATGGCCACGATCCCGACGATTGCATCATCCGCATCGCACCGACACGACCGCCGCTGGACGAGGTGAGTCAGGCGATGCAACTGCTCGCCTGTTGCATCCGGCTGGCGGCGGCTGAGTATCAGCAATGAGCAGCACTCGCGACGATCAGCGACTGACCCATTTGCTCGACGCGTACCGTCAGGCGCCCGTCGAGTATCAGGCCACGCAATACTGGCAAACGTACGAACGCAAGATCCTCGATACACTGGCACGGCTCGATCCAGCCCAGCTGCGCTCCGGGCGCTACAAGATTTTATCGACGTTTGGATTCAACGATACGCAATACGCCTGGCAGGGAAAATCTCCGGGCATACAGCAGTGGCTGCTGAAACAGTTGACGCGACTGTTCTCCGACAAGCGTGACCTCGCGCCGTACAAAATGAAGATATCGGATATCAGAGACGCGGCGATGCAACATTGCGCGCTGATGGCACAGCTGACCGATACCGCCGCGCCCGATATGATTGAAGTGAGCCGTTTCGGCAATCCGCAGGATCTCTTCGAGATCGACGGCAAGGCCTACACCATGCCCTTTCTCAACAATTACATCAGAGCGTGTTTTGCCAACCAGCACGTTCAGTTCGGCGGAACCGAATCGGTGGTGGAACTGGGCACAGGGTCGGGCTATCAGGTTGAAGTGCTGAAAAAACTCTATCCGAACCTGACAGTGCTCTGTTTCGATTTGCCGGCACAATTGTATCTTTGCGAGACCTACCTGCGCGAGGCGCTGGATTCGGCCGACATCGTCAGCTCAGAGGAGACGCGCCACTGGAATGATCTGGCGAATCTGCAAGCGGGCAAAGTACACTTTTTTGGCAACTGGCAGTTCCCGTTGCTGCGCGACACGCAAACCGATGTGTTCTGGAACGCGGCGAGTTTCGGCGAGATGGAACCCGATGTGGTGCAGAACTATCTCGATCACATCGCCGATCAGGCGCGCTGGATTTACCTGCTGCAGGCGCGCGAAGGCAAAGAGACCAGCGGCAAAACGCACGTTGCAGCGGCCACGGCACTGCAGGACTACAACCGCATGCTGGCCGGTCACGAGCTGATCGAAGAGCGCGATGCCTGGCACGCGCACAGAAAACTAAGCGCCTCCGGTGGTTACTTCGAAGGTGTCTGGAGGCGCCGTTAGATTCGCCTGGCTACCAGCTATGTGCATTGGCGAGCCGCCAGTCGACGCGCCAGTTGTCGGGTATGAAGTCGTCAATGAGTAAACAGTTTTTATCGATAACCGGATACAGCTCGGCGTAGGTTTTCACCTCCGTGCCCTGCACGCGCCGATTGATATGCCTGGGTTCGAGTTGCTCCAGGCTGTGCAAGCCGGCAGCCGCCACCAGTTCGGCCAGATTCTCAACCGTTTCCCTGTGAAAATTGGCCACCCGCTGCGCTTTGTCGGTAACCACCAATCCTTTGTTGCGTTCGGGATTCTGGGTGGCGATACCGGTTGGGCAGTGGTCGGTATTACAGCTTCTCGATTGAATGCAACCCAGCGCCATCATCATCCCCCGTGCCGAGTTGACGGTGTCGGCGCCGAGCGCGATCGCACGCAGGATATGGAAGGCCGAAAACATTTTGCCTGACGCGATTATCCGCACGCGATCGCGCAGGCCGCAACCAATTAGCGCCCGGTTGACGAAGATCAATGCATCGCGCAGTGGCGTCCCGACCGAGTTAGTCATTTCAGTGGGCGCAGCACCGGTGCCACCCTCGCCACCGTCAACGGTGATGAAATCCGGTGTTATCCCGGTTTCCAGCATCGCCTTGCAGATAGCCAGAAACTCATCTTTCCTGCCGATGCAAAGTTTGAAGCCGGTCGGCTTGCCGCCGCTGAGTTCGCGCAGACGGGCGACGAATTCGAGCAGACCAATCGGCGTAGAGAACGCGGTGTGGGCCGCTGGCGATATCACATCTGCGCCCATCGGCACGCCGCGTATCTCGGCGATTTCCTCGGTCAGTTTGGCGGCTGGCAAGATTCCGCCGTGGCCCGGTTTGGCTCCCTGCGAAAGCTTGACCTCGATCATGCGAACGGCTTCAAGTGACGCGCGCTCGCGAAACGATTCGGGATCGAAATCACCCGAATCTGTTCGGCAGCCAAAATAGCCGGTGCCAATCTGCCAGATGATGTCGCCACCGTGTTCAAGGTGGTAGGGGCTCAGGCTTCCCTCACCTGTGTTGTGGGCAAAGTCGCCAATTTTTGCCCCCCGATTCAATGCCATGATCGCGTTCTTACTCAATGCACCATAGCTCATGGCTGAGATGTTCAACGGCGAAGCCATGTAAGGTTTGCTGCAATCCGGTCCACCAAATTTGATTTTCGGATGAATATCTTCTGCATGGCACGGCACCAGTGAGTGATTAACCCACTCGTAGCCGTTGCGGTTGACGTCGAATATCGTGCCGAACGGACGGGTGTCTCTCGCCCCCTTGGCGCGTTGATAAACCAATGCTCTGAACTCGCGCGGCACCGGCGCGCCACTGGTGTCAGATTCGACAAAGTACTGCTGTATCTCCGGACGCACTGCCTCGAACATGTAGCGAAAGTGACCGAGAACCGGATACAGGCGCAACACGGAATGCCGGGTCTGCAGCATGTCATAACAGCCGATCGCGATGATGATAGCCAGCGGCACCAGCAGCCACAGCAGGCCACTCCAGAGCAAACCTGACAGCAGCACAGCGACTGGCGCGGCGATAGCGAAAATGACGAAATACTGGCGCAGTGTCATTACACTTGGCTCCGTTGGATGATCGGTTGATTCTGCCTGTGTGACATCGGCGGCAGTTCGGCAGATAGTTCAAACTTCAATTGTCACCCCGGCCCGGCTCCGACGCAACGCGCACGGGCACAATTCGGGACGGCCGGACAACAGATTCGGAATAGCAGGCCCGGATCAAGGCACCACTTCAGCCACAACCCGACGCACCACACAGGCTCATGCCATTGAAAGCACCTGAATCACTGCTAGACGACATTCGCACCTGCAGGCTGTGCGAGGCAGCGTTCGATCACCCGCCACGCCCCATTGTGCAGGCCCACCCGCAGGCGCGCGTGCTCATAGCAGGTCAGGCGCCTGGCGCGAAGGTGCAGGCCAGCGGCAAACCCTTCGACGACGCCAGCGGCGAAAGGTTGCGCCGCTGGATGGGAATCGATGAAAAAATCTTTCGAGACCCGCAATGCGTTGCGATCGTGCCGATGGCTTTCTGCTACCCCGGCAAGGGGCGCTCCGGTGATTTGCCGCCACCGGCGATCTGTGCGACCACCTGGCGAAAGCGCGTGCTCGACATGCTGACATCAATCCGCCTGACCTTGCTGATCGGCCAGTACGCACAACAATGGCATCTGGATCGCACAGGGGAGAACCTCACCCAGACGGTCGCGCAGTGGCAGGCACTGCCTGAGTCGATAATCGCGCTACCCCACCCCAGCCCTCGCAACAATATCTGGCTGAAGCGAAACCCCTGGTTTGAGCAGACGCTGGTGCCGATCCTGCAACAGCGGGTAGCCCGATCGCTCGAGCTGTCTGCGCCTGATAGCTGATTGCACACCCATCGCACATTTCCTTGTATTTCACACAGTTGTGACTTGATTCCACCTGGATTTCCAGTGGATCGGTTCTTGCTGAACTCCTCTGTCATTGCGCATGAAATCACCACTGCGCGAACAGCCGGCACTCCACAGGGAGACACTCGTGCGACATCCGGGTATCAACAATCATCTGTCAGCCACACGCAGATGCAGGTCCGCGGGTTTCTCGTTGCTGGAACTGCTGACGGTGATCGGCATCGTTGGCATCGTCGCGGCAATCGGGTTTACCGGTTTTCAGTCGTGGACCCGCTTCAGTCAGGTGACAGATACCTCCCAGAGCCTGAAAACCGCAGTCAACTATGCCCGCGCGGAGGCCATAAAACATGGCGGTCGGGTCAAGGTCTGCGGCAGCACCGATCAACTCACTTGCGCGGCGTCCTTTGCAACCGGCTGGCTGGTCTACTTCGACATCGATAACGATGCCAACCTGACAGCGGCCGACGAACTGCTGATGGTGAAAGAACAGCCGCATAGCCAAGTGGCGATCATGGTATCGGATGGTGCCGGCGGAGCCGTCCCGCAGATCGGCTTTAACCATCGCGGGTATCCGGACACGGTGTTTTCCGTCACGGCAACCAGAGGGCCGGTCAACGAACAGTTCACGCTGCAACGCACAGGACGGGTAGAGACATTATGAAATCCCATCGAGTTGCCCGTAGCGGACCTGCAAATCATCACTTGCAATACGGCGTCGGCCTGCTGGAGGTGCTGATCGCTCTTTTTATTCTCGCCTTTGGTTCACTGGCGATTTCCAATATGCACACCGATTCACTGATTGGCCTGAAGGTCTCCTCCACGCATCTGCAGATGAACTCGATAAGCAATGAAATTGCAGAGTATTTGAAATCCGACCCGGACGAAGCCAACAACGGCACCTACAACACCGCATTCACCGATACGACTGCACCAACCGGGCTGCCGGTCGAGACCAGCGCGCTGATCAATTCGTGGAAACAACTGACCGCAAACGCTCTGCCCTCAGGTCAATTGAATATTCAGTGTGCAGCAGACCTGTGCACGGTCTCGCTGCAGTGGCGCGAGTCGCACACCGACGGTGTCGACACGCAAACCTATAACGTCCGCGTTCCGATCTAGCCTTCTCATGCAGCCTTCAAGCAAAAAATCCAACGCTGGCTTTACCCTGATCGAGCTTCTGGTGGCGCTGCTCATCGGCACACTGGTTGTGGGGGTTAGTTTGTCGATGTTCCAGCACTCTGCCCGCACTCGTGGCACCGTTGTCGCGACCTCGGAACTACAGGAAGAAGCCTTCTTCATCTCACATGTACTCAGCCAGCAGTTGGCTCAGATCGGACACCGCGGCATTGATGACACGATGGTAGGTGGACGCAGCTTGCCCTTTCAGGAACTCGACGTGGCCTTTCCCGCCGTCACTGGCAGTTGGGAAGCCAGTCAGTACCTCACCATGGACGCTAACTCGGTCCGTTTGCGTTACTTCGGCGCATCCGACGCCACAGGCGCACCAGACAACAGTATTTACGACTGCCTTGGCACACCGGTGGGCGCCGCTGAGATGCGCGAGTCAAGCTTCACGCTGACGGGAGGAAGGCTGATCTGTACTGTCGGTGCGACCAGTGCTGTGTTGCTTGGCGATACCGATGGGCTGATTGTTGAAGAAATGGTTGCAAGTATCGGTGTCGATACCAACGGAGATGGAATTCTCGACCAGCGAATCGCTGGCGATGCGGCAACCAGCAATGATTTTCAAAACGCTAAACATGTCGGTTTGCGGCTGTTGCTCGCAACCAGCGAAAACGTCGGCGGCGGCTCAAAAAGCTATCGGTTCAATGGAGTGAACGAAACGGCAACAGACAATCGAAAACGCACTGAAGTGAGCGTTTCCGTTGCGATCAGAAACTAGGTAAAACAATGACGCCCAGTCTTTTTGAAAAACGCCGGCAGGCTCCAGCAGCACACGCAGCCCAGGGTGGCTATGTGCTGATCACCGTCATGGTCGTGCTGATGATCGTTGGCATCATGGCCAATAGCAGTATGGATGTGTCGATCAGCTCTGAACACATTGCCGGAAACGCGATTCAGCGCAGCCGCGCGTTTCAGGCTGCCGATGGTGCCCACGCACTGGCCGAAGTTGAACTCGAACAAATGTTGATCAATCGAGTCGTCGCTGACGATACGGCATCCAATGGAATCTTTACCCGCAGCAGTGCCAACGACAAATGGTGGCAGCAGAGCGGTTTTAGTGGTGAACACCACATCAGTGGCAACCCGATGGCCGGCGTAGTAGAACAACCGAGATACGTCATCGAGGAAGTAGGCCAGTACGTCACTGACGGGGGCACTGGAATCGTCAGCCTGGATATCGGCGGCGCGGCTTATGGTCGCAGAACCACGGGGGGTCGCAATGTGGTGGTCTACACCATCGAATCACATGGCAAGGGCAGCTTCGATAACGTGCAAAGTGTTATCGAGAGCACTGTCGCATTGAGTTACTAGCGTATGAGCAAAGCCTCACAGGCAGTTCGCCTTCGGCAACGGCTGCGCATGCATCGTGGCTTCACCCTGATTGAAATTCTGATCGTCGTTGCGATTCTGGGATTGCTGACGAGCCTGGCGGTACCGGCATACAGCAGTTTCACCACCAAACAGCGACGCGCCGATGCCCACCACATGCTGCAGGTCAATGCCCAGCGTCTGCAACGCTGCCTGATACTGGCCGGTGGCTATGATCAGAACTGCCGATTGCTGACAACCTCCAGAGACGGCTACTACACACTGACAGACAATCGCACCGCACGCACCTGGACTCTGACGGCCACACCAACCAGCAAGGGCAATCAGGACAACGACACCGAATGTACGGGTATTACGCTGCGCAACACCGGTCTGAAAACCGCGGTTGGTTCTGCGCCCGAGAAATGCTGGTGACGCAGATTATCAGTACCGCCGCGTCCTATTCATCTGTCTACCTACTGCAATATCTATCGAGCTGCACATGAGATTCGCGCTACCAGCACTGCTCGCTCTCGCGAGCCTGCCTATTGGGGCTGCACAACTGAACCTGCCGGACACGCCGCTTTTCATCAGCGGCAGCAAGAACGCGCTGGTGCAGCTGGTGATGCAGCGTGACAACAAACTGTTTTTCGAGGGCTACCCCTCTTACGTCGATATCAACCAGGACGGTGTACTGGATATCAAGTACAAGCCGCATGAAATCGACTACTACGGCTACTTCGACTCCGGATTCTGCTATTCAGTCATCGATGGAGACCACCTCGAAGCGGTCGCGGTGGCCGACGACAAGACATGCAGTGGTCACTGGAGTGGTGATTTTCTAAACTACGTATCCATGACTCGCATGGACCTGATGCTGCGAACGCTCTATGGCGGTCGGCGCGTGGTTGACGAGCCCGGCAAGACCCGCCTGCGCCGCGCTTTTGTACCATGGGAAAACCATACCTGGGGAATTGAGTACACGTCTTTGGACGTGGACGGTTATCTGATCACCGACTACACGCCGTTAGCTCAGCCCAACAATGGCCGGCGCCATCATTTCGCCACCAACAATATTCAACGGGACGATGTGCCCTATCTTCGCGTGCGCACAAATACCAATCAGCGTATCTGGCAGTGGGTGGACAAAGAACGCAGCCAGGGCGATGGTTCCGCCAATATGGAGGTCATCCTGGATGTCACGGTATGCAAGGACGGATTTTTAGAAGACAACTGTCAGCAGTACCCATCGGGCGACTACAAACCTACCGGCCTGCTGCACGAGTACGGCGAGAACGACAGGATGTATTTCAGCCTGATCACCGGCTCGTACGAAAACAATCTGCAGGGCGGGGTATTGCGACAGCCGATGGCTTCATTCGGCCAGAATGAAGTGAATCCCGACACGGGAATTTTTACGGCTGCCAAAGGCATTGTGCATACTCTGAACGCTTTGCAGATTCCGAACGACTTCGTCAGCAACACCGTTCAGCAAGACTGCGGCTGGATCTACAATCGCCCGTTCCAGAACGGTGAATGCCGGGCCTGGGGCAACCCCATCGCCGAAATGATGTACGAGGGCATGCGATATTTCTCGGGCGCAGGCAAGGACAACGAAACACCGGAGTTCAAAACCGACGGCGGAATGGATGCAGAGCTCGGGCTCGCCGCACCCGATTGGGATGACCCCTACCACCCCGATCAACCCTATGCACAGTGCTCAGGCGCTTATCAACTGGTAATCAGCGACCCAAGCCCCACCTTTGATGGCGATCAGTTGCCCGGCAGTTACTTTAACAATTTCACTTCAAGCCAGTTGGGCAATCTGCATGTGGGTGAGTTGGCGGATAAGATTTCCGGCCACGAAGACGAGTTACCCGGCCTGAAGTTTATTGGCGAATCGGGAACCATCACCGACGGTACACCCACCCCGAAGCAGGTCACTACTTTTCGTAACATCCGAGGTCAGGCCCCGGAGGCCCCCCACCGTCAGGGGAGCTACTATGCACCCAGCGTGGCCTACCACGGCCATCAGAACGACGTGCACCCAAATGCACCCGGGGTACAAAATGTACGCAACTACACACTGGCGCTGGGCACCCCTCTGCCGTCCATCAACGTAGAGGTGGCCGGGCAGAAAATCAGCTTTGCACCGTTTGCCAAAACGGTCAATTTCTGCGGTCGAAAAACCAGCTATCGGCCGACCAATGCGATTGTCGGTTTCAACGTTGAGGAAGTTTCGGACACGACTGGCAGTTTTCGTATCTCCTATGAAGACATGGAACAGGGCGCGGACAACGACATGGACGCTGTGGCCCGTTATTCCTACAAGGTCGAGAATGGAGCGGTAATCATGACAGTGGATAGCCTGACCGCCTCCGGTTGCGCCATCCAGCACATGGGTTACACCGTCTCCGGGACCACATCTGACGGCGTCTATCTGGTTATTCGAGACAGTGATACCAGAGCCGGCGCCGATACCGATTCACCGCAGGATGTTCCTCCCGGCGCGACACCAGGCTCTGGATGGGACGACGGCGTCGCGCTGCCACTGACCAGCACAATCAGCTTTATCCCGAGCATGAGCCCAGCCGCTGAACAGCTGAAATCCCCTCTGTGGTACGCCGCCAAATGGGGCGGATTCAACGATATGAACGGCGACGGCATCCCGCAGAAGATGGAGTGGGATTCCAACGACGATGGCTACCCGGACAACTATTTTCCGGTTACTGATCCATCGACGATCGGTAACACCATGCGGGCGGCATTTAATCAGATCACCGAAGAAATCGGCGCGGCAACTTCAATTGCCTCGGTGGCGGGTTCGCTGCGATTTGGCGACAAAATCTACCGCGCGCAATTTCAAAGCGGTTCCTGGACCGGAGAGCTCAGCGCGCATCGTATCGGCCTTGCTGGCAACATTAGCGCAACACCATTGTGGAATGCGAGCGAGCGCCTGGCTGAAAAGATCGCCAACAACGCCCGACAGATCCTCACCTACAACCCTGCGAGCAAAAAAGGTATCCCGTTCCGCTGGCCAGCCAATCCGTCTTCGCCGCTGTCAACCGAAATGCACAGCAGTCAAATCGACGCGCTGGGACAAAACCCGATTACCGGCCAGCAGGATGCAGAGGGAGAAAAACGACTGCGTTACATTCGCGGCGAGGCATTCGATGACTACCGCACGCGCAACTCGCCGCTGGGTGACATCATTCACTCCGACCCGGCACTGGTTGGCCCACCGGCCTATTTCTATCAGGACAACTGGGGTAGCGGCGCGCCTGAGAACGCGGCACCGTACTCCGAGTTTGCACAAGCGCACAACAATCGACGCAGAGTGGTCTATGCCGGTGCCAATGATGGCATGCTGCACGCGTTTGATGCGGGCGAGTGGTCGGGTACATACTGGACCGATGGCGACGGCAGCGAGTTGTTTGCCTACGTGCCTTCACCGGTGTACCAGAACCTGCCTGAACTCACGTCGATAAACTATGGCCACAAGTACTTTGTCGATGGCACACCAACCGCCGGTGATGTATTCATTGATGGCGCGTGGCGCACCGTTTTGATTGGCGGTCTGCGCGGTGGAGGCCAGGGCATCTATGCGCTCGACGTCACCGAACCCGAGACGATCACCGAAAGTACGGCTGACGCCACGGTGCTGTGGGAATTCTCCGACTACGACGACCAGGGCATCGGATACACTTTTTCAAGCCCGGTGATCGCACGCATGCACAATGGTAAATGGGCCGCAATCCTCGCCAATGGCTACAACAACAGCCAACCGGATGTCGGCTATCGAAAGGGCGGTGGATGGGCCTCTGTCATCGTCATTGATATCGAGACCGGTGCGCGCGTGAAAAAACTTTTCTCTGCAGCGACCGAGTGTCGTGGCAACGTCACCACCCCGAACAGCATGACTGAGCCCACGGCGGTGGATCTAGATGGCGACAACATCGTCGATCGCATCTACACCGGTGATCTCTATGGCTGCGTAATCGGCTTTGACGTCAGCTCCAGCAATCCCAACGACTGGCAACAAGGCGAACTCAAGCACCGCGCGCTCGATAGCAACGGCGATCCGATGCCGATCACCGCACCTGTGAAGGTCGGTTCACACCCGACCGGCGAAGGCGTTATGGTGTATTTCGGTACCGGCAAGTACCTGGAAGCATCCGATCAGTATCCCTCGGCCACCACTCGACGCTTCTATGCGATCTGGGATAAAGGTCCCGGCAAGGACACTGCTACACACACGCAACTGGCCGCCGGCAATCTGCTGCAACAGCGTATAACCAATGAACAAGTACAGTACTTCGACACCGACAGCGACGGCGAGATCGATCGGGTAATCGAGACGCGCGAAACCTCGCAGGAAGTGATCGACTGGAGTCACCACCTCGGGTGGTATATGGACCTGGCGTATCAAACCAATCTGGGCGAGCAAGTCGTTGCGGCGCCGGTTATCCGCGACGGTCGAATACTGTTCAACACGCATATTCCGGTTGGCAACGAATGCGTGCCCGACCAGGGTGGCTGGCTGATGGCGCTGAATGCGGCAGACGGCAGTATGCTCAACACCAGCCCGTTTGATATCAACGGCGATGGCCTGATCAACGACAGTGGCGCATCCGGCATCAAAGGCCGGGTCAATTCGCTGTCCAATATCACGGTGGTGGCGGCCGGCAACAATGATCTAATTCTGTCGCAGAACGAAACCGATCCCTCGCCAGGCGCCACAGCACTGGGGTCTAGTTTTGTCGAAGGTCGCATCACCTGGCGCGAAAAACAGCCCTAGCCTGGACTGTTCACGAATTTGACGATTGCTCGCTTGCCACTTGTTCCTGCAGCGACTGCATCGATTACTGACGGATATTGGTAAGGGCGCAAGATATCGCGTGGCTGTTGGTCACCGGTGGTTGGTAGTAACATAGTTGGCAGTATTGCGACGAGGCCAGCGGCCTCGCTGCAACGCCAAGCCAACGTCCAACCACTAGCGGGATACCTATCCGATGTCTACCAACCAACTCAAGGCGCGCTGGAAAGCGGGCAAAGCCGCCGTCAACGCCTGGCTTGCGATCCCTTCCGGGTTTTCAGCCGAGGTGATCGCCCAGTGCGGTTTTGACAGCGTCACTGTCGATATTCAACATGGCGTGCAGGACTATCAATCGATGGTCCAGTGTTTTCAGGCAATGCACAGCCACCCGGTAACCCGCATGGTTCGAGTGCCGTGGAACGAGCCGGGCATTATCGGCAAAGTGCTGGACGGCGGAGCCTGGGGAGTCATCGCACCGATGATCAACACCCGGGAACAGGCCGAGCAACTGGTATCCTCCTGCCGCTACCCACCCGCTGGTACGCGCAGCAATGGTCCGATTCGCCATGCGACATACGGGGTGCCGGGTAACTATCAGAAGATCGCCAACGACGAGGTACTGGTCATTCCGATGATTGAGACGCAAACGGCACTCGATAATCTTGGTGAGATTCTCGACGTCCCTGGTATTGACGGTATCTATATCGGCCCAAGTGATCTGGCATTTTCGATCGGTAAAACGCCACAACTCGATCATGAAGACGATGAGATTTTCAAGATCTACGAACACCTGATCGCCGAATGCGGCAAGCGTGGCATTTACCCGGGCATTCATTGTGGCAGCGCGCCCTATGCCGCCAGAATGATCAAAATGGGATTTCGCCTCACGACAATTGCCAATGACAGTGGACTGATGGCCAAGGCGGCGATCGACGCGCTGTCCACGGTATGGAACGAAGCAGGCGAGAAACACTAAGCCAGGCGTATGTACTACAGGCAAAAAAATACCCCGCGTGAGCGGGGTAACAATCCAACTGGAGGAAGCACCCGATCAACGGGTGCAGTAATATATTGCTGTATTAAGTGGTGCCGTTGGTGCTCTGATTACCGCTCTATACCGGTATTAATACCCATCGGTGTAGATAAACCCAAAGCTGCAAGCGCGGCCAAGCATTCTGCAAACACATAACAAAATACTGACATTTCCAACCGGTTCAGCTACTTGGCAACTCGTGGTTCTTGCCGTTACCTCAATTCAATGACCACTTACCATCCATTGTCTGCCGCAGGGACCCAGCCGATGCCAAAGCGAATTGTTGAAACATTGCTAAGCACTGTGATTTTCACCGCCGTCACCCTGACCGGATGTACAGGTAACTCCCGGCTTACCAGCGACAGCACCGAAGCCCCGGGTTCGACTGATGCCGCAGGTTCCCCGGACACACAATTGCCGACCGACACGGACACGGGCACCGACACGAGTGCGAACACAGGCACCGACACGAGCGCAGACACAGGCACCGACACCAGCGCAGACACAGGCACCGACACGAGCGCGGACACCGGCACCGACACCAGTACGGACACAGATACCGACACCAGTACGGACACAGGTACCGACACCAGTACGGACACAGGTACCGACACCAGCACGGACACAGGTACCGACACCAGCACGGACACAGGTACCGACACCAGCACGGACA
>CAZYDV010000043.1:0-5893 GCA_964646405.1 uncultured Granulosicoccaceae bacterium | reverse complement strand
CAGATACCGACACCAGCACGGACACAGATACCGACACCAGCACGGACACCAGCACCGATGCGAGCACAGGCACAGGATCAACTACAGAGCCACCCGCCGAAGCAGTAGACCGCCCCGCGAGCTGCACGATCGACGCCGATCAAATGCGCATCGCCATGCTCGACGCGATCAACCAATCTCGTGCCAACGCTCGCCAGTGCGGTAGCAGCCACTGGCCGGCCGTGGCCGCACTGGTTTGGGATTCGAGACTGACCGCAGCCGCCAATGCACACTCTACCGACATGGCGAACAACAATTTTTTCTCGCACACTGGCTCAGACGGTCTATCGGCTGCCGAGCGCGCCACACAGGCGGGCTTTGCCTGGCGGGCCCTTGGCGAGAACATCGCGTCCGGTCAACAGAACGTAACGCAAGTGCACGAAAGCTGGCTGCAGAGCCCCGGGCACTGCAACAATATCATGGCCGAGCAGTTCAACGCTGTGGGTGCCAGTTGTGTGCAACAAACCGTTTCGCCGTTCGCCACCTACTGGACAGTTGTGTTCGGCCGCTGACTCGCGACAGGCCGCAAACAAAGTTTTGTTATGAATTTGTTGGAGAAACTTTGCCCGCCAGCCAGTAAGCGAATCGGATTGCTATACTGATGTGATGTCAATCCAACCGTTGCCAATCTTCCAGTCAGACCAACACATGCACACGATCGCATGGATGGTCTGCAGCGAGCGCATAAATTGAATGTTCGCGCGAATCTACAGCGGAATTTTTATTTCAGTGTTGCTGGCCGGGCTTCTAACTTACGCACTCTATGCCTGGTCGTACTCAAGCCGACGTCCCAGTTACGAGACGCGCACCCTGGCTGGCACCTACCAGCTCATTGCCGATTCCATGACACGACAGCCTGCCGAAAGCCGTGAGCGCTACATGGAAATTGTGGCGAGTCTGATCGGCGCTACGCATACGCGCACAAGTGTTAACGAGCCATCACTGTCACTGCGAGCGGCGCAAAAGCGCAGACTGCAACAGGGTTCCCCGGTACTGGTTGTGGGTGAGGGTATTCAGTGGTGCCTGCCAGACGGCGATGACCACTGCTACCTCCTGGCACTCACCGCGCTGACCGAACAACAATACCGTGGTCATGCGTTGCTGCTGGTCTCGGAGTTGAGCCGACGCGACAACGCTGTGTCACTGGCTGAGCTTCGCCGCTATTCCGAGTCGCCGATCCGAATTGACGATATCGCCTCGCTGAACCTGGATCGACAACAGATATCGCGGCTGCAACGCAATTCGGTGGTGGTGTCTTACGATGCCATCGATGACGATACGTTTGTTGTCTACGCGCCACTCAACGCAAAAAACCAGGTGGTCGTGTTCGGCCCGATCGCACAATTTCAAAGTCTGCCAGTACAACTGGTGATCGCCATGTTGGCGCTGACGATGGCACTGATTGTCGCAGTCTCCTACTGGCTGG
Organism: uncultured Granulosicoccaceae bacterium; assembly: GCA_964646405.1. Classification (GTDB taxonomy): domain Bacteria; phylum Pseudomonadota; class Gammaproteobacteria; order Granulosicoccales; family Granulosicoccaceae; genus CAKZSB01. Next base: position 4,428 of record CAZYDV010000043.1, on the reverse strand, counting down.
TCAGTCAGCTTGAAAACCGCCTTGCCGTTATCGACAGCACAGTTGAGCGATTTGGTGATGGCGATCTCGCCTCGCGGGTGTCACTGACCGGCAACGATCAGATCGCAAGCCTGGGCCATCACGTCAATGCTATGGCTACGCGAATAGAAAACCTGTTAACCGGCGAGCGCAACCTGATTCAGGCAGTTTCACATGATTTTCGCACACCGCTGGCACGCATGCGCTTTCGCCTTGAAATGCTGAAGGAACAAACTGTCTGCGAGACATCGAATCAGCGTGCGGCAGGACTCAAGAGCGATATCGACGAGATGCAGGCACTGGTCGAAGAGGTCCTGCAGCATCATACGCTCGGTGGATTGCAGACACTGGATCGCGAATGGCTGGATATACCCGCCGAGGTTGGTCGAGTGGCCGATGCACTGACTGAACTCTACCCGTTGCTGACGATCGACAAATCCAGCACGGCGGCCTGTCGACTCTGGGGCAATCAACGCTATATCAACCGATTGCTGCAGAACCTCGTGGACAACGCCTGCAAGCACGCGAGTTCGTCGGTGGTGATAAGCGCCATCGACCATCAAAAAGGTATCACCGTTGTAGTGGAAGACGATGGACCGGGTATCAGCCGCGACGATCGCGACAAGATCTTCAATACATTTTTCCGCGCGGACACCAGCCGCAACAGTCAAACCGGTGGTTATGGGCTCGGTCTCGCCATCGTCAAGCGCATCGTCAAACTGCACGACGCCCATATCGAAGTCGCCGGCAGCGGACTCGGTGGCGCGCAGTTCACCATCGAATTTCCACTAAAGATTGCAACGTCGGTGCAGCCACATGGCTGACACGCTCACACCAGGCTGGCAACGATGGCTTTGCGTTACGGTACTTGCCGCGTGTTGCTGTGACATTGCACAGGCGAACGACGACAAGCTAGAGCCAGAAGTCTGGTGGGATGAAACCTTCGAGACCCGCCAGCTTATTTCCATAATGAATGGTGAGTCTGCACACGATCGTCCGCGACAGGTCGAGGAAGAGCTCGAAGTGCAGATATTGCAGGAGTTGATCGGTCTGAGCGTGGGCGGTCGAGACGACGAATTCGACGACGAAGCTGACATGACGGATGACGATGACGACCTGGATGATCCAGAAGATGACGGCACCGACGAGGCGAGCTTTGGCGAACCAGAGCCAGAGCCAGAGCCAGAGGAATACGACGGTGGCAACGAAGGCGACGAAGGCGACGAAGGCGACGAAGGCGACGAAGGCGACGAAGGCGACGACAACAGTGGGGGCCATGACGACTAGTGTCAATCGATAGCGATAACTGGCAGGGACGGCAAAAATCTATTTTGCTGATCGAAGACGATGCCGAACTGGGTGCGCTGATACAGGAGTATCTGACCACCAACCACTACCTCGTCAGCATTGAAGCCGATGGCATCAACGCAGTCGAACGCATCTGCGCCGCGCAGGCCGATCTTGTGATTCTCGATCTCATGCTGCCTAACAAGGACGGTATCAGCATCTGCCGCGAAGTGCGCCATCACTATCATGGCCCCATTTTAATCCTCACAGCATCGGGCGATTCGGTGGATCACGTGGTCGGTCTTGAAGTGGGCGCGGATGACTATGTACAAAAACCGGTCGAGCCGCGTGTGTTGCTGGCCAGAATCCGCGCTCTGCTGCGACGCAGCCACAACGACGAACCGGCGCCGGCTGCAATCGACTCGGCCGTCGCGGGCAATATGGTTTTCAGCGATTTAAAAATCAGCGAGACATCGCGCACGGTGCGACTGGGCGATCAGTTGCTGGATCTCACCACGCCCGAATTCGACGTACTGGTTTATCTTGCAAAAAAAGCGGGCAGAATTGTCACCCGCGACGAGATTTTCATGCACCTTCGCAATCTGCCCTATGATGGACAGAGCCGGTTTGTCGATATCACGATCTCGCAGATCAGAAAAAAGCTTGGACCCAGCAACGAAAATTATCTCAAGACTGTGCGAGGCAAGGGCTATCTTTTCGTGGTGGATCGATAGCAAAGCAACGTCCAAAACCCAACCTCACAAACGCAGCTTGTCGTGAGTGGTGCGAGGCGCGACCAGGTCAGAACGCAGCGTTCGCTCGTTGCTGCGTGGCCCGGCATTTATTCAACGGGCCAGATTCAGCCGTTCGTGCGCACTGATTTCTGAGCCGCCACCGCGGTTGGCGGCGCCGGCTACAACATGAACACCGTCGCCCAGCACTGCGGCGCCACCACTGTGACGGCCGGTCAGCAATGACGGCAATCTGCGCCAGGTACCGTTTGTCACGTTGAAGGCTTCAACTTCGTCGTGTGCATTGTATTGTGCATTTGACTCACCGCCGATCACCAGATAGTCGCGACCATTAGTGGCGAACATCGCACCGCCGCGCGGGGTGGGAATATTGGCCGCACTGGACCAGCGGCCGCTTGCGAAATCGTAGACATCCGTCGCTGCCACCGTGTTGCCAAAGGTATCGGGCTGACTGGTCTGCCGTCCCGAGCTGATCACCAGCCGACCATCGACGACCGCGGCGCCGGCGTGATCGCGTGCGTTGGGTGCATCTGCCAGTGTGCGCCAGCGACCGGTGGCAGGATCAAACTCGTCGAACCAGGCAACCGCACCACCGCTGTGCCCGCGCGTGTTCCCGCCGATCAGATAAATACGATGGTTATAAACCACAGCCGCTGCCGACCCGCGACGTCGATCGACCGGAATCGCTGCGCCGGGTTCCCAACTACCATCAGCCGGGTCCATTATCCAGATGTTGTCAATAGTGCTCTCGTTTGGAAAGCAACAGGTCATGGCACCGATCACGTAGATCTTGCCGTTGTAGGCAACGGGTTGGAAATGGTGCATCTCCATTGGCAGATTGCCAAGCTGGTACCACTGGTTAGCGCTGCGATCGTAGACGTCGACCGGTCGGTTTCCGCGTCCTCCGAGCAGATACATTTTGCCATTCAAGGACACAGCACCAGACTCATGTCGCCCGGTGGCGCGGCTGCCATCGGCACTATTCACTGCAACCCAGGCTTGCTCATTCGATGCGGATACTGGTTCGGGTTGGGAAATTTTTGCAGGCTCAACCCGACACGAAGTCACGCCATTCCAGCCCCAGCCATCATTCAGCGGATCGGTATCGACACAGACCAGCGTATCTGTTTCAGGGGTGGTGGCCGGCGCACTTGTCACCCGTTCAGACGCGACAACCGGATCGTCCGCTTCAACACGACAAGACGTACTCCCGTTCCAGCCCCAACCATCACCAATCGGGTCGGTGTCGACACATTCGGATGCCGCGGCGGCAACCTCGGGCTCGGGCCCCTCCAGCGGTGCGCTCGGGGTGTCCACCACCCGACACGACTGGCTGCCATCCCACCCCCAGCCATCGCCCGTCGGATCGGTGTCGATACAGATCGCCGCTGACGCCGCGGGTGTCAGCGGCATTGACTCTACTGGCTCGACAACCCGACAACTACTGACACCATCCCAGCCCCAGCCATCGCCTGGCGGGTCCGTATCGACACAGCTGGCAGCGTCGGGTGCCGGTTCGTCCAATGCAGCAAGCGGTGCATCCACCAGACAACTGCTGACACCGTCCCAACCCCAGCCATCGCCGATCGGGGCGGTATCGACGCACGATTGAGCAGTGGAAGGCGACGGTACGGCGCTGCTTATCACCCGACAAGAACTACCATTTTCCCAGCCCCAACCATCTAGATCAGGATCAGCGTTGTGATCGCTGCACAACGGCGCTGCCACGCCGGTCTGGGTCAGTGACAACAATAGCGCACTGCTCGCCAATGCCATTTTCATCATCGATTTTTTCCAGTAATCAAACTCTATCGGGCCGACTGCATCTCAATTCGGCGCCCTTCCCTGCCGTTCACCTGAAACTCGCGGCTGCCTGAACAGGGTGCCATTTTTGCCGCCTGGATGCCGTGACCTGGATTCCCGATGCTCGCGAGAAGGGGTCGCGGTATGGCGGTTTTCTGATGCTGTTCGCATTGAGCCGATGACGCGGCGCACATCGGCTGCCAGCGTTTTTTGCAATCACAACTACACTCAATAGGAGTCTGAAACCGACCGGAAAATCATGCTGTCACGCCGAAAACTCACCACTACCGCGCTGGCGCTGGCCGCCCTGTCCTTGGGCGCTTGCGGTGGTGGAGCAAGCGCGCCTGTCATCCAGCCGAGCAGCGACGACGACAACGCCAATAATCAGATTTCACCACAGGTACTGATCAAGACCAGCGCCGGCAATATCCGCTTGGCCCTGGATCCCGACGCAGCACCAGCCACGGTTAAAAACTTCCTGCAGTATGTTGATGCCGGCCACTACGACGGCACTATTTTTCACCGTGTGATCGACAACTTCATGATCCAGGGTGGCGGATTTACCCAG
>CAZYDV010000042.1:0-25498 GCA_964646405.1 uncultured Granulosicoccaceae bacterium | reverse complement strand
CCAGCGTCTGCCGCTCGACGGTACCCGGTTGGTGCTCCGATTTACAGTCCGGGCACAGCAGGCGGACGAGTCTCTGTGCCACCAGTCCAACCAGGCTGGAAGACAACAAAAAGGGTTCCACACCCATATCGCGCAAGCGCGTGACCGAACCGATTGCGGTATTGGTATGCAGGGTAGATAACACGAGGTGACCGGTTAAACTGGCCTGCACTGCGATCTCTGCGGTTTCGACGTCGCGTATCTCACCTACCATCACAATGTCCGGGTCTTGCCGAAGTATTGCCCGCAGACCGCGCGCGAAGGTGAGTTCTACCTTGGTGTTCACCTGGGTTTGTCCGATGCCGTCGAGGTAGTATTCGATTGGATCTTCGACCGTGAGAATCGTGTTGCGGGCATTGTTGAGTTTGGTCAGTGCCGCGTACAGACTGGTCGTCTTACCAGAACCGGTCGGGCCGGTCACAAGGATAATGCCGTGTGGCAGCTTCAGAACCTTTTCAAGTGCGTGTCGGGTCTCTTCGGCCATGCCGAGATGTTCCAGGTTTAGTCTTCCAGCCTGTTTGTCCAGCAATCGCATAACTACGCGTTCGCCGTGTCCTGAAGGCAGGGTAGATACCCGCACGTCGACGGGTCGGCCTGCCAGTCGCAGAGAAATGCGGCCATCCTGCGGCAGCCTTTTTTCGGCAATGTCGAGTTTGGCCATCACTTTGATTCGCGAGATGACCTGCATCGCGATGTGGTGCGGTGGCTCCATCAGGTTGTTCATTACGCCGTCTACGCGATAACGAACCGACAACCGCTTTTCGAACGGTTCGATGTGTACGTCGGAGGCGCCTTTGCGAATAGCCTCGGTCAACATCGCGTTGATCAGTCGAATGACGGGCGCATCGTCCTGGGACTCCATCAGATCCTCAGGCTCCAGCGATTCGGCCATCCGGTCGAGATCGAGCTCGTCGCCGAAATCGTCCATGATGTTCATGGAGTCGCCGGTTTCGCCTTCATACGTGCGGGTCAGCAGCAGATCAAAGTCGTCTTCGCTGACGCAACGCAATGTGACCTGTCGGGCGGCGGTTCGTCGCGCTTCCAGCAAGGCAGTGTTGGTCGCACCCTGCTTGTAGACGAGCGCGGGGCCGTTTGTACCTGATTCGTCGATCAGCACGCCATTGCGCTTTGCATAGCTGTACGGCAGCCGAATTCTTGCGGGCTCGGCAATGTGTGCGGGTTCATCCGTTGTATCTGTGAGCTGTGTGGCCATTGTCGATTGTGTGTTGCTCAAACGTAGATTACCCGTATTTATGGCGAATCGAAGCGGGCCACCATGCCATCAACTCCTGGTGGTCAGGATTTGCTTTGTCTGTAGTGCTTTTGCCGTGCTCAATGGATGTGAAAAGTGCATGCCAGAACCACCAGCCGTGCGACTCAGTTTGTGGTTGATTCCAAAACAGGCTGTTCACTGAACGTCACAACCGAGTTGGATTCCTGGGATCGCAGTTCGCTGGTCTCCGGAACCGGGGTCTCCGTGTCAGTCGCTGGTACCACCGGTGCCAGTTCATCCACTGCAGGAACCGGCAGCGGTTTGGTCGTCGCCACCGTCGTGGACTTGCGCGCTTGACCCTTGGTGACAGGTTCGCCGTTCAGGAACAGTTTCAGATCGGGAAGGGCGGGACGTTCGCGAACGACAGGATTGTCTTTCTCTTGCCGGTATATCGTCTGCTTCGATCGCAACTGCTTGTACTTCGAGTTGCTGTAGGTCGATGCCGTCTCACTATCGCGCATGATGACCGGATGCAGGAAAATCATCAGATTTTGCTTGCGTTTTTGCGTGCTTCGATAGCGAAACAGTCGTCCGATAACCGGAATGTCGCCCAGGAACGGTACTTTCTCCTCAACGTCCGTAATCTGGTCATCGATCAAACCACCCAGCACCAGCGTCTGTCCATCTTCAACCAGCACGGTGGTCTTGATAGATCGCACACTGGTCGTGATATCTGCGGCGCCAGTGACGGCGGTAGTGTTTACCCCTGAGACTTCCTGTTCAAGCTCCATCTTGATGGTGTTGCCTTCGTTTATCTGAGGCGTGACTTTTAATGTTAACCCGATATCCCGGCGCTCGATCGTTTGAAACGGATTGTCGTTGTTGTTGGAAAGCTGTTGCCCTGTAACAAAAGGCACATTCGACCCGACGATTATCTCTGCTTCTTCGTTGTCCAGCGTGACCAGGCTCGGTGTCGACAGAATGTTGTTGTCCGCATCTGATGCGATGGCTCGGACGAGGAAGCCAAAATCTATTTCGCCTGAACCAAATCGGCCCAATGCCAGTGAAATGCCCGAGCCCAGAGATGACGGCACCGCGCTGCCCTGAGCGGCCGCTGCAAGGCCTGCTGCCGCATCGGTTGCACCGCCGAGATTGGTGAATCCCAATGGCGCCTCTTTGTCACTGCCATCAATCAGGAAATTGATACCAAATTCGCGTGTGTTGTCCTCGGTGATCTCGGCAATCACTGCCTCGACCAGCACTTGTGCCCGGCGAATATCAAGCTGGCGTATGACCGCCAGGATATTCTGCATCTCGTCCAGAGGTGCAGTGATAATCAGAGAATTTGTGTTGGCGTCAGCCTGTATATCCACATTGGATTGTCCGCTGTCGGCTGCACTTCGCTGTCTGACCTCGTTGGCACGTTGTGTCGCAGCCGCACGCTGGGCCGCTTGTGCTGCAGCGTTGTTGGCACCGGTGGGCTGTTGCGGTTGCACCGGCGGGGTGCCTGTCGTGCCGTTGGTGCTGACAGAGGTGGTGCCAACTTTAGCCTGGCCCTGGGACACGCCTTGAAGGATGCCGACCAGATCTTCGGCGTTCGCGTATTTGAGGTACACCACGCGAGTGTTTCCGCCGGATACAATGGGCGTATCGAGGTGGGCAATAAGTCCCCGGATACGAACCCGCACGGCCCTGTCACCACTGATCAAGACACTGTTGGTGCGTTCGTCAGCGACCAATTGCATACTGCCGGGTACCTGCTGACCACCGATGTTTCCACGCTGCAGTGTCGCCAGCGTTCTGACGATCTCAGCGGCGGACGCGTGCTCCAGCCGAACAATCTCGATTTCTTCGTTGTCGGGCCGGTCGATCTTTCTAATGATATTCATCAGCCGCTCTATGTTGGCGGCGCGATCGGTGATGATCAGAGAGTTTGTTGCTGCGTAGGCGGCGAGGTGACCTTGCTGCGGTACCAGCGGACGCAGGATCGGCACCAATTGCGCGGCGGGAACATTCACCACAGGCACCACTTGTGTCACCAGTTGATCATTGGTGCCGACGGTGTCGCCCAGCAGCGGTACCGGGCCCTGTTTGGCGGTGACATCCGGTACGATCTTGATCAGATCACCCGCTGGTACCGCCGAATAGCCATGTACCTGCAATACAGACAGGAATACGTTGTACAGGCCGTCGGCGTCAACCGGGTCGGTAGAAATAACAGTGACTTTGGCCTTGACGCGCGGATCGACGACGAAGTTGCGCCCGGTTTGCTTGGAGACAGTGGCGATCAGCGAGTGGATATCGGTGTTTTTCAGGTTGAGGGTAAAATTACCACCCCCATCGCTGGTAACTGCGTCCTCACTGACGTTGGTTTGGCCAAATGTGATGTTGCAAAAAAGAAACAACAACAAGGCTATACCTGCCGGCAACCGCGTTCCTGTTATATTCAATCGAATAATCAAAGGTTTACCTTGTTTACATGCGTATATTCAAGGGCGACACAAGCCACAAATGCTGATAATAAAGCATTTTTGTGACGGAGTTGTAAAGAAATTATTGCATCTATTCGAGCGGAATGACGATCGGTACTTCCACTCCGTCGCGCAGTATCGTCAGGTCAATGCTGCTGGCTTTTACGAGTTTACGTAGTGCTCTTATGCCGTTTTTCTGATTAGCTAACGCGATGCCGTTGACACGGGTGACGACATCCCCCGGGAGCACGCCATTGGCTTCCAGGATCGCCGCGTTTTGCTTCGGTGTCAGTCGGTAGCCGAGAATTCGCCCGTTTTCGCGGTAAGGTACGGCGCTCACGAGTTTGTTCAGCATGGCGGGATTCTTAACCAGAGTGTCTCGAATCGCCTTGGGAGAATCGGGGAGTTGGATCGGCGAAGCGTTGCCGCCCTGATTGTTCGCCTGACTGGATGATGGGTTGGCCCCTGGTAGATTTTCCAGCCCCACGCTGCGTCCGGTAGAGGCGACCTTTTCGGGGAGTTTCAGAATTTCCTCACGGCCACCGTTGTCGATAACCACCTCGCTGGTGCGGACTTCCTGCAGTATCGCTCGACCGATGACGGACTCGCCAACTCGGAACACCTCCTCGGGTTTTCCATTCGCGCTGATAATGGCCAGTGCCTGATCGGCCGGGTTGGCTGCGTACACACCGATCAGCGCGAGATTAAGTTTGGTCTCTGGAGCGACGACTTTGCGCTCAACCTTTGGGGGTGGTTTGACACCGGCCTTCCCGAATATATGTTTGCCTGCAGCGGCGGATGCCAGATCAGCGATTGATGGACCGGCACTGGCAGTTACCACAATGGCCTCCGGCGATGCCGCGGACTGATTGCCGGCGACCGGTACAAAGCGCACAGCGATCGTGGCTGCCACGTAGCCGATGAGAATGATGAGGATTCGGCTCACCCACGGGGCCAGCCTAGTCATCGTGCGATCTCGTTGGAGGAAGGTTACACATATATAAATTGATGTCGGGCGTTACAATTCTGACGCACATAGTATTGCGTTACGGTTTCTGAATTCAACTTTGCCGGGCTACAACTTGTATAGATGGCGCGGCAGATGTTGGTCTGGATCGGGTCGATTCTCGGTTTCCGAGTGGACCACACACCAGAGTATCGGTTCAATGCTAGCGGTTGTGTACCGCCTGGAGGGTGTTTTTACCGAAAGCTTACGGAACGTGCGATTTGCAGGATGGCGGGTGCTAAAACTTGACGACTTCAAGACCATTTGTGCCCATGTCCAGGTCGGATGGGCAGCCGGATTGATCGGCCAGTCTGGCCGATCAATCGGAACGGGGGTGGCTAGACCATTTCCTTGAGCATTTTCAGCGGCGTGATTTTCACCGCTTTGCTCGCAGGCTTTGCTTTGAACATCATTTCTTCACCAGTGAAGCGGTTGATGCCCATGCGTGCCTTTCTGGCGGCCTTTTTGACGACTTTGATTTTCATCAGTCCAGGCAGATTGAAGTATTGCGGACCTCGGGGTGCCAGGTTTTTCTCGATCAGGCCAGCCAGTGAGTCGATAACGGAAGCTACCTGAGCTTTACTCAGTTCGGTCTCTTCCGCGATGGTCGCCATGATCTCGGATTTGGTCGGTGGCTTTTTGTCTTTGCTGGCAGTTTTCTTGGCAGCTTTTTTCTTTCCCGCGGCCTTTTTCTTTCCCGCTACCTTCTTGGCAGCAACTTTCTTGGAAACAACCTTTTTCTTACCTGCAGCCTTTTTCTTTGCAGCAGCCTTTTTCTTCGCCATCGTGATGTGCCTCTTTCTGTGTTAGTACGGATGATTGGAAATTCGGAGTGGTCGACTACACACGGCTCTCCGCCTCTGCGCCGTGCTGGTTCAGGAAAGACTGTTTGCTGGGGAGTAAATTGGCTAAACCGAAAAACATGGTTTATGCAGGTTACAGTGCGTTTGTGCGGATGGTTGTTGAGTCGACCGAGCGGTGTCTATCTCGGCGCGCATCATACCTGAATTGACATGCATTCCAACCGATTTTCCGAAAATTCACTGTTTTTTGGCCTTTTCTGGTAAAAAAAAGACGGAAATGACTGAAAAACCAGCCTAAAAAAAAGAGCCAGAGACAAATTAATGCTGGAATGTGCATATTTGTCTGCCACGTTAGCTGCCGGACACTGGCTTGGTTGCCGTGCCTGCCATTGCAGATTCGATGGTGGTTCCAACGTGAGTAGCCGCGCTACATGAGTGGCTGCACCACCAGGATTCTGATGAACTGCAGACCGATCAGTGCAACCAGGGGCGAGAGATCGAACCCGCCCATCGGTGGTACAAATCGCCGTATCGGGCGCATGATTGGACTGGTAATCGATTGTAATAGTGATGCCACTGGGTGCCCGCCAGGAGAAATCCAGCTAAGAATCACGAGTGCGATAATCGAGTAGATGAATACATCAAACACCAGGCTGATCATGCCGACCATCGCGCGCCAGAGGCTATCTCCCCATCCGCCCGCGGTGACATCGCCAAAGTTCAATCCCTTAAGCAAAGTGAATTTTGCCAGCAATACCAGAAAACACAGCACCAGCGCTGCGATGTCCTGTCCGCCGATGCCGGGAACAAAGCGGCGCAGTGGAACCAGCAGCGGATTGGTCGCTTTGACGACGAATTGGGAAACCGGGTTGTAGTAATCCGCTCGCGTCATCTGCATCAGAAATCTGAGCATGACAACCAGTGCAAACAGATCGAACAGTGTGCTGATCAGATAGTGGAACGCGCTGATGCCGGAACTGGGCATGGAATTTCTCCGTGTCGCTTTCTAGTGTCTGTGTTGGGAGTAGTCGAAACGCCCGAGAGCGGTACTGGATCGGCCGCTAATCTGAGGACTTACCGAGCTGTTCAGATCGATCATGAGCGGCTTGCATAGCACGTTCCACTATTTGCCGAAAACCGTTTGAATCGAAGCTGTTGAGCGCCGCTTCAGTTGTACCGCCAGGTGACGTTACGTTTGTGCGCAATTGGGCCGGTTCATGTTCTCCCGCATCTGCCATTCGCGCAGCACCCAATGCCGTCTGTATGGCAAACTTGTTTGCCAGGTCTTTGGCTAGTCCCTGCTTGATCGCGGCATGGGTCATGGACTCAATTAACAGAAAGAAGTATGCCGGGCCAGACCCGGAAAGCGCGGTGATCGCATCGAGTTCGGCTTCTGAGTTGACCCAGGCGACTTCGCCCGCCGAGGCGAGTATGGTAGTGGCGGTGTCCCGATTGGCCGCAGAAACTTCAGCATTGGCGTACAGGGCGGTTGCTCCGCATTGCAATAAGGCGGGTGTATTGGGCATGCAGCGCACCAGATCAAACACCTCACCCGACCATTTCTCCATGCTGGCGCATTGAACACCCGCGGCAATCGATACCACCAGTTTGCCGCTCAGGCTTGAGCCAAGTTCGCTCACAACTGCCTGCATTTGTTGGGGTTTCACTGCGAGAACAATGACGTCAGCCGATTGAGCTGCCTGGGTGTTGTCCGCGTACGTGCTGATACCAAATTCATTGACCAGCGCCTGCGTTGCGTGGGGCAATGGGTCACTGGCGATGACTCGGGCGGGATCGTGGCCATTTTCTAGTAGCCCGCCAATCAGGCTGCGCGCCATGTTGCCGCCGCCGACAAAGCAAATAGTTCTCGGATCGGTCACGAGTTCGTTCTCTGTTGTGCCTTGATGTTGGAATGCAAGAGCGTACTCACGCGAGTCTCTGGCACTTGTCCGTGATTGCCGCGAGCAAGCGCTCGAAGGCGTCTGCGAAGCCCGCTATTCCCTCTACTTCCAGATCGCGGGTGATCGCATCGAGGTCGATACCCAATGGCGCCAGCGTTGCCAGCGTGCCTTCAGCCCCTGAAAGGTCCGCCAGCAAGCGCGGTTCTACCACGCCATGATCGCGGAAACTGTCCATGGTCTTGGGGGGCAGCGTATTCACGGTTTCTGGCCCCATCAACTCTTCGACATAGTAGACGTCGCGATAGGCCGGGTTCTTGGTGCCCGTGCTGGCCCACAGCAGACGCTGAGGCATGGCGCCGCTTTTTTTGAGGGCTTCAAAGCGTGACGATGCAAACATCTGTTGGTAGTGCAGGTAGGCCGCTTTGGCATTGGCGATTGCAATCTTTCCCAGCAGTGGTGTTGCGACGTCGCCATCGGCATGTTCCTCGAGCTGGGCATCGACGCGAGTATCGACCCGGCTGACAAAGAAGCTCGCAACCGAGGCGATTGTCGCGATAGATTGATCGTTCGCCACACGCCGCTCAAGACCGCTGATAAAAGCCTCACTGATTTCCCGATACCGACCCAGTGAGAAAAGTAGTGTGACATTGACACTGATCCCAGATGCGGTGAGTTCTTCGAATGCGCGAACACCCGCTTCTGTACCAGGCACCTTGATCATGAGATTGGGTCGATCGACAGACTTGTGCAGCTCAAGTGCCTCGCGGATCGTGCCCGCGGCGTCGTGTGCCAGTGTTGGGGACACCTCAAGGCTGACCATGCCGTCGTCGCCGCGACTGGCGTCATAGACGGGTGACAGGATATCGGCGGCAGCCTGGATGTCAGATACCGCCAGTTGCTTGAAGATTTCCAAGGGTTGCAGGTTCGGTGTTGCGGTCAGTAATTTTGTTATTTGCTGATCATATTCCGACGAGTTGGCGATCGCGTTTTCGAATATCGCCGGATTGGAAGTGATCCCGCAAATATGGTCACTGTCGATCAGCTTCTGCAGTTCACCGGAGTCCATGAGGCTGCGTTGAATGAAATCGAGCCAGATTGATTGGTCGAGCGCCTTGGCCGCGACAAGCGGGTTGCCATGGGTTTGCATGGGTATCCTCAGAATCATGAGTGCAATTGCGCGAAGTGTAGCAGTCGCGGCAAGGGACAGTAACCCGCCCTGATCACCGGCCTTGCGACTCGCTACCTGGGATAGTCTCTTTGCCCGAAAATGGCCGTGCCTATTCTTACCATTGTCGATCCTTCGGCAATCGCTGCTTCCATGTCTCCACTCATCCCCGTCGAAAGGGTGTCCACCACGGGGTGCTGTCGACAGACATCGCGGTAGATATCGTGGAGTCGGGCAAAAACCTGTCGCTGTTCATCGAGCGACTGTCTCGGTGCAGGTATTGCCATCAGTCCGCGGAGCGACAAGCCCGGCGCCGCGGCGACGGCGTCGGCCAGTGCGTCGACTTCGTCGGGGCCGCAGCCCGCCTTGGAGGGTTCGGCGTCGATGTTGAGCTGAATGCAAACATTGAGAGGCGGCAACTCAGCGGGTCGCTGGGTCGACAGGCGATCGACGATTTTCTGCCGGTCGACACTCTGCACCCACTGATAGTGGCTGGCTACGAGCCGGCTCTTGTTCGATTGAATGTTGCCGATAAAGTGCCACTCAAGCGCGGGGTTGGCCAGGATAGCCTGCTTGTCGATGCCCTCCTCAATATAGTTCTCGCCGAACGCCAGCTGACCTGAGTCGGCTGCCACCTGCACCATCGGATGCGGTTTGGTTTTGCTCACAGCCAACAATCTGACAGAACCCTCCGCCCGGTTATAGCGCCGCTCCAGCGCTGTTATCTCGTTTTTTACCCTTTGCAGGTTGTCGGGGATCGATGGCTGATGGGTCATGGCGAAAGCAGGCAGTGATCTGGGGGATTGATCCGGTTGGTCGGGTCGGGTTCACACAGTTGTCATCGCGTGAATCAAAGAATCTCCCAGAGAGTCGATAGTGCTAGGAGAAGTCTGACTTTCTGGTCTGTACAGACCCATCACCGCGCCCGAGGGTGTGTACGTTGATGAACGAAAGATCAGACCCGAATCTGATCATTCTATCTGGATTTATCAATGGATATTGCACAACTGCTTACCTTTGGTGTCAAAAACGGTGCCTCGGATCTGCATCTGTCTGCAGAATTACCTCCAATGATTCGTGTCGATGGGGATGTGCGTCGTATCAACGTGCCCGAACTGGACGCTGGGGCGGTTCAGTCGATGATTTATGACGTCATGAATGACAAGCAGCGAAAGGAGTTCGAGGAAAAACTTGAGACAGATTTCTCGTTCGAAATTCCCGATCTGGCACGTTTTCGTGTAAACGCCTTTAACCATGCTCGGGGTTGTGGTGCGGTTTTCAGAACAATTCCCAGTACGGTGCTGACGCTCGAGCAGTTGAATGCGCCGGCGATCTTTCGCCAGATCTCTGAGTTTCCGCGAGGGATCGTGCTGGTCACCGGTCCAACAGGGTCAGGAAAATCAACCACGCTTGCTGCAATGATGGACTACAAGAACGAAACGGAACTCGGCCACATCCTGACCATCGAGGATCCGATCGAATTCGTGCACGAAAGTAAGAAGTGTCTGATCAATCAGCGCGAAGTTCACCGTGACACGCTGGGGTTTAGTGAAGCACTACGCTCGGCTCTGCGTGAAGATCCCGACGTTATTCTGGTTGGCGAAATGCGTGACCAGGAAACGATCAGTCTCGCACTGACCGCTGCGGAAACTGGTCACCTGGTATTCGGAACATTGCACACCAGTTCAGCGGCGAAGACCATAGACAGAATTATCGACGTGTTTCCGGCAGGTGAAAAACCGATGGTGCGCTCAATGCTGTCTGAATCGCTAAAAGCGGTTATTTCGCAGTGCCTGCTGAAGAAAGTGGGTGGGGGGCGTGTGGCTGCGCACGAAATCATGATGGGAACCCCTGCCATTCGAAACCTTATCCGCGAGGACAAGGTCGCACAAATGTATTCCGCTATTCAGACCGGTCAGGCTGCAGGTATGCAAACGCTCGACGGAAATCTCAAGGAATTGGTGGTCAAAGGTATTGTCTCTCTGGAAGACGCCAAGAAAAAGGCAGCTAACCCCGACACACTGGGCTAGTGTCCGTCACCCGTTTAATGAATTTGTCTCAGGCGAAATAGGTCTATGGAAAACGAATCAGCTAAGAAGTACTTGCATGCATTGTTGCGCAAGATGCACGAGAAAGGCGGCTCGGATCTGTTCGTTACAGCGGGTGCACCACCCAGCATCAGGTTGCACGGTAATATAGTTCCGTTGACCGATAAGGATATGACGCCAGCGCAAACCATGGCTTTGGCCGTATCCATCATGGATGAGAAAGAGGCTGATGAGTTTCAAACGACCAAGGAATGCAACTTCGCTATAAGCGTTCCGGAAGTGGCACGGTTCCGGGTAAACTCCTTTGTCCAGCGTGGCTCGGCAGGTATGGTAATTCGAATTATTGGATTCGAAGTGCCGTCGATGGAAAAGCTCAATCTGCCAGCGGTATTGGGAGAAGTTGCGATGACCAAACGGGGGCTGGTGATTTTTGTCGGCGGAACAGGTTCAGGTAAGTCGACCAGCCTGGCTGCGATCATTGATCACCGCAACGAAAACAGCCAGGGGCACATAATCACGATCGAGGATCCGGTTGAGTTTGTGCATCGGCACAAGGGGTGTCTTGTGACTCAGCGTGAAGTCGGGACCGATACCGATACCTTTGAAATCGCATTGAAAAATACTTTGCGTCAAGCTCCGGATGTCATACTAATCGGTGAGATTCGTGATCAGCATACGATGGAGCACGCCATTGCCTTTGCCGAAACCGGCCATCTTTGTCTGGCTACGCTTCACGCAAACAATACGAATCAGGCGATGGATCGGATCATCAACTTCTTTCCCGAGGAGCGTCGCAATCAGTTGCTGCTGGATTTGTCACTTAACCTGAAAGCCGTTGTGTCTCAGCGACTGGTAGCAACACCAACCGGGGATGGTCGGCGTGCTGCGATTGAAATCCTGCTCAATACACCTTTGATGTCAGAGCTGATAAAGAAGGGTGAAGTTCACGAGATGAAAGAGTTGATCAACAAGTCTCGCGAGCAGGGCATGCAGACCTTCGATGGCGCGATCTTCGATTTGATCAAAGCCGGAGAAATCACCGTAGAGGAAGGTATGAAAAACGCAGACTCAGTTAACGATCTGCGTTTGAGGCTCAAGCTCAGTGATGGCGGCTCGGAGGAAGCGGTGACAGAAGGTCTTGGCGGTCTCGAGCTGAAAGACGACGACGATGACAACTATCAGCTAGCTTCCTGAGCCGATTGATAGATTGATCGGCCTTCAACAAGCGTTCGCACGACTCGTCCCTGCATCCACCAACCGATGCAGGGATGATTCTTACCCTGGCTGATCACCTCGTGCTCGGTCAGTTCCCACTCGTAGTCCTGGTCAATCAGACAAAAATCGGCTGGCGCACCAACTTCAATAAGACCCTGCGACAATGAAAAACAGCGAGCCGGGCCACTGGTCACTCTGTCGACCAGAGTTGCCAGGCTGATTTCCGTCTCGTCGACCAGTCTGAGTAATAGCGACAGAAAACCGTCTATAGAAGACGTGCCAGGCTCGCAATCTGAAAAAGGGGCTAGCTTACTGTCGCGATTGAGTGGTGCGTGGTTGCTGCTGATCGCATCTATGGCACCATCGACTACCCCGGTTCTTAGGGCCTGCAGATCTTCTGGCGTGCGAAAAGGTGGGCGCGTCAGGAAGTTGCTGTTGAAATCGCTGGTATCGATTTCACTCAAAAAAAGATGATGTATACCGACATCGGCCGTCACGCGAATATTATCTCGTTTAGCCTGTTTCACTAGACTGACACCGCGCGCAGTCGATAGCCGGGAAAAGTGAAGTTGCGCTCCGGTTTGATAACCCAGTTCTATCAACTGCGACAGGGCAACCGTTTCAGCAGCAGAGGCGATGCCCGCCATACCCAGTCGCGTGGCCACTGAGCCTTCGTGCGCCACACCAATTGAAAGCCATGGATCCTGTGGGGCAATAATGAGTGGTAAATCGAAACCGGCCGCGTATTCCATGACTCTGCGCAGCACCTGTGTATTTTCAACCGGCTGATCGGCATTACTGAATGCCACGCAGCCAGCGTTGCTGAGGGTAGACAATTCGCACAGTTGTTGGCCTTTCAAACCGCTTGTCATAGCACCTATTGGGAGGATTCGCGGGCCCTTAGCCTCTTGTGCTCGTTGCCTGATCTGCTCGACAATGGCTGATTCGTCGGTGACCGGATCAGTGTCGGGCGAGCACATGATTGTGGTGAAGCCTGATTGGGCTGCGGCTTGGGATTCGCTGGCAATCGTGGCGGATGACTCGAACCCTGGCTCACGAAGTCTGGCATAGCAATCAATAAAACCGGGTAGCAACGTCGCACCCTTTGCATCGATGGTGTTGTCGGAAGTGACAGGGCTGGTTTGGTCTGCAATGGCTGTTATGACACTGTTTTCGAAGGTAACGCAGGTGTTGGCTTTGCCGCGGGCAGTGCGCCCGGCCAGTTGGCAATTGATAATTGTCTGGCTGGTCATTGTTTGGTCTCGTGCAAAGCGCGTTCGACATTGCCCATCGTAATCGACATGACAGCCATTCTGACCGCGATGCCGCAACGCACCTGGTCGAGGATGATTGATTGGGGCCCGTCTGCCACAGAGGCGTCAATCTCCACGCCGCGATTCGTCGGTCCGGGGTGCATGACGATGGCATCGGGTTTGGCAAGCTCCAGTCGTCTTTGAGTCAGGCCATAACACTGAAAGTACTCGTCCTGGCCTGGTAGCGATGCGGATTTCATACGCTCGCGTTGCAGGCGAAGTGTGATGATAACGTCAGCGTTGGATAACGCCGGGTCGAGATTGTGCTCTACCCTGACCCCGAGATCTGCAAAGTGTTTTGGCAGTAGGGTTTTCGGGCCTACGGCAACCAGCTCCGCGACACCCAAAAGGTTCAGCGCATGGATTTGCGATCGGGCCACTCGCGAGTGCAACAGGTCGCCGACGATAACCACTTTGAGCTTTGACAGCTCTCCCTTGAATTTTCTGATGGCGAACATGTCCAGCAAAGCCTGTGTGGGGTGTGCGTGCTGACCATCGCCGGCGTTGATCACGCTGACGTGGGGTTGCACGTGCTGGGCGATGAAGTGCGCCGCCCCCGTGGCTGCGTGCCTGACCACGAACATATCGCATTGCATGGCCTGCAGGTTGCGTAGCGTGTCCAGCAAAGTCTCGCCCTTGCTCGTTGCAGAGGCGTTGACATTGATATTGAGGACATCGGCGGACAATCGTTTGGCCGCGAGCTCGAATGTGGTCCGGGTCCGAGTGCTGTTCTCGAAAAACAGATTGGCGACTGTTTTACCGCGCAGTAGTGGCACCTTTCGCGTCGTGCCGTCACTGCTGTCGACCAGCGTTTCGGCGGTCGATAGAATGTCTTCCAGGTTCTGGCGACTGAGTCCCTCAATGCTGAGTAGATGACGCAGGTCGCCCAGGTGTGTCAGTTGAGGGTTGAAGTTGGGTCGGCTCATGGTAGGTCGTGGTCTGTGCAGGCGATCAGCGCTGTTTGATTTCCAGACTGAAGTCCTCACTCAGTTTTATATTCTGGTGGGCGTCGAGGTCCAGGGTTTGCCCCGCGACGTCGGGACGAATGGGTAGCTCGTGGCCGCTGCGCTCGACCAACACGGCCAATACGATTCTGTCGGGTCTGCCGTAGTCGAAAATTTCGTTCATGGCCGCGCGTATTGTGCGTCCGCTGTACATGACGTCGTCGACCAGAATAATGGTTTGACCATCTACCGGAAACGGAATGTGTGACGGGCCGACCTGTGGGTTCAATCCGATGCGACTGAAATCGTCACGATAAAACGAGATATTCAGCTCACCGGGCGGGGTCGCCAGTTCCATCGCCGAATATAGATGCTTGGCCACGGTTACCCCGCCGGTTTTTACCCCGAGCATGACCGGCTGGGTGTCCTGCGTTATTTCCAGCAACTCGGCGGTCATGGTATTGAGCCAGAGTGCAGTTTCACTGGCGCTATAGTGTTGGGCAGGCTTCATCGAACCAGTTTTCCAGTATGAGTGCGGCTGCGATTTTGTCGATATCGCCCGAGCGGGTTTTCTGTCGACCGTGCTTGCGCCGATTCTGTGCGATGATGCGACCGGCCTCGTTGGAGCTATGACTTTCGTTGTACAGGTGGGTTGGCAAGTCGTAGCGTTTGATTAGTCTTTTTGCGAATGCTTTGGCCGCCAGTTCCATCGGTTGCGGGGTCGCCTGCTGGTGCAGCGGTAATCCGACAACCAAGGCAAATGGTTTCCACTCTTCAATGATCTTGTCAATGTGCTCCCATTCCGGCCGACCGTTTATGTTTTTTATGGTGACCAGTGGGGCGGTCGATCCGGCCATCGGATTGCCACAGGCGATGCCGATTCTCTTAAGGCCAAAGTCAAAGCCAATCGCGGTGCCCGGGTTGTTGCCGTAGGTGGCGCTGGATTCAGGCATGTCCGGATTCATGGGACACGGCGTTGAAATCGATGCCCAGCGAACGGGCGGCCAGATCGAATTTTAGATGTGGATCGTCATGGAAGAGAATATCGGTGTCTGCACTACAGGTAAGCCAGGCATTCTGGCCGACCTCTGCTTCAAGTTGGCCGGCGTGCCATCCCGCATACCCAAGCAATATCAGAAATGGCCCGCTGATCTCGTCGCGTGCCAGTGGTTGCAGCGCGTCGAGCGAGCCGGAAAGACTGACACCGGCACGATTGGTCGTTTGAGCTTCAGATACAGGGTCGACGGGCGGTTGCAACACGAAACCCTGTTGCGGGGAAACCGGGCCACCTTCGTAGACTGGCATTGCGGCCAGTTGGGCGTTGTCGGTGGTGATATCCAATTGTTTGAAAACTTCGTCCACCGTCATGTTTGACGGGCGATTGATGATAAACCCCAATGCGCCATCGCTGTTGTGTTCGTAGAGGTAGGTCAGGGTTTTATCGAAGTAGGACTCCGCAAGGCCGGGCATGGCGAGCAGGAAGTGATGTGTCAGGTCCATTCGTCGGGTGACTCCGCGAACATTTCGGTCAGCCGGACGATGATAACACGCTGCGGGTTATCAGGTGGGGAGCAGGTTTGTCTAGATCGATCCTGCCTAGCGGGAACTAATCAGATGATCTTTTTCGAACTGCCAGGTTCTGGTGATGTAGAGAATGTCAGTTTCCTCCGCCAGCTTGGCAGGCATCGGCGGGAAGGGAGAGGCCAGCCTGACGATTTTGTCTGCGGCGCGATCCAGCTCGACGGTGCCGGAAGATTTCACGACTTCACTGCTCAACAGGTTGCCTCCGCGGTCAATCGCCACCACCAGGATCAGCGAGCCGTGCAGTCCCGCCTGTGTCGCACGCGTCGGGTAATTCAGGTTTCCAATGTGCTCGACATGTTCCACCCATCGCAGCATGTAAGCCGCAGCCTTCGCCTCCCGCGTTCGAGCGGTAAGGAATGTCTTACGCGGGCGTTGCGCGAAACGCTCGATGCTATCGTTGATCTCTGCGGTCAATCGCGCGATCTCCATTTCGCGCTGCAGTCGTTCAGCCTTCTCTGCATCCGGGGCAATCTCGCGAATTTGCTGTTTGGCAGTGTCCGTCGAGGTTGTATAGTCAGAAAAAATCTGCGTCATCGCGGTGCTTTTGACGGCGCTTAGTTCTGCGGGTGAGGTCGCCGCAACCGGTGTTGGTGCTAGCCCGTTTTTTTCTACCTCTGCGACTGCCGCGAACGGCGCGACCGGACGGCTCTTCTCCTCGCTCTGTCCGCCGCCATCCTGAGATGCCTGGGCAAGATACTCAGCGTCTTGCGGGTCGTCAATGGATCGCTTTTCGACGAGCAATACTTCCAGCGAGGGCGGCACGTGTTGGGAGCGGTGAGATTCGAAGGCCACGCCAAATATGACCAGCATGTGCAGCGCGGCTGCGATCAGCAGCAGAGCCGGAAACACGCCACCTGATTGACCAACGTGACCTGGGCAGTTCTTGAACATGAGGATTTCGGTAATAGCTCCCCATGGATATAGACCAGATCTTTCTGCTTGGCATCATTCAATGTCAGGCTTGCGATCCACCCAGCCTTTCCGCCAGCGCGTCCATCAGCTGGCCGGCGATATCAAGGTCGCACTGTTCGTCCAGCTCACGTACGCAGGTCGGGCTAGTGACGTTGATCTCGGTGACATGGTCACCGATCATGTCAAGCCCGGCGAACAGCACGCCTTTCTGCCGAAGCACTGCGCCGATTCTTTCTGCCATGCCTCGATTCTGCGTGCTTAAGGGTACCGCTACACCGCGCCCTCCGGCAGCAAGGTTGCCGCGTGTCTCGCCGGCCATGGGGATTCTTGCCAACGCATGACCGACCGGTTCACCATCGACGACCAGCACGCGCTTGTCGCCGTCTACAATTTCTGGCAGGTAGCGCTGCGCCATTATCTGCCTTTGCCCGAACAGGGTCATGGTTTCGGTGACCACACTGATGTTGGGATCGTCTTCGCGCAGTCTGAATATCGATGCGCCTCCCATACCATCCAGCGGTTTGACGATGATGTCCTGATGGGTGCGATGAAAGTCGCGCAGCCTGGCCTCGTTTGAGCTGATCAGGGTTGGAGGACAGCACTCCGGAAACCAGGCGGTGAACATTTTCTCATTGATGTCGCGCAGTGCGGCAGGGTCGTTGACAACCAGCACACCGGCATCTGATGCACGCTGCAAAAAGTACGTGGTGTAGATGAAGTCCATATCAAACGGCGGGTCCTTGCGCATCAGAATGCAATGGAGATCGGCGAGTGGCCGATCACTGCGCTGCTGTGCTTTGAACCATTTTTGTGGATCATCATAGACCTCGATCTGGCGCATGCTCGCGCTCGGTTGGCCATCGAGCATGTAAAGATCGGACTGTTCCATGTAGTGGAGTTCCCAGCCGCGCTTTTGGGCCGCCAGCATCATGGCCAGTGTGGTGTCTTTGGCCACCTTGATGGATTCAATTGGATCCATGATGATGCCGATTTTGATTGCCATGGGGTTTTGTCCGCCTGCGTGCCAGAGCGAGCATTGTAAGCCCTAAATCATTCGCGGTGTTTGGCAAAAAACCTGTCCCGCGCCACTGGCCTTACAAACAATCGCAGGCGTCTGTTGTTGCTGCTATCCGGGTGATTCGCTACAGTGCCGTCGTCTGCTCGATGCTGCGCTCACCCTGTTTGCGGCTGCTGCAAGTGATCCGCTCGGCGATGCTGCCATCGCATGCGTCAAACCCGACTGCCAACTGTTGAGATTCTGTGGCTCCTGAAAAATCATCTGGCCAGCCTGTATCTGCTGTCTGGCATGCACCCATACCCAGACCTGTCAGCGGCCCTGTTTCGGCGTTGCAGTTCATTATGGAAGACGAGCTTTTCGGCATAGCAGCGGATGCCGTACTCGAGGTCATGGAGATACCCGCCTACGTCGAGTTGCCGGGCTCTGCAGCCTGGTTGGCCGGCATGACACTGCATCGCTCGCAACCGATAGCGGTGGTGGATTTGCCGGCCTTCGTATTTGATCTGGGGCGTGCGACAGTGCCTGCCCAGAGGGCAATGGTGGTGTCTGTTGGCTGGGGTAGAATAGCGTTAATGGTGCAAAGAATTGACGGGCTGGTGCAGGCGACCCAGCCCGTTCGCGATGTGAGTGCGCACGCCAGAGCGGTTAAGCCCTGCTTTGATCTCTACCAGACCGCTGAGGGGCAGGCTTTGCAACTGCTCAATCTGGCACAACTGAGCAATTCTGATGAGTTTCTCAATCCCCAGCGCTTTGCCGGGCGCAGTAGAACATCCGCTTGAGGATTAGTCCGATACAACAGTATGTCTCCTCCATCAGCCGAATGTCGGTGCTGCAGCATCGTCTCGCGGTTATTGTGTGTGGGGTGCTTGTGCTGTCCTTCGTTGTCGTGATGGCGCTGACGACCAGTGCGCAGAGACAAGACCGTCGATTGCTGACGGCCGCGTCGGAAATGGCCGTTGGCGTCGCACTGCGACAGGCCGGAACGCCGGGTGCTGCAGAAACGATGCACCCTTTGGCGCGTGCCAACGCGGCGGCGGCCTCGATTGAGGAAAATGCACGCGCATTAGTGGTGTTTAATCGCGCGCGAGTCGCAGATCTGGCGCTGCAGGTCGACACTCACTGGCAAGCCGTGAAATCCGCACCCGGGGTGCCAGATCCTGCGGTGGGATCGCAGCCTGGTGTGGTGATAGCGTCGCTGTCTGGTCTCGATGAGCTTGTCGATCAATTCTCTGGGTTGTTTTCGGCGATCACGACGCAGAGCCTTTCAGCGGACGTGATTGGCGATGTCAGCGAAGTCGGTTCCGATCTCAATCTGTTGATTTCGCTGGACCGGCTGTTCGGAAATCGCGAACTTATTGGGTTGCAGGACGAGCTAAGTGCCGCGCACCAGAAGTTGCTGGCCTCTACCGCCAGGCTGGTCGCCAGAACCGGCAATGACGGCGCATTGCGTGGCTATAGATTGCGACAGCTGATCGCGCAGTTTTCTGCGAGCATCAAATCGATAGATCTGCCGCGTCCAGCCGGGGCAGCCTTGGTCGACCCGTTGCCGCCCACTAATCTGAGTCCGGGCCACAATGCTCTGCCTCGCGCGCTCGAGCAGTATATGGCTGCGCTGCGCGCCGCGCTCGCCGGTTATCAGCGGATCCTATCGACACTTCTGATTCTGGCTTGTGCGGGTGCATTGGCACTGTCTGTCCTCGGGCTTCGACGCTTGCGGCTGCATGGCAGAAAATTGTCGGCGATTGCGGCGTCAGGTATCGAGGCGCAGGAACTCAAGCAAAGCTGGGTCGAGCAGGCGCGCGCGATTGCAACGGGCGACTGCACGTTTCGCTGGCGTGCCACTGACGACAGCAACCGCGACATCGCCCAAGCCCTGAACAGCACGACGGACACCATCTGCAGTCTTGTCAGGTTGCAGAAGGCGTCGGTGATCGAGCTCGAAGGGCATTGCTCGGCTCTGCAATCATCGCAGGCGTTGCTGCGCGAGAATCTGCTCGCCCGACAGGCATCGACAGCCGAGATGTTGGCGTGCATGGCAAAGGTGGACACGATCGGTGTCCGGGCTGCCCAGTGGGTAGGCGGAATCAGTGACGTGACCACGAATATTCGCGAGCAGACTGATCAGCTTTCCGGCGGCATTTTTAATGGCATTCCCACCGAGAGCACTTCGGGGCTGGAGCAAACCCTGGCACGGCTGGCAGCGGCTGAACAGATTCTGGAGGGCGCTGTCGATCGCATCGTTGGTGTCAGGCAGATTACCGATCAAAGCAAACTGCTGACCCTCAACGTATCGCTGCAAATGGTGACGGATGGGGGGGATGAAGATTCATCTGCAGAATTGGCGGAACAGGTGCGGCAACAAGCTGAGCGAGTCGAATCGGAAGTGACTCAGATCGAGCGCAGTGTCAGAGGTGTCAGCGATGAGTTGCATGGCAGCCTGGCGCAACTGCGGCACGACATCGATCACCGGCAGGCTGATACACCACCATCTCTCGATTTGCTGCCGGGCCTGATGGACAGTCTGGCACAAGGCATTACCGGACTCTCCGATATTGCTGCTGACATCTACGAGGTGTCCAGTCAGCGCGTTGACGTTGCCGAGACAATAAAAAAGAACACACAGACGCTGCGCGCTCTGGATGAATCCGATCAATCGCTCATCGACGACAGTCACCTCAGGGTCGATCGTATCGTCGAGCTGGGTGGCGGCTTGCGAGACGCTGTCGCACACTATGTGATTCCGGTTTCTGGCCGATGACCCGATCTGTCGTTGGCGGGCGATAGTGGTGAAGTCGACCATTGATGGCGAACAGTTGTCGAGTGAGCGATGCAATGCTTACATCGATACGATTCAGCAGGCGCTGGATAACTCTCTGAGCACCACTGGCAACCTGTCACCTGATACCTCGGTTGTCGATGCGTTGGCGCGGTTGCGTAAGAGTGTCGAAGGGGTTGCCGAATTGGCGGAGCTGGTCGCGCCGCTGCACGCGATGATCAATGCAGTCGAGCGTGCAGACGGCACGTTCAACGCGGCGGATACGCTGTTGGTCCAGGAGGCCGTCATCGCAGTGACACTGGGTGTGGATTCGATAGCCCATAACGCACCGATGCCTGATCTGATCGCCGACGTCACGGCTCGCGTTTTACATACAGCCGATCTAGTCGAACAACAATATCAGCCGGGTGGTATCGACCACAGTCTGTTGGACACGTTCATAGAGGAGGCTACCGAGCGTCTGCAGCAGCTCTATGAGTTGTTTCAACGTTGGCGTTCGGCGCCACGCAGCGGTGGGCGTAGAGTGAGCAGCATCTGTCGGTCGCTTCACAGCCTCAAGGGCGCTGCTGACTCTGTCGGGCTTGAGGCGTTTGCCGCGCTCGTCCATCGGCTGGAGTCGGCGGTTGAGCGATTCGATGTGGTCGACGATACGAAAGTCGATGATTTTTTCGATATCGCATTCAACGCGCTCGAAGCGTTGGTGGATGATGTCGATAACCTGCGCACAGGTGGGGTAGCAGCAGAGCACGAGCACTGGTTGCTGCAACTGGGGAGTTGGGCTGGCCCCGGTCAGACAGAAGAGGCGCCGTCGCCACAACCTGCCGGTGCGGATCTGTCAGCCGACATCGATGCAATCGCCAAAGAGGAGGCTGTGCGCCTGCGATCGCTGCGACATGCCTACGGTGTTGCAGCCGGCAAAGTCATCGAATCCAGAGTGACGTTGCATCAGGCAACTGAGCAGGTGCGTGCGATCAATGCCATCCAGTCTCGCCTTAACAATCTGGCCGGTAGTGATGACTCGGGGCGATACTCGATTGAACCAGGCATCGCCCGTGCGTTGCAGGAGAGCAACCGATTGCACACGGGTCTGACCCGATCTCTTGAAAAACTGGACCAGTCGCTCAGGGTGCAGGCGCTGCATCTCGACCGCGTTCAACAGCAGCTTGAGCGTGAGAGTCTCGCGCCGCTCAGCGCGCTTGAGCGGCGGCTGGTGAGCGTCGCCCAGCAACTCGCGACAATCGAAGGCAAGTTGGTCGAGGTTGAATTTGCCTCTGAAATCGAAGAGCTTCCGTCTGATCTGCTCGCCGCCATTACGCCACCGCTTGAGCAACTGGTGCGAAACGCTATCGTTCATGGCATTGAATCTGAGGCAACACGAGCCAGTGCTGGTAAACCCGTTGCGGGCAATCTGACGATTCACATTCGGCAGTTGCTGGCAAGCGTCCAGTTTGTCGTGTCCGACGATGGTTGCGGTGTGGATTTCTCCCGCCTGCGGGCTGTCGTCCGGCAGCAACTGCAGATTGAGCTCTCTGATGAGCAGGCACTGTTGCAGCAGATAGTCGGCCCTGGCTTGTCCACCAGCAGCGAAACGACCGTGACATCCGGTCGCGGCAACGGGCTGGATGTGGTGCTTGCCGGCGTTGCTGAGCTGGGTGGTAGCATGAACGTGAATACCTCGTTGTTAGACGGTACTCGCGTTGAACTGGACTTGCCGATCAGCCGTTGGGAATCCGTGACAACCGTGCGCGCAGGGACCTCGCTATTCGCGATTCTGCAGCGGCAGCAGGTAGCTGATATTGATCGGGTGGCCGATAACAGGCAAACGGCATCGCTTTCACTTTTACTCGGTTTTGGGTCGGCAACATCTGCATCCAGCACAGAGCGACTGATCGTTAATGCGCAGGGCGAGCCCTTAGAACTGTCTGTCGATGAGGTGTTGAATACCGCGCCAATGCGGATTCAGTCCGGTGGACACCTGCTGGGCAATACCCCAGGTTATGCGGGCGTGGTTGTCGGTCAGACTGATCTACCAGTGCCTGTGCTGGACATCGAATACTGGTTGTCGCAATCAAAATTCGGTGTCATTGTAAAGCCGGACAAACCAGCGGTGCTCGTGGTCGAGGATTCCGTCACCATGAGGTCGCTGATTGCGCGCGCACTGTCGACTGTCCATTGCCATTGTGTATTTGCCCACGATGCGCCTGAAGCATCAGACGCGCTGGATCGGTGCCAGCCAGCAGTGGTTTTGCTGGACATCAAGTTGCCGAGAGGTGACGGTACTGCTGTGGCGCGTGCGATGCGCGCCAGGGGAGGGTTGTTCGCGCAGTTGCCCATTGTTTTTACGACGTCTATCCCGCGTCATGTGGTGGCCGACTTGCTGTTGGAGGTTGCGCCAGCAGGGTATCTGGAGAAGCCCTACACCGCTGACGAGGTCGCAAGGCTGGTAGCAGGCCTGTTATCTCAGGCGCTGCCAATTGCGTCTGATGGCGACTAACCGTCGCAGGTCGCGGTCAGTTCAAACGGTATGCCGCGCTGCTCGGTGATCGCCTCGTCGAATTGGCCTTTGATGGTCACTTGTTGTGATTCTACGGTGATCGAGTGACCAGGGCTTTGAAGGGCTGCGGTATAAAATGCCTCGGGCGCACCAGAACCTTTGCCCACGTGCATCTCGACCCAGCCACCACTGCCGTCGGCCGAAATCTCAAACCGTTTTCCGTCAGTTGTGACACCAGCGCCACCGTAAAATTGCACGTCCTCCCACGCTTTGCCTATGTGGCAGGTGTTGACGGCAAAATGGGCGGGATTGTCCTCGATTTTTATGGTGCCGATATTGGCCATTTTGGCGGTAAAGCCGACGGTGCACAGGCTGACAATGAAGGTCGCAGACGAAAATATCAGTAATCTTTTCATGTTTGTTTTCTCGCTTTCGTCGTCGCGATCGCAATGTTGCGGGGTCGCTTTCGAGTCGATGGCGAAATGTTATTACGTTGAAACGTAAAAGTCGAATTCACCTAACAAAGAGACTATAAATAGTTGATATATATAAATATATCGTTGTTTTTTGTGTGTCAGTTATGGCGTCAAACGGGGGGCTTGCGCAGTTTGTTGCCGATTTGCAATGCAACTTCAGTTGAGAATTCTTGCTGATTTGAACGCTTTATAGACGAAGCGATTTTTAACATCTGTATGTATTTCGTAGGCCCTGCAAATTGTTGCCACAACATCTTGTGGGTGGAGTTACTTCTCTTGTTGGCGTCCGGACAGAAAAGCAAAAAAATTTCGCCAGGATCTACTATCTGGTCGGTGCAGACATGGCGCATCACGACGCTGAAATTTACCAATCAGTAATTTGGTGGATCGATCCCGATCTATTGAAAATTTTTTCAATTGGCCCGGCAAGTGTTGTATTTTGGTCGTTGGAATCCCCATTATCTATGCAGCGAGCCAAGCACCTGCGCCGTTTGTGGGATGTGTTGCCCGCCGGAGTCGGCGGGTGGTAGTCTGAAACACTAGATCGATGGTGCTTAACAGGAACAATAAAGAGTCATGAGCGCTGAAACAGAATTTGATAACTTCGATGACTTCCCCGACCCGCTGGTGTTTACCGAGGCTGCAGCGCTTAAAGTCAAAGGGCTGATAGAGGAAGAGGGCAACCCGGATCTGATGCTGCGCGTCTTCATTTCCGGCGGCGGTTGCTCGGGCTTTCAGTACGGGTTTACATTTGATGAAACCGTCAATGACGGCGACACCGAGGTGGTCAAGGAGGGGGTTAAGCTGTTGATCGACCCAATGAGCTATCAGTATTTGACCGGTGCCGAGATCGATTACACAGAAGGTCTCGAGGGATCTCAGTTCGTGATACGAAACCCCAACGCCACAACGACTTGCGGTTGCGGTTCGTCCTTCTCAGTCTGATCCATTCAGGAAGCCGGAAACAGCCCGCCGAGTATTTTGCCTCGGCTGGCCCCCGTCACCGCTGCCAGATTCCCGGGCCTTCCGCGCTTGAATTGATAGGCCAACCAGGCGAAGGCCATAGCCTCGCAGTAGTCACAATCCACCCCGAGATCTGATGTCGGCCTGACTTGATTGCCGGCAAGCTGTGACAACCGCTCAATGAGATAGGTGTTTTGGGCGCCCCCACCACATGCCAAAATCGGGATTGTCGATTGGCAGGCTGCCTGGATGGTCTCGATAACGGATACCGCGGTCAGTTCAGTAAGCGTTGCCTGAACATCCTCGTCTGGTACGTTTGCCATGTCACCAGCGTGACTGTAGAGCCAATCTAAATTGAAATAGTCGGGCCCTGTGCTCTTGGGTGATGTTTGATGAAAGAAACTGTCTGAGCGCAATCTGTCGAGAAGCTTTTCATTGACGGTGCCGCTCCGGGCCCATGTGCCGGACTCGTCAAACGGCCTCTTGCGTTTAAGTCGGCACCACGCGTCAAGCAGGGTGTTGGCGGGCCCGGTATCGAAGCCGGTTACGCTAGCGCCGCTCAGGATGGTGATGTTTGCGATGCCACCGAGGTTCAAAATAACCCGAGCCGGGTTTGTTCCGAACACTTGCGCATGAAAAGCAGGGACCAGCGGCGCGCCCTGTCCTCCCGCGGCAATGTCAGCGCGTCTGAAGTCGGCCACGGTATCTATCTTCGTCAATTGAGCGATCAAACTGGCATTCGACAACTGCAGGGTGAAAGGCGGATCGGCGGTGGGTTGGTGAATGAGCGTCTGGCCGTGACTACCGATTGCACAGATATCATTGCTCGCCAGATTGGCGCTGTCCAGTAGTGCGTGGGTCGCCTCTGCGAAGGCGGCAGAAATGTGTGATTCAAGCTGGCATAACTCGGCTAGCCCTATGTGCGGATCGGAGACCCGTGCAAGGATGCTGGCGCGAACCGCCTCGGGATAGCGTTGGCTTATACCGGCTTCAAAACGAATTGACCTGTCACATATGTTGACCAGCGCGGCGTCAATTGCGTCCGCACTGGTGCCGGACATCAATCCAATGTAGAGCCCGTCGTGCACGCAGAGCGCGTGCGACTAACGCATGGCCAGCGTGTCAGATGGGGTCGGGCTGTTGCGCATGGAGGCCAG
>CAZYDV010000041.1:8830-25518 GCA_964646405.1 uncultured Granulosicoccaceae bacterium | reverse complement strand
CCGAGGCCTCGTTTATCACCGGCCAGGTCTATACTGTCGACGGCGGGCGGATGAGTAAACTCAGCCTGCCCGCGTTTCCCTGAAACACCGGCCAACAACCCTTCATCACAGCCAACGGACTCGCTATGCACGCCAGAACACTAGGCCAGTCGGGCATTAACCTCTCGGCAATGGGCCTTGGCACCAATTACGTGGGGGGCCACAATCTCTACGTCGATGTCAGCGAGGACGATGGCGTGCGCCTGGTACAGCGCGCGATCGATCTTGGCATCAATCATCTCGACACCGCAGATGCCTACGGCTTCGGTCGCTCTGAAGAACTGGTAGGCAAAGCGATTGCCGGACGTCGCGACGAAGTGATACTGGCGACCAAAGGCGGCATCCTGTTTGGCGAGTACGGTAAGGGTTTCGACAACAATCCGGCCTACCTTCGCGGCGCGCTCGAACGATCGCTCAAACGTCTCAACGTCGACACGATCGATCTCTACTACATCCATCGTCACGACGGCAAAACCCCTCCGGCCGACGCGCTGGGCGCGATGATGGACTTCAAACGCGAAGGCCTGATCCGCGCCGTCGGCGTGTCAAACTTTGACCTGCCCACCCTGACCGAAGCCAGCCGCTCTGGCCAGATCGATGCGCTGCAGTCACGCTATAACCTGCTACAGCGCGAAGTCGAAACCGACCTACTGCCCTGGTGCGAACAAAATGGCGTGAGTTTTATTCCATGGGGCGGGCTTGCCTACGGATTGCTGGGCGGGCGCTACCGCCGCGATTTCAAACTCGCCGACAACGACTGGCGACATCGCAGCGGGGCATTCGATGCCGATGTGTTCGAACGCAACATGGACGCGGTGGATGGCCTGAAGTCTATCGCCGCTTCTACCGACACCACACCGGGCCATCTGGCACTGCAATGGCTGTTGTCGCAACAGGCTGTGACCAGCGTGATCGCCGGCGCCAAAAACGCGGACCAGGTGAGCGACAATGTCGCCGCCGATTCAGCACAAATCAGTACGGCTCAACTGGCAGCAGTCGACGCGCTGACAAAAGCCTGAATCCACCCCGCCAGACAGCACGCAATCGAACCGCGGCTCCCGCTGCGCGCGCTACCGGGCTGAACTCATCCTTGCCAAGCGATTCGGTTCAGTGCAGGCTACAGCACCTGACTGACCGTTTCACGTCAGCACCCGCTCGCACTGAGGAAAACACAATGATCACACGCACCGTAAAAACTGCGCTGGCCGTTGGCCTGGCAGCCGCCGCAAGCATAAGCCAGCCACTGCTGGCCGCCGAAAAACTCACCTACTACTGCAGCGCCCAGGAAGACTGGTGCCAGCTGATGGCCACTGGCTTTGAAGAGGCCACCGGTATTAAAGTCAGCATGACGCGCAAGAGCTCGGGCGAGACGCTGGCGCAAATCAAAGCCGAATCCAGCAACCCGAAAGGCGACGTCTGGTGGGGCGGCACCGGTGACCCACATCTGCAGGCAGCAGAGGACGGTCTGACCGAAGCCTATGAATCACCGATGCGTGGCGAACTGAATGACTGGGCGATCAGTCAGTCTGAATCAGCCGGCAACAAAACCATTGGCATCTACTCCGGTGCACTGGGCTACGGCTACAACGAAGAAATTTTAAAAGCGAACAATCTGCCGGTCCCGGCCTGCTGGAATGATTTACTCAAACCTGAGTACAAGGGTCACGTGCAGATGGCCAACCCCAATTCTTCCGGCACCGCCTACACCACCCTGGCGACCATCGTTCAGCTCTTTGGCGAAGACGAAGGCTTTGAATTCATGAAAGGCCTGCACAAGAACATCAATCAATACACCAAGTCCGGCTCGGCACCGATCAAGGCCGCCGCCCGCGGTGAAAACACCATTGGTATCGTTTTCATGCACGATGCGGTCAAGCAGGCAGTATCGGGCTTTCCGATTAAAGTGGTCGCACCCTGCGAGGGCACTGGCTACGAGATCGGATCGATGAGCCTGATCGCCGGATCACGCAATCCGGAAAATGCTCGCAAATTCTACGACTGGGCGCTGACTGCCGATGTGCAATCGCGCTCACTGGAAGTCAAAGCGTTTCAGGTGATGTCTAACAAGTCGGCCGAGAGTTCGCCGCAGGCACCGGATCTGGCATCGATCAAACTGATCGACTACGATTTCAAAAAGTATGGCTCGTCTGATGAGCGCAAGCGCCTGCTGAAAAAGTGGGACGACGAAGTATCCACACTGCCTCGCTGATCAACCACCCGCCTAACCACAGCCGCCGCTGCGAGCAACCGCAGCGGCGCTGTGCACTCGCATTGCCGCACCGATAAATCTTGACCACCGATAGCCTCACTGCTCAACCTGCCGGCCGATCGCGCCACATTATCCTGATGTGGATGGTGGTTGGCCTGGTCGGCTATGTGTTGTTGCCGTGGTACATCCTCGAAGATGGCTTTTTCAGCTTCGAGTGGCTGTTCGATGGCTATCCCTTCGATACCGACTACGCCCCTGCGCTGTTTCTGATCACCCAGGGTGAGAAACTCTGGCTCGCGCCACTGATCGCACCACTGTTGCTGCCGATATGGGCCATCGTGCAACCGCGTTCGCGGAACTTTTTCTCAACCATTCTAATTATCGCTGGCAGCACCGGTCTGGCCTATCTTTTTGCGCAAGGATTTGGCATCGGCATCCGTGGCTGGAATACCGAATGGCTCGGCGCCCTGTTTGGTGAGCTGCACGATCGGCAATTTGGCTTCGGCTATGGCGCGGTACTGCTGACCTGTACGTTTTTGTTTTATCTCACCACCGGCATCGCCGCGCGCGGATACATCAATGGCGACGTATTTATCGTCGGGGCAATCGGGTTCATCATTGCCATTGTCACGCTGTTTATATTTTTCCCGATCTCGCAAATGCTCGCCAGCGCACTGCGAGACAACGATGGCGTCTATTCACTCGCCATTTTTGCCTCCAAGTTTTCCGAGAACAAAATCTGGGGCCTGGCCTGTTTGACGGAAAACCGCGGCTGTGGCGTGGCGTGGAACTCCCTGTTTCTGGCTATTGTTGTCGGCGCGGCCACCACGCTGCTCGGGCTGGTTTTCGCACTGGTTGCCACCCGCTCCGGCTTTCGTTTCAGCAACTGGCTGCGCGCGCTGACGGTACTGCCGATCATCACGCCACCCTTTGTGATCGGGCTTGCGCTCATTCTTTTATTCGGGCTGTCTGGCAGTGTCACGCAGTGGGTAGCCGAGCTGCTCGATCTGCAACCCACCCGATGGGTCTACGGACTACCCGGCATACTGATCGCGCAAATGCTGTCCTTCACCCCCATCGCATTTCTGGTGCTGATCGGCGTGGTCGAAGGCGTCAGTCCGTCGATGGAAGAGGCCGCGCAGACCTTGCGTGCGAGTCGCTGGCACACGTTCAAAACCGTGACCTTTCCGTTGATGCGCCCTGGTCTTGCCAATGCATTTCTACTCGGGTTTATCGAGAGCATGGCCGACTTTGGAAATCCGCTGGTGCTCGGTGGCAACTACGATGTACTGTCCACCGAGATCTTCTTTGCGATCGTCGGTGCCCAGAATGACCAGGGCCGCGCGGCGGTGCTCGCGATCGTATTGCTATTGTTTACGCTGACTGCGTTCTATGCACAACGGCGCTGGCTGGGGCAAAAGTCCTACATCACCAAAACCGGCAAAGGCGATGGCGGTGTGCACGCGTTGCTGCCACGGCGCATCATGTTGCCCTGTTATCTGATTGCGGGCATCTGGGCGACATTCACCGTCACCGTGTACTGCATGATTATCTACGGCGGATTTGTCGAGACCTGGGGGCTGAACAACACCCTCACGTTTAAACACTACATCACCGCGTTTGCGGTGGGCTATAACGAATTTGGCATTCACTTCAAGGGCGCAGCCTGGGATTCGTTCTGGACCACTCTGCAGATCGCTGCCACGGCCGCCCCGTTAACCGCCATCGTCGGCCTGATCACCGCCTACCTGCTGGTACGCCAGCAGTTTCGCGGTAAACAACTATTTGAATTTGGCACCATGTTGAGTTTTGCCATACCGGGCACGGTGGTGGGCGTGAGCTATATACTCGCGTTCAACGTACCGCCACTGGAGCTGACGGGTACCGGCATCATCCTGATTATCAGTTTCGTTTTTCGCAACATGCCGGTCGGCGTACGGGCGGGTATCGCCTCGATGTCACAGCTCGATAAAAGCCTCGACGAAGCATCGCTGACGCTCGGCGCGAGTACCTGGCGTACCTTTGTGCGGATCATTCTACCGCTGATGCGCCCGGCGATACTGGCCGCGCTGGTGTTTAGTTTCGTACGCGCAATGACCGCGATCAGTGCGGTAATTTTTCTGGTCAGCGCCGAGTACAACATGGCGACCAGCTACATTATCGGCCGCGTCGAAAACAACGACTACGGACTGGCGATTGCCTACTCCACCACCCTGATCTTCGTCATGCTGGCGGCGATCCTGCTGTTTCAACTACTGGTTGGCAGGAATCAGACATCACGCCGATTCAGCCAGTCGCGCACCAACGTGGGATAAACCATTGGCGGCGAACACTGAAAGCCAAGATGCATTGAATAGCCGCGCCGCATCGGTGCAGTTTCGTCAGGTGACGAAACAATATGGCACCGATGTCACCGCCGTTGATCAGATTACACTGGATATCAACGCCGGTGAGCTGGTTACCCTGCTCGGCCCGAGCGGCTGCGGCAAAACCACAACCCTGCGCATGATCGCAGGGCTTGAGATGGCCACGTCCGGACAAATACTGATCGACGGAAAGGACGTCACGTTGTTGCCGGCCACCGATCGAGATGTATCGATGGTATTTCAGTCCTATGCACTGTTCCCGCACATGAGCGTAATTGAAAATGTATCTTACGGTTTGCGCGCTTCGGGAAAAAAGAAAAAGCAGGCGCTCGAACGCGCGCTGCACGGGCTCGATCTGGTGGGCCTCAGTGGTTATGGTGACCGTCTGCCAAACGAATTGTCGGGCGGGCAGCAACAGCGAGTGGCGGTGGCACGAGCACTGGTGCTCGAACCCCAGGTACTGTTATTTGATGAGCCGCTGTCAAACCTTGATGCCAAGCTTCGCCGCCAGGTGCGAGACGACATTCGCGAGATCCAGCAACGCCTTGCACTGACTGTCGTCTACGTCACCCATGATCAGGAAGAGGCGCTGGCAGTGTCCGACAGAATCATCGTAATGAACAATGCCAGCATCGCACAGGTTGGCACGCCGCGCGAACTCTACCAGCTTCCTGCCAGCGCCTTTGTCGCAGACTTTATCGGCGAGGCCAATATCCTCGACGCCGACATCATCGCCGTGGCCAACGACACGGCACAGGTTCGCATCGGCAGCATCGAACTCAGTCTCGATGCTCGCTCGTTGCAACCGGGCGCTGCAAAAATTGCCGTGCGACCCAACCGGGTGCAGATCCATCCGGCAACCGATATCGAGTCTGGCCTGAGAGGCAATCTGTCGAAGGCAACCTACGTCGGGGATCGGATGGAATATCGGGTTGAGACCGACCACGGAGCATTATTCTGCACCAGCGAAAATACCGACGCGCCTCTTGCACAGGGCAGCGATGTGACGATCACGTTCGCCACCAGCGGCCCGGTGCTGCTGCCAGTGAGCCACTAAGCGGAGCCTGTCTCTATGACTGTACCGATCCATTATGTCGTCTTTGATATCGGCGGCGTGCTGCTCGCCTACGACGTCGAGCTACCCTACCGCCGACTGATTCCCGATGCTGCCCAACGCCGATGGTTTCTGGAAAACATTTGCACTGCGGAATGGAATATCGAACAGGATCGGGGACGCTCATGGGCGGACGCTGAGGACTTGCTGATCGCGCAATACCCGCAATACGAAACCTGGATCCGTGCGTTTCGAGAGAACTGGCACGAAACCATCACTCACGCTCATACAGATACTGTCGAGACATTACTCGCCATGATCGCGAGCGGGGTTGACGTCACGCTGTTGTCAAACTGGAGCCACGATACCTTCGAGGAGATTCGCACGCATCACGATTTTCTAAACCAGCCACGCGCGGCAACCATCTCCGGTAGCGTGGGGTTGATCAAGCCGGATGCGGAAATTTTTCATCACCACAGTCGCACACACGGGTGCGAGCCTGCGTATTCACTGTTTATCGACGACAATGCCGCGAACATTGATACCGCGACACGCCTTGGCTGGCAGACCATCCACTATGTGGATCACACAAGCTTTGAAAAAGCGCTATCGCGTTATACGATAAGCCAGAACGGTGAAGCCTGAATCCAAACAACACTGAGGCGCTCGTGGCAATCGAACAACAGATATCGTGTGCGTGTAACGGCGTGTCAATGGCGATAAGCGCCGCACCACTGTTTAGAGCCTGCTGCCACTGCACCACCTGCCAGCGCTTTAACGCCGCACCCTACGCCGATGTGACCATTTTTCGCGCCACTGACGTTACGCTCGCAGACGACACGTCTGTTGAGTTTCAGAATTATCAGAAGCCGCCACTGGTACAACGCGGAAAATGCACGTCGTGCAACAGTCCGGCGATCGAGAATATCTCCCTGCCCGTGCTGCCGAATCTGCGTGTCGTGCCATCCATATTGTTGCCGGCAGATCTGCAAAGGGAAATAGCCTTTCACATTTTTTATCATCGGCGGGTGCAGGATGTAGACGACGATACGCCCAAACATCTGGGGTTTGTCAGCAGTCAACTGGCTTTCATGCGCACCCTGATCAGCGCGCTTCGCCGCTGATCTGATCCAACTGGCCACAAGACCGCAAGCCAGGTTTCAGGCAACGCGTTGCAACGGACTGCCATCCAGCATGGGTGCAACCTGCTCTGAAGATACCGGCGGTGAAAACAAAAACCCTTGACCGAACTGACACCCCAGCGACAATAAATACAGCCGCTGCTCATCGGTTTCAACGCCTTCGGCGATCAATTCAAACCCCATGCTTTGGCCCAGCGCGACTGCCGATCGCACAATGGCGGCATCGGCAATTTCTCCCCCATCCACTTGCTCAATGGCTGCGATGAAAGACCGATCGATTTTCAGGCAGTCGATCGGCAGCTTTTGCAGGTAGTTGAGTGACGTGTAGCCGGTGCCAAAATCATCGATCGACACGCGAATACCGAGCGCGCGCAACAGATCGAGTTTCTGCGCGTTGGATTCGACATCCCCCATGATCGCGCTCTCCGCAATCTCAATTTCCAACAAAGACGGTGTCAACTCGTGGCGCCTGATTGCCGCACTGACACGGGCGACAAAATTATCCTGTTGCAACTGCATCGACGAGACATTTACCGCCACCGGTATGGGGGTTCCGGCAAGCTCCCAGGCCCGAGCCTGCTGACAGACTTCATCGAGCGCAAAGCTGTCGAGCTGCAGGATGAAACCGCTCTGCTCGGCCACCGCGATGAAAATCTCGGGCTCGGCGCGGACCTGCCGCCCCTGAGGTGAATCGACAAACCATCGCATCAGCGCCTCAAGGGCGCACACCTTGCCACTGACAAGATCCACACGTGGCCGGTAGTACATGCAGAAATCGCCTTGTTGCTGCGCCTCTCGCATATCCTGGTCGAGTTCAGCGTGCTGGTCGGTCGACCGGTTTAGCGTGGAATTGAAAAATGATCGGCCGTTTTTGCCCCGTTCTTTGGCGTGATACATCGCGGTATCGGCCTGCTTGACCAGCACCTCGGCACGCCGACTGTTATCCGGGTAGACGGCACAGCCAATGCTCGCAGAGATATTGACCGGATGCTGGCCCAGCGTGAAAGTAGAGCCGAGTGATCGCAGTATTTTGTCGATGATCTGTTCAAGCCACGACTGCTGTTCGACAGGTCCCATCGTCACAGTGAACTCATCACCGCCCAGCCGGGTGATGGTGCTGTCGGCGATGGCGCACTCCTGCATAATGTGTTGCAGACGTTTGGCGACCATCTGCAACAACGCATCACCGGTATCGTGGCCAAGCGTATCGTTAACCTGCTTGAAGCCATCCAGATCGATAAACAGCAACGCGAAGCGCTCACCACTGTCGGCAGCACTGTCGCAGCGTTCATTCAACCGCTGTTGAAACTGCAGGCGGTTGGGCAAACCGGTCAGCGCGTCGTGATTGGCCAGTTGTGTGAGTTCGCGATTGGCACGCTGCAGACTGCTGGCCTGTTGCTCCAGTCTGTCCATCAGAAATCGGCTGCGCATGGCATTGCCGATGCTGTGAGCGGTACTGTCCAGATGCAAAGCCTCCAGACCGTCTGGATCGATCAGCAGATAACCATAGAGATCACTATCGGCGTAAATCGGCTGCAGAATCAACGCCGCGCGGGTAAGTTCACTGCGATGCTGATTCGGCAGCAGATCCACACTGTCAAAGGTTTGCGAAACCGCATGCCCGGGCTCACCGCGCCGATACCGATAAACCAGTTCTGCTCGCTCGTCGGGCGTAGCGGCCGGATGGGCAAATCGCACCAGAAAACAGCGCGCCGCGCCAATCGTCTGCAGCCAGCGCTCCATCGCGTCGAGAATCTCGCCAGCGTCGCTGCACGAACTCATTTGCAATTGCAGTGTGCTGAGCGTGCTCTGCATGCGTCGCAGGCGAAATTCATGATCCATATTGACCGAAAATACTCGCGCCTGCACCAGCGCAATAGCCGCCCGCAGCAATGGCACCCGCGCGGCCTGTCCGTTGGCCCGCAACAGTGCCACGCCATGCGCATCGATCTGATGACAAAGATTGCTCCACCAGTGCGTGGACTCAACCGGCAACGGCGCACCGAGCAGTGTGGCAAAGCAATCGGCCAGCGCATCACTGCCCCGGTCAACCGTGTCCCACAGCGCCTCGTGTACCGTCTCCAGGGCAATGCCGTCGGGCACCCGCAATCATGCCAGCGCCGCATCGATCTGGCGGCGCAAGGCGAGTTTATCCGGCAGTGGCTCGGTAGCGGTGTTGGCCGCCGCAACGCTGGTCGATCCACGAACGATCAACTCGCTGTCGACCCAGCGCACCGGACTGTTCGAACCGTTACAAGTGCGACCTCCCTTCGCGATCAGCTCAAACAGCATTTCCGCGCTGTTGACCGCAAGCTCCGGCAGCGGCTGGCGGACAGTGGTGATCGCTGGCGAGTTCTTGGTCGCCTCGAGGGTATCGTCAAAGCCCGTCACTGCGATGTCTTTGGGAATGCGCCGGCCCGATTCGTTCACCGCATGCGCGGCACTCAGGGCCATCGCATCATTCGCGGCGACGATGGCGTCGACTTGTGGATGGTCCTGCAACAATCTCGATACCACCTGCCACGACTCGAACGCATCGTAGTTGCCGGTGATAATAAATTGGTCGTCCGGACAGCGGCCGTGTTCACACAGCTTGAGGCGAAACACCTGCTCACGCTCGGCTGAATAGGGATCGTTGGTATAGCCGCGCACAAAGGCGATGTGCTGTCGGCTGGTGTCGGCAAGCAGATGATCCATCAACTGTTCCATGCCGCGCAAATCGTTGACGGCCACACTGGGATGGTCATCGAGTGCAATGCCGAGACTTACCAGCGGAACACTGAATTGTTTGAGAAAACGATCGAGCTGCGCCACCTTGACTGCGTGGCCAATCGCGCCAGACATGCTGATGAGTCCGCGCAACGGGTAGTGTTCAAGCAGCGGATAGATCGCATTACAGACCGTGCTATCGCCGTTGTCAGGCGATTGCAACTCGCGTCCCACCACGCACAGCAGGCCATAACCCTCAGCGGCGACGCGTTCGGCGATATGATCGACGATCACCTGGCGGTAATCGCAGTATTCGTCTGTCAGCACGGCAATGACACCCGTCGCGGGCGAACGGGTACCATCGCGATTGCGTACGGGCTCTATTGACTGAGACAAGATTCCTCAACCGGGTTCGGTGGCCCGCCGCCTGGCTGTCCAGCTGCAGACTTGCAAACCGCATCTGTGTGATCGCCCCCACACTGTTGCAAGTAGCGCTCCACCAAAAGAACGCACCGTCTTTTTTAATCTGAAACATGAGTCGCCGCCGTGGCGAGCATTTGCCGGCCCGACCTCGTCGGCGATTGCCACGCGTTATACTGGGCAATGATCTTAATGCAAACCGCTAACCTCAAAACCGGGAGCTATCCTTGAGCCAATCAGCCGCAACCAACCGCCAGATCGTCCTCAATCAGCGCCCGTCAGGGCTGCCAGATGACAACACACTCAAGCTCACTGAAACCGCGGTACCGCAGCCCGGTGATGGTCAGATGTTGTTGCGCACGGTCTATCTTTCACTCGACCCTTACATGCGCGGGCGCATGAACGACACCAAATCCTATGCCACCCCGGTGCAAATCGGCGAGGTCATGACCGGCCAGGTCGTAGCCGAAGTAGTCAGTTCAAACATCGATGGCTTCAGCCCCGGCGACCACGTACTGCACGGCAGCGGCTGGCAGGACTACGCCGTGTCAGACGGAGCCGGCGTGATGAACCTCGGTAAGCGCCCGGACAACCCGTCGTGGGCGCTCGGTATTCTTGGCATGCCCGGCTACACCGCCTACGCCGGCCTGCTGAAAATCGGCGAGCCCAAAGCCGGTGAAACTGTCGTCGTCGCCGCCGCATCCGGACCCGTAGGCGCTACCGTCGGCCAGATCGCCAAACTCAAAGGCTGCCGCGTGATCGGCATCGCCGGTGGGCCTGAGAAATGTCAACACGTGGTCGACAACCTCGGATTCGATGTCTGCCTCGACCACAAGGCGGACGACCTCGCCGCACAATTAAAAAACGCCTGCCCAGACGGTATCGACGTGTACTTCGAAAATGTCGGAGGCAAGGTACTGTATGCCGTCCTGCCGCTGCTCAATCAGTTCGCTCGCATGCCGGTCTGTGGCGTGGTCTCCTGGTACAACCTGACCGGCCTGCCAGACGGCCCGGACTTCGGCCCGATGATTATGGGCACGATTTTGCGCATGAAAGTCAAAGTGCAGGGCTTCATCATCTTTGACAGCTTTCCACACAGCCTCTACAAGGAATTCTCAACTGCCATGCAATCCTGGCTGGCCGAGGGCAAAGTGCAATACAAGGAACAGCTAGTCGACGGACTGGAAAACGCGCCGAGCGCGCTAAACGACGTACTGCTCGGCAAGAGCTTTGGCAAGATGGTGGTGAAGGTTGGCTAGCTTGCCGCAGATCCGCACCACGACATCACGGTGGCTGCCAGAGTGGCCGACAACAACCACGACCAGCACCTGATGCCAACACTGACACGACGACAATTGCTGACAGGCATGGCGCTGTTCGCGGCTGGCTCGGCTTCGGCCAGGCCGCGCGACTGGCATGAAGTCAGGGCATTGGCGCGGGCACTGGATCAGTGCCGTGCCATTGCCGTATACCAGCACGGAAGAGAAGTTCTTTTCGAGATGTTTCGCGGCCCCTCGATCGAAACGACACTGCCGATCAAATCGGTATCGAAAACCGTCGTTGCCGCCCTGACCGGGGCGGCACTCGATCGTGGTGAGATCCCCTCTATTCAATCGACCCTGGATGAACTCGCACCTGACCTGATACCGCGCTCGGCAGATCCCAAGGTCGGCTCAATCTCTGTGGAGAATCTGGTGACGATGCAGGCCGGGCTGGAACCGACATCAGGGCGCAACTACTACACCTGGATCAACAGCCGCAACTGGGTGGCCAATGCCCTGTCGCGACCTATGGTGGCAGAGCCGGGATCACGCATGCTCTACTCCACCGGTTCCTCACATGTGTTGGGCGCCATATTGACCAAGGTCTCCGGACTCAGCCTGCTGGCACTGGCCCGTCAACGCATCGGTCAGCCGCTGCGCATCGACATCCCGACCTGGACTCGCGATCCGCAGGGACGCTATCTGGGCGGCAACGAAATGGCCCTGACTCTGTCTGCGATGATTCGCTTTGGCGAAATGTATCGCAACGGCGGCCGCTCTGGAGACTTACAGGTCCTGAGCGACTACTGGGTGACCCGTTCACAGGTTCCCGTTACCCGTTCGATGTTTTCCGGACTAGGTTATGGATACGGCTGGTTTATCGGTTCGCGCAATGGCACGGTCTACTCGCTGGCACGCGGCTACGGCGGACAGATCATTTGCATCATTCCAGAGCTTGAGCTCACCCTTGCCATCGCTTCAGATCCCCTGCGCCCGGCACGCACCAGTGGCTACTTCGGTGAATTGATGCGACTGATCGAAGAGACAATTATTCCGGTTGCCGCGGCGCACGCCTAGCCTTCGAATCGCCAACGCGAGCTATTGCGTGGCGTTAAGACTGTCATACGGTTCGTTGGAACTTAAAGACAACATCGTCGGCGCCATCGAAGTCACCGCGGCTCAACGGTTGCGACTTGACGCACTGCCTCTACCATGCGCAAACTGACGCCTGCACCCGTCGGAGGAAAACGATGACAAAAGATGCCAGAGGCTGGCGATGCAAGTTTGCCGTCGTCGCCCCGTCGACGAACACCATCGTGCAACCAGATATGGATGATCTGCGAGTGCCCGGTGTAACCAATCATTTCGGGCGCATCGAAGTGCCGAACATGAAAGTGCGCAACGACGATGAATTTCTCGCCCTGGTCGAGGCCATTGGCTCCACACTTTATGCCGCCGTCGATCGATGCATGACCTGCGAGCCGGACTACCTCATCATGGGTATGTCAGCACTGATGTTCTGGGACGGCCGTGCGCCGTCGGAAAAACGCATGCAGGACCTATCCGATCATTGCGGCGTGAAAGTCTCCGCGGGCTCCTTCGCCTGCGAAGCGGCGCTGAATCTCTACAATGTCAAGCGCATCGCTGTGATCTCGCCCTACTTCCCGATTTCCGATACCAACGTCACACTGTTTTTTCAGGACTGCGGTTTTGACGTCGTGAAATTCCGTGGCCTTAAATGCTCAAGCCCGGTCGCCATCGCACACGTCCAGGAGAAAGAACTGCGCGCCCACGTACTGGACATGGACGACGACAGCATCGATGCCTTCGTCCAGGTTGGCACCAATTTGTCGATGGTGGCGCTATGCAATGAAATGGCAGGGAAACTTGGAAAACCAATGATCCCCATCAACACCGCCACCTACTGGCACGCACTGCGCGCCAATGGCATCACCGATCAGATCGAAGGCCATGGACCATTGATGGCCGAGCACTGAGTTTTACAACACAAACATCGACTGCCTGAGCTTCGCGTCTGGCGCACAAGCACTCATACATTGGCATTCAACAAACGACACCCATCCGATTCAATGGCAAAAACCGCACATGATCATCCGTGTATGGACCTGCCTATACCTATTGTATCGACAGACGTTTTCGATCTCCCTGGATGTACGACTCACCACTGGAAATTCTCCATCGCCATACATTACAATGGCAATCGGCTTAGATCGTTAAACCTTCGCGGCTGACGATTTCTCTTGCGAGTCGAGACAGGATGACAAACCATGACATCCGACAGCTACGCCTCCCGCGCGGAGTACGAAGACGAAAAACGCGCCATCCGCCTCCTGGAACTGGTCGAAGGTGAGGAGCGACTAACAGCCAAGGCCAAGGAAACCTTCATCCATGAAGGAGACTTTGAGCACACGCTGATCTATATCCACAGCGGTACCGTACGCACCTACGTCGCCGATGACAAACGTGAATTGACGTTTGGATGGTACGGCGCGGGCACCTGTTTTGGTGAACTCACCCTGACTGGCGGTGCACGAAACACATCGGTGCAAGCCGTAACCGAAACGGTTTATTCATTGCCATCGCGGGCGCGGGTGCTACTGGCAATTAAACGCGATCCGGAATTTGCACTGGATCTGCTGCACCGCGCAGCCGAGCGTGCCCGCGTCACCACCGCTGCGGCGCGCGCGCTGGCCCTGCAAAACACTTACAACCGGCTGCGTGTGGCCCTGCTCAACCACGCCAACCAGAACCAGATCACCCTCAGTCAGCAGGAACTCGC
The DNA here is from genome assembly GCA_964646405.1 of uncultured Granulosicoccaceae bacterium. Lineage (GTDB taxonomy): Bacteria > Pseudomonadota > Gammaproteobacteria > Granulosicoccales > Granulosicoccaceae > CAKZSB01. The sequence goes on along the minus strand of CAZYDV010000041.1, from coordinate 11,517 downwards.
TGCCAAAGTAGGTTGTACCCGCCCCATGGTGACCCAACTGATCAACGATTTGTCGACGGCTGGCTTTGTCCGCACTTTAGAGTCCGGAACGATCGAACTGCTGCGCAAGCTACCCAACGAATGGTAAATTAGCTATACCAGACCATTCTAAAACCAGCCTTCCAGCGTTTGGTAGTCGATCGCATCTGCGACAAATCCAAATGTACCGGACTCGGCAAGCTCGGTTATCGCCGCCATCGCCTGACCATAGACTAGCTGGGCCATCGACGAGCCGATGCTGACGCGTCGAACACCCAGTGTTGCCAGTGCGTCCAGATCATAGGGCAGATTCGGCGTCGACATAATAATATTGACTGGTTTGGTGACCGACTGCATCAGAGTCTCGATATCCCGGATATTATCCAACCCTGGTGCGAACAGCACATCGGCACCCGCCTTTTCAAACGCCTGCAGTCGTTCTATTACTGCATCAGGATCCGGCTCGTTCCAGACGTATTTTTCACAGCGCGCGGTCAGAACAAAATCATTATCCAGCGACAATCTGGCCTCATGTGCAGCTTGAATTCTCTCTACTGCCAACGTGCGATCATAAATTGCGTGCTGTGGATTGCCTGTATAGTCCTCAATCGATCCACCGGCGACCCCCGTCCTCGCAGCAGCGGTGATCGTATCAGCTACCATCTCAGGTGAATCACCGTAACCATTTTCCAAATCCGCTGATACCGGCAGATCAGTCGCTGATGCGATGTCCGCACAATGCGCTAATACCTGCGCCCTTGATACGCTGCCATCACGTTGGCCCAGCGCGTATGCCATGCCTCCACTGGTGGTGGCAAGGGCCTTAAATCCCCGCCGTGCCATGAGTCTGGCAGACCCGATATCCCATGGGTTTGGCATCACGAATAATTCGGACGACTCGTGCAGTTGCCGGAACAGAGTGTATTTATCACCGCCACTCATGACGACTTGCAAACCGGGGTGCCGTGCAGCGAATCCGCATCCGATCGATTCCAGTATCGATTCGGATTGTCCTTGTCGTCGATCAACCGGGAGCGACTACCCCAGACCTGCTGTACTCGTATCGTCGGCTCCTCGTTAACATGAACGCGAAAGACCGTATTGAATACTTGCCGCAGCAGATTCTCCCGGCAGGGAATAGAGATGACAATCTGTGCCGCCGGGGTTTCCTGAAGGGTGCCTTCGGCCCCGGCGTGGGATCCCTCCAGACATCGAAAACGCTGCAGACCGTTTCGTCGAACATAGCTGCAGCAATCATAGGGTCCCTGCACCAGCGCGACATCCTGCTCCAGTGCCGCCAGCACAGGGGCGATGCCAGCCTCCGGCGAATCAATGGTAATCATCCACTCCGGCTCCAGTACTGCGGCCGTCATCTCAAAGCCTCCTAAACGATCTCCACTCACCACAGTTCTCCTTGCCAGATATTTGATTAGCTGAGACTATAGGGAAACTAAACGTTACACAGAAGCAACATTTTTGCACTCAGACATACATTTTTCATATGACTGATCTCACCCGCCAACTGCCGCCACTGGGGACTCTGGTCGTGTTCGAGGCGGCGGTGCGGCACAGAAGTTTTAGTCGTGCTGCAGACGAATGCGCCCTGTCGCAGGCAAGCGTCAGTAGACAAATGCGCCAACTGGAGGAAAATCTCGGCGTCCGCTTGTTCGATCGACAGCGTTACGACGTCATGCCGACGTCCGATGGCAAAACGCTGTACGACAGCGTGCGACGCTCACTAAGCGATCTGGCATCGACCGCCAAAGCACTCCGGGCCAACGCCCGCGGCCTGCAATTTCACTATCTACTCCGATCTGTCAATTGCTATAGGAATCCTGTCGCCGCTCATCGGCCGCTTTCAGCAACTGTTTCCAGACGTTAAATTTCAATTGCTGTCGTCATACGAACCGATAGAGCAAACCCGAGCCACATTCGACATCGGCCTTCAGGTAGGCAGACGTGCCGAAGCTTTATTCGATTGTGAACCTATTGCCGATGACCTGATATTCCCGGTTTGTTCACCGGCGTTCGCAAAAAAGCTCAACACCAGGATCACACCGGCGGAACTGGCGTCACTACCTTTATTGCACATCGACTACGACGACAAAGACTGGGTCGACTGGCGTCGGTTCTTAGCGAACTATCGAATCCGTGGCAAAGCACCACCAGAACAACTGGCATTCAGCTCGTACCAGGTATGTCTCGACGTCGCCGAACGCGGCGAGGGAATCGCACTGGGCTGGGCCCGTTCAGTCAATCAAAGAATCGCCGAAGGTAAACTGGTTCGCTGTACCAACCTGTCACTCTACGAGCCAGAAGGCATTTCCGTGTACCTGAGAAAACACACAGAACCGCACCCGATCGCCGCGAAAGTAATAGAGGCAGTGCGCGCCAGTATTGAGCCTTTAGGCAACGATACAACCGCGTACAATGTTTGAAGAACGGATGCACCAGAATTAGGGGCGAAGCTTGCGCACCGCAGGGTAACCCGACGCGTCGCGAGGCGATCTATATTCACCTTACTCACGCCGCGGGTTTCCAGGTACCGCCCACAAACCGTCAGCCGCAGCCACGGTAACCCGACGCGTCAGCGAGGCGATCTATATTCACCTTGCTCACGCCGCGGGTTTCCAGGTACCGCCCACAAACCGTCAGCCGCAGCCACGGTA
>CAZYDV010000041.1:5075-8730 GCA_964646405.1 uncultured Granulosicoccaceae bacterium | reverse complement strand
ACCCGACGCGTCAGCGAGGCAATCTACATTCACCTTACTCACGCCGCGGGTCTCCAGGTGCCGACCACGAACCATCAGCCGCCGCCAGGGTAACCCGACGCGTCAGCGAGGCGATCTATATTCACCTTACTCACGCCGCGGGTTTCCAGGTGCCGACCAGGACCCGTACCACCCACCAGTGCGGCAGCCCTGCCGTAAACAGCCACTCTATGCACCATCCCAACAAGGCGCTACCATGCTGGTATCGCCTAAAGCAGCCCAAAACACCGTGACTTCCCACGACTCCGAACACATTGCCCATATCCACAGCGAGCTACACAGCCACCTGCCCTCCGAGCCGGCGCTTCGCGTCAAGGCACTGGAGAGCCTGCTGGTCGAGAAAGGCATGGTCGACTCGGCTGCGGTGGATGCCTGGATCGAGGCGTATTCGGAAGACATAGGGCCGAAGAACGGCGGTCGGATCATCGCACGCAGTTGGGTGGACGCCGATTTTAAAACGCGACTGCTGGCGGATGCGAGTGCGGCGATCACTGAGTTGGGGCTGGAACAGGGGCATCTGATCGCGGTAGAGAATACCGAAGACACCCACAACCTGATCGTCTGCACGCTGTGTTCGTGTTACCCGCTCGGCATACTCGGGATGGCGCCCAGCTGGTACAAAATGGCAGCCTATCGTTCGCGAGCGGTGCGTGATCCGCGCGGCGTACTGAAAGAGTTCGGTGTGATATTGCCATCGCAGACCCGCATTCGCGTCTGGGACAGCACCGCTGAGTTGCGTTATATCGTGGTGCCGCAACAGCCTGCCGGCACTGATGATTTTAGCGAGGAGCAACTAGCAGCACTTGTGAGTCGCAACGCCATGATCGGCACCGAGCGCGATCTATCAGCCCGCGTTGGCGGGGCTAACTGATGGACGGGATTCACGATCTGGGAGGCATGCAGGGGTTTGGCAGGATCGATGTCGACGAACCCGAGGTACAGTTTCACCACCCGTACGAGGCGCGCATGCGTTGTATCGCCCATACGATTACCCAGGCACCGGATTGGAGTAAGGACTGGTTTCGCCACTGTCGCGAGTTGATCGATCCCGGTGACTATCTCACGCGGCCGTACTTTGACAACTGGGCACAGGGCTATTGCGCGATGCTGGTCAATTCCGGCTGGGCGAGCGTTCACGAATTGGCCACCGGCACAATGACAGATCCGGTGGCGGGACTGCCACCACCGATTGATGCTGCGGCCGCACGCGCAGCAGTATTAAAAGCGATTTGCTTTGATGCAGAGCCCAACACACCACCTCGTTACCAGCCGGGCGACAAAGTACACACGACCACTGATGTCACGAGCGGTCACACTCGCCTGCCGCAATATGCACGCGGGCAAACCGGCACGGTGATCGCCCACCACGGCGCCCATATTTTTCCAGACGCTATGGCAGTCAACATCAAGCGCTACCATCACTTGTACACAGTGGAATTTGACATGCGGCAGTTGTGGCCCGAGGCAGCCGGTTCAAACGATACGGTGACACTGGATCTGTGGGAGCCCTATTTTGAATCATGATCCGCTATCGCCATTGGTGCGCGCCGACAGCGCGCCGGTATTCGACGAACCCTGGCAGGCACAAACACTGGCACTGGCGTTCAACTTGATCGAACGCGGACAATTCAGCGCCCATGAATGGTCGGCCATGCTCAGCGCTGAACTTGAGCATGCACGCGCCAACGGTGAAACGGATGACATGGCGAGCTACTACAGCGCGGTGTTGCGTGCGCTGGAGAAATTGCTGGCAGATGAGCACGCTATTCCAACCGACACAGTAGACGAACGCACCGAAGCCTGGCGCCATGCCTATCTGCACACACCACACGGTCAGCCCGTACTGCTGGAAAACAGCTAGCGCGGGGACAAAACCGTGGCATTCGATGAGAAACTAGCCAAACGAGTGCGCAGCCTGCTAACGGCCAATCCCGTATTCACCGAAAAGAAGATGTTTGGCGGGCTGGCTTTCCTGTGCAACGGCAATATGTGCGTCACCGTCAGTGGCCAGGGCGGCGTTTTGCTGCGAGTCGGTCCCGATCAGTACGAGACGCTTTGCGCAAAACCTGGTGTGGACACTGCCGTCATGAGAGGACGAAAAATGACCGGCTGGCTTCGCGTATCCAGCGAAAATCTGCGTACCCAAAAACAACTGCAGACATGGGTCAGCCGATCCATCTCGTATACACAAACGCTGCCTGCCAAACGATAGCTTGACGGACATTCCAGCCAGGCACCGATCTCGAAAAGTAGAGCACTCGCTCAGGCGATCAGCGTGCTTGCCTGCACACCCAGCGCCGATTCGATCTTGCCCAGCAGAAGCTGCTCTCCCTCGCTCAGGCGCGTGCCACCGATACCGAGAAAACCACCCTCTTTCGCTGCCATGGCGCAGGCGTTGGCTTTTTTCAGGCTCCACTCTTTGTAATTTCTGGCATCTTCGGCACTACAGCGTCCATCGACCAGCGCAACACACGAGGCCACGTCATCGAGCATACGCTGCTGCAGTGCTTCGGCTGTTTTAATACTCTGCTCTTCCATTCGCGCTTTCGCACGCTCGCGGTAGTCAGATAGTTTTTCCTTCGCCTCGCCCCAGTTTTCGGCCTTGTCGAGCAACGCATTGATCAGTTCGCTATCCGGGTAGTCCGTAAGCCCTGCGACCGTTGCGCGCATGCTGGCCGTCAGCTCTTTTACCGTCCCGATTATCCCACTACCTTCGGCCGCGCTCATCGCAGCGCCGATCATCGCGGGCGTGGCACTGAGCAGAAACCATTCATCTTCATTAAACTGATCTTTTATCGACATACTCTCCAATCTCCTTGTAACGTGACCGTTGCAGGCAATCTACCCAACGACGGATCACCATTGCGACAAATCGACAATTCTAACGCTATTAACAACCGCACTATGTAAAATTGCATCATTCGCCAAGGGGCTGGAAGGCCTGCGGGCAACGGGCTGCACAGGCGGCCTGTGATAACCGTAGACACGAACATTGGCCTCTGACAAGCCGGTAAAATTGGACTTGGGGACCATCTGTGGCAAAGTCGGAACAAAAAATTGCAGTCGAAAACGTCAATGTACCCGGCAAAACAAACAACGTCGATGCCGTGAAGTACCGCGCGATGAAAAAGGCTTTTCTGAAAATCCTGCCAACCATCTCACCGGGCCTGACTCAAAAGGAAATTCAACAACAGGTTGTCGAGCATTTGCCTGACAACATTTTCCCAGGCGGTGCCACAGCCGGCTGGTGGGCAAAAACGGTACAACTGGATCTTGAGGCGAAAGGGCTGGTCGTTCGTGAGTCGAGCAAACCATTGAGATGGCATAGGGTGAGGTAGGTAATGCGACATTCCGGGTTTACTCCAGACTGTCATGGTCCCGGGCCGGCTTTCTACCCGTCATAGTAGTCGCCTCGCTCACGCGTCGGGTTACCACGACGCTGCCTGACAGTTCGTCGCCGGCACATGAAAACCCGCAGCGTCAGCAAGGTGAATCCAGAACAGCCTCGCTCACGCGTCGGGTTACCATGACGTTGCCTGACAGTTCGTCGCCGGCAACTGGAAACCCGCAGCGTCAGCAAGGTGAATCCAGAACAGCCTCGCTCACGCGTCGGGTT
>CAZYDV010000041.1:0-4975 GCA_964646405.1 uncultured Granulosicoccaceae bacterium | reverse complement strand
ACCATGACGTTGCCTGACAGATCGTCGCCGGCAACTGGAAACCCGCAGCGTCAGCAAGGTGAATATCGATAGCCTCGCTTACACGCCGCATCACCTTAGCCCTAAAGATCGAACGCAATGGAAACCCGACGCGTCAGCGAGGCACAACCAGAGACGAATATCACTACCTCACCACCAGTAGCCTATCGCCCACATTACCCACACAGCACAACAGCGACCCACCCAAACACAACCTGCTACCGTCGCGCACGTGAAGGACGCTTTCTCGACCCGTGTTTTTCCAGCACTGCTTCGCTTGCCAGTTTCCCGGCGTCGCTTTTGCGAATACTGAATATCTGATCCTTCATCGCCTTCGACGTCACCTTAAAATCAACAATCGGATCAGGGTACTGACCCAGTCGTGGGCGGTCGCTGGCGGCAATTTCAATCGCGCTGAATTCGGCCAGCTCTGGTATCCAGCGTTTGATGAATTCGCATTCGGGATCCTGATCGAGTATCTGTTTGACCGGGCTGTAGACGCGAATGGTATTGATACCGACCACACCGGCCTGCATTTGCAACTGCGACAGATGGATACCGGGCTCATAGTCCCGAAAGATACGCGCCAAAGGGGGATGGATGGTGCGCCAGCTCAGGTGCAGGCCAAACACCGCAAAGCTCACCACCATCGCACGCATGCGAAAGTTCAGAAATCCGGTGGCCTGCAGACAACGCATGCAGGCATCAATCAACGGAAATCCGGTTCTACCGAATGTCCACGCCTCGAGCTTTTGCGGATCGTCTTCGTATTCCATTCTGGCGTACGCCGGATTGATCGCGTTGAATTCCATGTCAGGCTCGGACTCAAGGCGCTGGATAAAGTGATCGTGCCAGTGCAATCTGGAGCTGAATGCACGAAGACTCTTGCCCCATTGCTTGCCGGTCTCATCACCCATCTCTCGAAAGCCGGCCTGCGCCCTTATGGTGGCATCGTGCACCGTGCGCAGACTGATCGTCCCCCAGGCCAGATGGGCACTCAGCCGCGAGCCCGATTCAAACGCCGTGTTTGGTGAGGAAATACCACCGGCATAGCCATAGCCACGCTGCGTTAAGAACGAATGCAGGTCGTGTCGCGCCTGTGTTTCACTAATCGTCTGCAATTGGCCGAATTCGACTTGCGCATATTCGCTTGCCGAATAAAAATCAGTATGGTCGGGTATTGTCTGCTGGCTGCACTGTTCTTCTATCGCCGCTGGTAACGGCACCGAGCGAGGTGCGCGCAAGACCGCACTTTCTATCAGTCGCTGGCGAAATACGGGCTGGCGTTGATCGCGATTTTTCAAACGCCTGATGACGGCGTTCTGCGGCAGCTCCTGCCAGTCTATCCCGCTATCGTCACACCACTGCGCGACGCGCTTGTCACGCTGATACGTCCAGTCGTTGCCGGTTTCCTCGTGACTGAAGATCGCGCCAAAATCGATCTGCCGGCGCAAATCGACCAACACCGTTTCAATGTCTACACTGGCAATGTACACGTCGCTGCCAATCTCGCGCAGGCTGGCCCGCAAATCGACAAGCGCCTGTTGCCAGGCGTACACGTGAAGTGCGGAGTAATCGCGCTGTGCGATCAGATCGGGCTCGAACACGAACAACGGGATCACACAGTGACTCGACTGCAGTGCGCGCGCCAGCGCGTCGTTGTCGTGCAGTCGGATATCGCGCTTTATCCACCAGATCGATGGCTTCATACTTGAGTGAAATTACGGCAGATCAAACGCAGACCTTACCCGGGCTGCCGTGAGCATAGCGTCAACGTTCAGGGGGTGCTTTGCGTGCCTGTCGCCTGCAGCGCTCGCTACAATAGACAATCGACGGCCATAGCCCGCGCGATTGCCATTTTTTACGATTGTGAAACTCACGCTGGCAGACCGGGCACACCTTGGTCTGTGATTTTATCCCGTCGCTCATGGATTGAACCAAGGCGACGAAACACGCGCGTCTTTCCAGAAGGATGAAAAACTTTTCAATTCTCGCTGCGGTGCGGCGTAGCACCAATCGCGCTGATCACGGTCACCTGGACAGTGCCGGGTCGCGGGATACTCGCGCGTGACCACTGACAATTGCGACGTGCCTAGCGGGAACAGCTCATCAACACTGCCGACAAACACCTGCAGCCCGTCGATCGCCGCCGCCCAGTGACTGACAAATTGCCAGCGACGCGGGCTGAGGGCAAATTCGCGATGCATAGACGGCTCAATCAGCAGAATCCGCAGCCCCGCCTGCCCACGCCGCCAGAGCGGATCCAGGTTCCCGATCGAATACAGCATCACCGGCGTGTCGTGGTCGGCCACCGCGCCCGCCGTTGAGTGCGGGAAGTCATTGCTCAATATTAACTCGGCGCGCGAGTCGAGAATATCGGGTACAGCAATACTGGCAAGATCCGGGTAGTCCAGATCGAGAAAGGTACCAGACTGAATACCGCCGCTGTAGTGATTGATATTCTGCTGGTTGGCAATATACTTGCGCTGACTGAAGGTACCTGCCACCCACTGCCAGCTCAGCGAGTTGCTGGCCAGATCGCCATCCAGCAAGTGGTAGTACATCCAGCGCGAGGCCTCGCGCCAGTGGCTGCACGCGATATTGCAGACGATCGACGCCGTCCACAATCGCGCATGATTGTGCATGTAACCAACTTCCAGCAACGCATTGACCGCATCGTCCACCACATCGATACCGCTGCTGGCGTCGATCAGCGCGTGCGGCGGATGGCGACTCTGCACCTCAGATTGTGGCGTGCGTATATCGGTAATTATCGCATCGCCGCGGGCCTGCCACACGCGATGGAAAAACTCACGCCAGCCCAGCTCAGACAAGAGCTTCGTCGCCGTGCCGGCGTCACAGCGTGCCAGCACCGATTCGGCGACTTGTCGGGTGCTGATTATTCCGTGGGTGATAAACGGGCTCAGATAGCTGACCGCACCATCCAGGTAGTTGCGTGTGCGCGCGTAGGCCTGCGGATCAACGCTCGCGATTCGTTCACACACGGTTGCGTAGTCTGTAAAAAAGCTTGGAACCATTCGGCCGCCACAACGAAGTCAGAGTGCAAGAGAAATGAACGCTGTACTGATATTTCCACATCAGTTGTTTGCCAGCCATCCCGGCATTGCGATAAATGCGGATCTGGTGGTGCTTACCGAAGATCCGCTGTTCTTTGGTGATCAGCGCTATCCGCTGCGTTTCCATCGCCAAAAGCTGCTGCTGCACCGCGCGAGCATGCAATATTATGCCCGGCGACTCCGTTCACAAGGTGTCGACGTGCACTACCGGGATTTTGCATCGGGTCAGTCAGCCATCGGGCTCGTTTTGTCAGACCTTCACAACCGTGGTGTCACGGCGCTGCGGGTCTGCGATGTCGCTGACTTCGTCCTGGCTCGCCGGCTGCGCACAGGCTGCGAGGAATATGGCATCGCTTTGAACTGGCTGCCGAGCCCCGGGTTCATCAACACAGACAATCAAAACACCGAGTATCGCAGCAGTAAAAAACGTTGGTTTATGGCCGATTTCTACAAGTGGCAACGCCGTCGCCTGAATATCCTCATCGACGATGAGGATCAGCCACAGGGCGGGCAGTGGAGCTTTGACGAAGAGAACCGCAAGAAAATCCCGAAAAAGTCGCTGCCAGAGCTGTCGCAATTGAATTTTGCACCAACGACAGACGACGCTCGCGAGGCGGCCACCTACCTTGAACAGCATTTCGCTGATCCCATCGGCAACGGTGACACCCTGCTCTACCCCGCCACACACGAGCAGGCAGTACTTTGGTTGCGCGACTTCCTGGATATCAGATTCGCACGCTTTGGTCCCTATGAAGATGCCATCGTCGAAGACCAGAACTGGTTGTTCCACAGCGTTTTGACGCCAGCGTTGAATATTGGGCTGTTAACGCCGCAGCAGGTCATCGATGAAAGTCTGCAACACGCCAACAAACACGACATCCCGATCGCCAGTATCGAAGGGTTTGTCAGACAGATAATCGGCTGGCGCGAGTTCATGCGCGCAACTTATGTTGATATCGGCGTGACCCTGCGCAATGGCAACCATTGGCAACACCAGCACGCGATGCCGGATGCATTCTACAACGCTACAACCGGCGTGCTGCCCGTCGACAATGCCATTCAACGAGTACTGGACACCGGTTATTGCCACCACATCGAGCGATTGATGATACTGGGTGGCTTCATGTTCCTGTGCGAGATCAAACCCGAGGCTATCTATCAGTGGTTCATGGAACTCTTTGTCGATAGCTACGACTGGGTGATGGTGCCCAACGTCTACGCCATGAGCCAGAATGCCGATGGAGGCCTGATCACCACCAAACCGTATTTTTCAGGCTCGAACTACGTCCGCAAAATGAGCCACTACCCGGTGGCACCCTGGTGTGACATCTGGGATGCACTCTACTGGCGATGGATCATCAGGCAATCCTCAGCGCTAGCCAAAAATCCTCGCTGGTCGATGATGGTGCGTAACGCCGAAAAAATGGACACAGACAAGAAAGAAAAACTACTGAAAACGGCCGACCAGTACCTGAAGGCAATGCATGGCTAAGCTCGTGTTGCCAGCCAGTCCTGAATACCGCGATAGACCACGTCTCGGTTAATCTCGTTTAAATTTTCGTGATAGTTTTCGGGATAGACAGCCTCGGTAACGTCATCCCCCTGCATCGATTCGATATAACGCTGTACCTGAAGTGTATCGGCCAGTTTATCCTGCCCGGCCAGGATCACATACACGGGCAGGCTCCAGCGCGAGATCGACCGTGCCAGTTGCTGTTGCGCAATCAGAAGCTCCGAGCCAAACCGTATGGTCGCCTCACTGGCCCGAATATTATCCTGCTCGTCGGTGCGATGCCGTGCAGTGATGGCCGAATCGTGTGTCAGCACATCGGTAAAATCTTCCAGCGGGGCTTTCATCGCGGGCACACATCTCGACAACA
>CAZYDV010000040.1:0-25551 GCA_964646405.1 uncultured Granulosicoccaceae bacterium | reverse complement strand
ATATCGGTAATGGTGGCCAGGACTTCAAAGATGTTTTCATTCAGCGCGTTGGCGGATGGAATAGTGAGTGTCCATGTGCCGTCGGTATTGTCGACCAGGTTGCCATCGCCTGTGCTGTAAGTGACAGCGTTAACCGTTACATCTAAAGTGTCACCGGCTGCGATTGTTGCAGTACCTGTGAGAACCGGCGTGATGTTATTGGTTAGCAGTGAAGTAACAGTCGGAATCGCGGGTGCGGTGAGATCGACGGTTAGCTCTGCGGTTGTGTTGTCGGCACTGCCGTTGCCGGCGGCGTCAGATATGATTGCTGTCACATCGTATACCGCCTCTGGCAGTATATCAGTTGCCGGTACAGTGAGTGTCCAGGTGTCGTCCGTGTTAGAGGTCAGGTTACCGTCACCCATGGTATAAGTTATACCGTTGACCTCGACCGTTAGTGTGTCTCCGGTGGCAAGTACGGCGGTGCCCGTAATAGCGGGCGTTGTATTGTTGGTGATGAGTGAATCGACAGTGGGAACCGCCGGTAATGTCAGGTCGATGGTCAGTTCTGATGTGCTGGTGTCGGTGGTAGCATTGCCAGCGTTGTCAGTGACAGTGACCGTAACATCAAAGCTATTCTCTGACAGGGTGCCTGCTGTCGGAATGGTTAATGTCCAGGTGCCGTCGAGATTGTCGACCAGGTTGCCGTCACCGGCGATATAGGTTACGGAATTGACTGTAACCTCAAGGGTGTCTCCAGGAGCGACGGTTGCTGTGCCTGTTATCGCCGGTGTTACGTTGTTGGTGATCTGACTGATGACAGTCGCTGACTGTGGTGAGGTCAAATCGTAAACTGCGCTATCAGCACTCGACACTGAGGCATTGCCGGCGGCGTCGGTCAACTGTGCGCTGACGCTCAGGGTATCTGTGTCGACGAAGATATTTGTGATGGTAACGTTGATTACCCCGGCTACGGCGTGTACAGCTGACAGGGTTAGCGTGTTGTTGCTGCCATTAGCCGTCCAGACAAGTGTGTCGCCAGGATTGACATCTAGCGGAAGAAAGACAGCGATATCCACAGTTGACGCATTGTTTGCTGTGTTTTCTGCGATATTGATTAGTGCGTCGTTGTTGGTGTCGTCACTGATTAATACCTGCGGCGCAGATGGAGGGCTGAAGTCGAATTGCGCCGAATCGGTGCCTGCTGTCGATGTGTTACCGGCAATGTCAGTCAGGGTTGCGTCAACAATAAGCAGCACACCGTCGGTTGTTGCCGGTAGTGTGTAGCTGACGGTGCCCGTGTTCAGATCGGTGGTCGTCAATACTGTCGAGAGTATCGTGCTGCCGTCGGTCATCTGCAGTGTATCTCCTGCTGCGGCACCAGCGGGCAGCGTTACCAGCAGATCGATATCACCGGCGGGTTCGGCACTGGAAACCAGGCCGTTGTCGTCGCTGTCTTCAATGATTGCTATGACCGGTGCGACAGGCGGTGTGAGATCAACAATTAGCTCACCGGTACTGATATCAGCGCCACTATTGCCGGCAGCATCTGTCACGACGACAGAGACATCGAATGTGTTTTCAAATAGTGCATCTGCGGCAGGAATCGTTAGTGTCCACGTGCCATCAGTGATGTCTACAAGGTTGCCGTCACCCGCGGTATAGGTCACACCATCGACAGTAACAGTGAGTAACTCACCGGACCCGACTGTCGCAGTTCCGCTAATGACAGGGGTGGTGTTATTGGTCACCATAAAGTCTGCGGTGGGTGATACCGGTACGGTAGTATCGACGAGTAACTCATCGTTACTCGGGTCATTGCTTGCGTTGCCAGCGATATCGGTAACAGTTGCGGTGACGTCGTAGGCGTTTTCTGCCAGTGCATTGGCCGCGGGAATAGTTAGTGTCCATGTGCCGTCGGCGTTATCGTTCAGATTGCCATCGCCGGCGGTATAGGTAATACCATTGACCGTGACGGTTAAAGTTTCGTCTGCGTTAACAATGGCAGTACCCTTTATTACAGGCGTGGACAGATTGGTAGTCAGGCTGGTCACACCGGGAGAGAGGGGGGCGGTAGTATCGACCAGAAGCTCATTGCTACCCGGATCAGTGCTTGTATTGCCAGCGGCATCAGTCAGAGTTGCAGTGACCTGATAGAGCGCTTCGGGCAGTGCGCCGGGTGCTGGAATAGCCAGGTCCCAAGTGCCGTCGCCGTTGTCGACAAGATTGCCGTCACCCGCTGTATGAGTAACGCCGTTAACATTGACTTGTAAAACCAGTCCGGTGCCGTTTGCAGTGGTGCCGCTAATCACCGGGGTTGTATTGGTGGTGGTCTGACTGGTAACGCCGGGTGCAGGTGGTGGCGTCAGATCAACAATCAGTTCGTCAGCAGTGATGTCGTCGGATGTATTGGCAGCGACATCGCTAATGGTGGCAACGACTTCAAAGGTGCTTTCAGTGAGTGAGTTGGCAGCAGGAATGGTAAGCGTCCAGGTGCCGTCATTGTTATCGACCAGGTGGCCATCGCCTGCGATATAGCTAATCCCGTCGACCGTGACGCCCAGCGTGTCGCCAGCCACCAGTGCGGCGGTGCCGTTGATTACCGGGTTAACATTGTTGGTGACCAACGAGACAACAGTGGGAGTGGCAGGTGGTGTCAGATCGATGGTCAGTTCAGCGGTGCCGACATCAGTCGCACTGTTGCCAGCGGCGTCGGTGACAATGACGGAGACATCCAGCATGCCCTCGAACAACGCGTCTGTGGCAGGTATGGCAAGCACCCAGGTGCCATCGGTGTTGTCGGTGAGATTGCCGTCGCCTGCTGTGTAGGTCACACCGTTGACGATAACGGCAAGTGTCTCGCCATCACCGATAGTGGCGGTGCCCGATAGCATGGGTGATGTGTTGTTGGTCACCAGTGTGTCGGCAGTGGGGGCCACAGGTGCGGTGATATCGACAAGCAGTTCGTCGGTGCTGGGATCACTACTGACATTGCCAGCGATATCAGTAACAGTCGCGGTGACAGCATAGACGTTCTCAGCGAGTCCATTAGCCGCCGGTATAGCGAGAGTCCAGGTTCCATCGGCATTGTCTGTCAGGTTGCCATCACCTGCAGTGTAAGTGACGCCATTGACAGTGACCGTTAAAGTCTCGCCGGTGTTGACTGTGGCGGTGCCTTTGATTACAGGTGTGGCGAGATTAGTTGTAAGGCTGGTCACACCGGGTGACGGAGGTGCAGTGGTGTCGACTAGCAATTCATCGATGCCCGGGTCTGTGCTGACATTGCCAGCGGCATCAGTCAGAGTGGCTACGACCTGATAAAGCGCATCGGGCAGGGCGTTGGTTGCAGGTATCGTCAAATCCCAGGTGGAGTCGCCATTGTCGATCAGGTTGCCGTCACCGGCCGCGTAGGGAATACCGTTGACAGTGACCTGCAAAATCACACCTGTGCCTATGGCTGTAGTACCACTGATCACAGGCGTGGGGTTAGTGGTGGTCTGGCTGGTGACACCTGGTGCGGGCGGTGGCGTCAGATCGACAATAAGTTCATTAATGGTGATATCGGCTGCAGCATTGCCAGTGCTGTCGGTGATTGTTGCGGTTACCTCGTAGGTATTTTCAGCGAGAGTGTTGGCAACAGGTATAGCAAGGGTCCATGTGCCATCGGTGTTATCAGTCAGATTGCTGTCACCAGCGGTGTAGGTTATTCCGTTTACCTCGACGGTTAACGTGTCCGTGCTGGCCAGTGTTGCGTTGCCTGTAACAACCGGGTTCACATTATTGGTCAACAGCGTCTGTACATCGGGTACAGCCGGGGCAGTAAAGTCGAGCAGCAGTTCGTCGATCGTGATGTCGGATACACTGTTGCCGGCAGCGTCTGACACCGTGACCGTCACATCGAGCGTACCCTCCGGTAATGCATCTGTAGCGGGTAAAGTCAGAGACCAGGTGCCATCGGTGTTATCAACAAGGTTGCCATCACCGGCGTTGTAAGTAACGCCGTTAACAGTGACTGACAACACCTCACCGGCAAGTACTGTTGCCGACCCCGCTATGACCGGTGTCGGGTTGTTGGTTTGCTGTGGTGTAACAGTCGGTACTGCCGGGGAGGTCAGGTCGATAAGCAGCTCGTCGCTACTTGGGTCGGTACTGATGTTGAGTGCGACATCTGTGATGCTGGCGGTGACGCTGTAAAGTGCCTCGGGCAATGCGTTTGCTGCGGGTATAGCCAGCACCCAGGTGCCGGCTACCGGGTCGGCTGACAGGAGGCCATCGCCAACGTCATAGGTAACGCCGTTGACCTCAACGGTTAAAACGTCACCGGCGGCAAGCGTTGCGATACCTTCTATTACCGGTGTGCCTGTATTTGTGGTCAGACTGGTGACACCAGGAGCAACCGGGGCGGTGGTATCCACTAGCAGCTCGTCTATGCCCGAGTCCGAGCTGGTGTTGCTGGCTGCATCGGCCAAGGTAGCGATCACCTGATAAAGCGCATCGGGCAGCGAATTGCTGGCAGGTATTTGTAGATCCCAGGTGCCGTCGCCGTTGTCGGTCAGGTTGCCATCGCCTGCTGTGTAGAGCACGCCGTTTACTTCCACCGTTAACACTAGTCCGCTACTAATCGGCAGCGTACCAGAAACCAGCGGTATCGGATTTGTGGTGGTCTGGCTGGTGACGCCGGGCGCCGGGGGTGGGGTCAGATCGACAATCAGTTCGCTGCCGGTGATATCGTCTGCGTTGTTACCGGCCGCATCAGTGACCGTGGCAGTAATACTATAGGTCTGCTCGGTTAAATCGTCACCTGAGGGGATTGCCAGAGACCAGTTGCTACCGGTAATAACCAGATCGGGCGTGGTGTAAGTTGTGTTGCCAACGGTGACGGTCAACGTGTCCGTTGCGGTCAGTGTTACAGTACCAGTCAGCGTTGGATTGGTATTGTTGGTGATTTGTGAAACAACAGATGGTACTGCAGGTGCGGTCAGATCGACCGTCAGTTCGTTGATGGTAATATCGGTGGTAGAGTTGCCGGCGGCATCACTGACGATAGCATCGACACTGTAGATAGCTTCGGTCAACGCGTCGCTGGCGGGAATAAGCAGTAGCCAGGTGCCATCTGTGTTATCGGTCAGAGCACCTTGACCTGCTATATAACTCACACCGTTAACCATGACTGTTAGCGTCTCACCTGCGGCAATACTGGCGCCACCGGTTATTGTTGGTGTGGCGATGTTGACTAGAGACGTATCGACCGTTGGCGCAAACGGCGCGGTTAAATCAACGACCAACTCACCACTGCTGGGGTCTGTGCTGGTGTTACCTGCAATGTCGGTGATGACTGCGGTCACATCGTATGATGACTCCGGCAGACTATCGACTGTTGGTATTTGGAGGTTCCAGGTGCCGTCGCCGTTATCGCTCAGATTGCCGTCACCACTCGTGTAAGTGATCGCGTTGACAGTGACCCTCAGTGTTTCACCAGCTGCAACTTGCGCCGTACCTGCAACAACAGGTGTGCTGGTGCTGGTAACGAGACTGGTGACTCCCGGGGTTGCCGGCGCTGCTGAATCGATAAGCAGCTCATCGACACCTGGGTCGGAAGTGCTGTTGCCGGCTGCGTCGGTCAGTGTCGCGATAACCTGATATAGGCCGTCGGCTATAGCGTCGGCGGTGGGAATCATCAGGTCCCAGGTGCCATCGCCATTGTCAGTCAGGTTGCCGTCGCCATCTGTATACAAAACACTATTAACATTGACACTAAGCGTGGTACCAATTGCGGATACGGTCGTCCCGGAGATAATCGGTGTGGTGTCGGTCGTTGCCTGACTGGTGACGCCAGGTGCCGGCGGTGGAGTCAAATCGATGATCAATTCATCGGTGGAAGTATCGGATCCACTGGCGCCGCCGCTATGTGAAAGTGTGGCTGTGACACTATAGGTGTTTTCCTGCAAAGTATCGCTGGCAGGTATGGTGAGCACCCAGGTGCCATCGCCGGTGACGATCAGGTTCCCATCGCCTGCCGTATAGGTAATTCCGTTAACGGCAATGGTTAGAGTTTCACCGGGGCTTACTGTCGCGGTGCCTGTTATGGTTGGTTCGCCATTGTTGATAAGCAGGCTATCAACGGTCGGCAGCGCATTGATCGTCAGATTGAATGATTCACTGATAGACCGTTCGTCGTACTCGTCAACTCCTGCGCCGTTGTCAGTGTCTTCAATGGTGGTGTCGCTATCGATATCAAACTGGTCGATTTGCAGCGCGCTCACAGTGATCGTGGTGTTAACAGTCGCTGAACCGGTGGCGGTGAGTGATGCCAGCGCCGAAGCGTCGACCTGCCAGGTGCCGGCTCCCATGGCACTGACCGTACCGCTGCCTGCTGTCAATGTAACCGTAGCGGGAACGTTATCGAGTTGATATGTCGTTATCGCTGGTTCTGAGCCATCTGTATCCAGTGATGCGGTGCTTGTTATTGGGATCGCCAGCGCTGTGTTTACGTAGCCAGTCTGATCAGTCACGCCAATCCCAATGCCATCGACGGCTGGTTCAATATTGATCTGAAGAGACAGCGTCTCGCCCGTAGAGCTCAATGTAAAGCTCATCGGCACTATCCCGGAGAAATGCTCAACCGGTATGTATTCGAGTGAGAGCATGTCTGAGAAATCGATTTCCCAGTCGCCGTTGGGGAGTGGAGAACCGGCCGACAGGCTGCCATCAACCGGTATCCCGTCGATAGAAAATGGCTCGTTGCCCAACCAGGAGATATTTCCATTGCCCTGATAATCCCGAAAATTCTGGGTGCCACCAGCTGATGTGGCGGTAAATACCAGATCGCGACTACCGTCCGGATTGTTAAGCAGAGTAAAACGAGCAGTCTGTCCGTAGCCGTCGGTGAACGATCCTGCAGTCTTGTTACTTTGGTAGAGCGGGTTCCCACTAGTGTCAGTGGCGCCGAAAAATGTCGTTGCAAACGGCACGGCATCCCAGGAAACGAGATCCGGTGTACTCGTTCGTATAAAGGTAGTTGAGCCGGAGCTGACGCCTCTGGTTAAGTCAACAACGGCGAAACCCATACCGATATTTTCATTGGTATCGGTACCGCCGATAGTGTTCCAGCTGACACGAAAGATGCCGACCCGGGCACTGGCTGGCACTGCGAACCGGAGTTCGTTAACCGGCTTGCCGTTGTTGTCAACGCCATCGGCTGGTGCTGCGTCAAATAGTGCATCGTCGCTACTGACGGCCACAAAGGAAGCTATAGAACTGAAACCGGTGCGAGCATAGAACTCACTGGTGTACATTGACGTAAACATCGCTGCAAATCCAGCGGCGCGCTCGATGGTGAGTTCGCCATTATTGTTAATGTAGACAGTGACGTCGTCCAGCACACTCGCCTTGGCCGAAGTGTCGCCAACTCGGAACGCGGCACTTGACAGAATGCTGACCGGCGTACTGGCATTGCTTCGCTGATCAATCAGCGGATAGTCACGGAAACTATAAGTGACAGTGTTATTCTGCGATTCTCCCTGTTGCGCAGCTACACTGCCGGAAACTAACATCGTGTCCAGATCAATTACCAGTCTTGAGAATCCTTTGTGTTCAACCGCAAAGTTACTACCTGCTGCGGCACTGAGGCTATTGATGAAGACTATGCCGTGCTTGCCACCGGTGGGTTGCAACGATGACGGTATCGTCAATCTGGAAACAGATTCGCCTGCTGTTTGCATCGTATTGCCAGCCTGAACGAAGTTGGTGCTGTCCCCGTTGGAGGTCATATACTCGATGATATAGGCGGTTTCGAGTTCATGGTTCTCTGTAATCTGTAGCTTATTCGAGGACAGGCTGAATATGGGGTTCGAAGCGCCCGTGGATTGTCCGATTACTTTGGATGGATCTGACAATACAGCGCTGCCCAGCGGAGCAGACTCCCAGCTGTATTGGTCGAGAAAATCTAGCCTGCCGTGGTTGATAAACGCCACTTGGCCGCTGCTTGTGCCGCTGACCAGGTCAATGCGTGCATTGAGCAATTGGTAGTCGTCATCGGTATCGTTTGAGCCAGCGGTGTCTCTCGATTGGGTTGAAAAACCTGTTATTGTGATACTCGTTGCATTTGCTGGTACGGTTGAGACTACTGGCGTACCGCCAGCATTATCAGCTCTGAACTGGTTGTCAGTACTAATTAAATCTTGTAGTGCTCCACCGGAGAACAGATCACCGGCGACAGATAGCCCGAGGGGAACAGGGCTATCTTCTGTACCAATGATGAAGTCGCTGGCTGCTGAAATAAAGTTACTTGCACCCTTCACATTGATAGTAACAACGGCCGTAGAACTGCCGCCATTTCCATCTGCTATCAGATAGTTAAAGGTGTCGGTGCCTGCGAACCCGATGTTTGGCGTGTAGGTAAAACTGCTGTCGACGTTTACTGTTGCCGATCCGTTGGCCGGATTGGTAACAATAGAGTAGGTGTCCTGTGGGCCGTCGAGATTGAGGTCGTTTGTTGATAGTACAGCGTTGACGGTTTGTCCCGGACCCGTGCTGTAAGCATCGTCGATCGCGATGGGGTCGGCAGCGTAGCTTGCTTGTGAGGTGCACGCCAGCATTAGCGCGATGGTATAGGCGCTAATGCGCCCGGTAAGACGGGTTGAGCGCCCGCGTTGTATAGCGATTGATGACCTCTGATGTCCACCAATAAAAAGGCGCGCTAAGTGTACTTTTAATTCATGTGGCCGGCTACGGTCCAAGATGATATCTCCTGATAACTTTGCGCTTTAACGATATCCCTTGGTCGTGCGCTGCCAGGGTGACTTCCTTCCGTGGCCATTCCAGATGTGTTTTTGTCGCAAGATAGTGGCCAGATAAAGTGGGTTTCGCCAGGGCCGGCATTAGGGTGATGATGGTTTTACTGTCTTTAACATCATCCCGGCAAAATTGTACGGAGGCAATGCAGGTACCGTGTGCCAGATCAAGCGAATGCGCGTGTCGGTCCGTAGTTCAGCGTTATGGTGATTGGAGATATCGATTGCTGTGCGTAGCCAGCAACAGACTTACGGAGGGGTCTACAGGAGAGCCAGTGGATTTTGTAATGGCTCGCAGGCGACGTGAAGATGTCGCGATGAGGCCGCCCCGTCGTAGTTCATTTGTTCTCGGGCAAGTGGTCAGAAAAATTCTTGGCTGATCGTGAGTAACTGCCTACTCGCACTGACGAGGTGATTTCATTTGCCTTTCGCTGATACTCGGTTCGTGCCCAGTATCCAGCTTTTTGTCGGAGTGTAGTGTCCGCCGTTGTCTGCTCGTACGCTGCGCCCTTCCATTTAGCCAGATGGTACGCAACCGACATTGAACATGGGTGAGGCTTCTGCCTTGACATCAAGTGCCAGGTAATCCGTTCCCGGGCAAGGCATATTGCACATCTAGCCAGACGTTAGCTCCGTCTTACTAGTCGAGTCGGCAGATGGTCCCTTCGATTCATGTTGTTCCAGCAATTCTTCGATATGCGAAACCGGGCAGCCTTAAACCGAATGGTTTGGTGCGTACGTTCCTATTGACGATCCCTTTCTACTATTTGTATGTGGATGTCGTTCAGGAATCTTGCATCTACCCGTACAACTTTACCGCTCCACACGTGAGCATCCCCCACAGCAGGCAGTCATTCAACGATGTCGCCGGTTAATGATGATTTTGTCGTAGAATGATGGGATGCTGGCGCCAGCTTGCAGCTCTTCCTATTCCGCTCATACTTCAACTGTAATCCGGCATTATGCAAAACATCCATTCTTTTGACGCCACTGAGATTTCAACACTAAGAGCGTTTCTGGACTCGCCTGACCGATCGCCTGAATCCATGGGTTACTGTGAGGCGGCGGGTTTTCTGTTTGTGGTGGCCTGTGCGCCGGAGCTGGTCCAACCGCCAGCCTGGGTGCCAGTGATCATCGATCCAGACAACGCGCCCAAAGCGAATTTGCAGGAGATGCAGGCGATCATGGGTGGGCTGATTTCTCTTTACAACGAGATGAACCGGCAGGTGCAGGAGGAAGACGTAGCACTGCCTCCTAAGTGCGAGTTTCTGGAAGATCCTATCGCTAACCTGGATTCTGATACGTCCGTCAGCCAATGGTGCAAGGGGTTCAGAACAGGTTACCAGTGGCTTGAGGAAATGTGGACGGATTATACGCCTGATGAAATGAAACAGGAGTTTGCGGCTCAAGTGATGGTGTTGTGTTTCTTTGCCAGTCGGGATTTGGCGAAAGACCTTTTTGATAATTTGGAAAAAGATGACGACATAACGATAGAGAGTATGGCGGAGAACATGAAACGCCTGTTCCCGGACGCGATGGCCGGTATGGCGCTGATGGGCAAATCTATTCAGGGAGTACTGGCGGCTCGGGGCGAGAATGCCCAACCACCGGTCAGTCATGGTGGAAAAACAGGTCGCAACGATCCGTGCACCTGTGGCAGCGGTAAGAAGTATAAAAAGTGTTGTGGTCGGGTGCAGCAGTAATTGGATAGTCAGATTGCGAAAATGATCGCCACCCATAAACTGCAACAGGAACAACAACTGTGACCACGCTCCCTGACTTCAGGCTGGAAACCCATTTCTCGAAATGGGAATTCAAGGCGAAGTACCATATGACGGCGTCTGATGCCCAGAGTCTTTCTCTGCGTGAGCTTCTGGCGATGGCCACGCCTCAGCAGCGCGAAGAATTTGAGGGGTTGTGGCTTGGGTACACAGAGACATATGGCGCTCCGGATCTGCGCGAGACAATTGCAACGCTCTACAACAATCGCTCGGCACAGGACGTTTTGTGCTTTGCCGGTGCCAGTGAAGGGATCTTTGCCGCCAATTCGGTGTTGCTTGATAGTGACAGCCACGCGATTGTAGTCACCCCCAATTACCAGTCACACGAGACCCTGCCGCTCGCGATTTGCGAAGCCACCGGTGTTCCGCTCGATGCGGATGATAACTGGTCTCTTGATATAGACCGTGTGGCAGCGGCTATTCGACCCAACACTCGATTGGTCACGATTAATTTTCCGCACAATCCCACCGGTACGATTTTGCCGCTTGATCGCTATCAGGCGTTGATAACGCTATGCCGAAAGCACGGTATCTATATTCTGCACGATGAAATTTTCCATGGACTGGGGCCTACCGGTACCGAACACCTGCCCTATGTGACCGATGTTTATGAGCGTGGTTTGTCACTGAATGTGATGTCTAAATCTTACGGACTGCCGGGGCTTCGCATTGGCTGGATTGCCTGCGCCGACGCGCAAGTGATTTCGAAAATGGAGCGGATGAAACACTATTTGTCTATCTGCAATTCCGGTCCCAGTGAGCGGCTGACGCAAATAGCATTGCACAATCGCGACAAACTATTGGGTCGCAATTGCGCGATTGTCGATGAGAACTTGCCCCAGTGGGATGCATTTTTTGCGCGCTATCCAGATTTGTTCGACTGGCGCCGACCGGATGGATCCTGCATGGCGTTTCCACGTTACAAGGGGGCCGATGGTGTAGAAGCATTTTGCCGGTCGCTGGTGCAAGACAGCGGCGTGTTGTTTCTGCCCAGCATTATTTATCGCTCTGAATTGGGTGAGACACCGGTTGATCGTTTCAGGCTGGGTTACGGGCGCCGGGGGCTCGATGAAGGGATAGCGGCACTCGAAGTGCACATGCAACGGGTGGCGTAACCGCAGTAGTTAGTGTTGCGATAAAAGGCGCCCGTAGCCACCGATAGTGGTGCTGATTCCTGACCGTCGTAACACGTGCCACAGGCTCGCCTGGTTGGCGGTGATGACTGGCAACCCAAGCTGGTCTTCCAGTTGCTCGATCAAGCCAACGCAGCGAAATCCGGTGCCGGCGATCAGAATGCCATCCGCCTTTTTTTTGTCCGCGTGCACAATCTGCTGGTAGAGCGGTTCGAGCGCTTGCTCGAAGCCGATGCCTTGCGGGTACATGGCCTGTGGCGTTACGTCACGCCATTTGGGTCCCGGATCGAACGTCAGGGTGGCGGCCGGTGGCAAGCCGTGATCGGAAAGGTAGGTAACACCTTCGGCAATGATCGCTGGTCCAAACCACGGTGGTAGTACCAACAGCGGCCGAGTGACATGGCAGGCGTTCAATGCGGCCAGGCAATCCAGGCCATTGGTGCTGATGACGATGTCGTTTCCGATTGTTTTGGATAGCGCTTCGACGATCGCACTGTCCCAACCATGTCCGCCGAGAAACGAGCTTGAACTATGACCTACCGTCACGGCTGTCAGGCGCATGGCGGCGAATTGCTCGGCGCCATGTTGAACATCGGTGGCGAGATGAACCGATGTTCGGCTCTGATTCCAGGCTGCCCACGGCGTGTCCGCTGTGACGCGGGCTGCGTGCACCGAGATATCGGTTGGCAGCATTGCCCACCACTCAGCCTCCGGCACGGCCTCGTTGCCCACGATAAACAGGCCGATCCGTGCCAGGCTTCCCCAATTGTCCCGTTGTGGCTTTTTCATCAGTTGGCGAACCGCGCATAGCAGCCACGCGTTGTGGAGCCAAAGCTCGAAGCCAGGTACCTGTCCTGGCGAACTGCCAGAAACTTGGCGCAGGATCTGAGTGGAACTGTCAACAGTGGGTTGCGGAACTTGTGGTCCATGGTTCTCGTCCTAACAGGGCAGGCTATTGGCGTACTGTTTAATTTGTAAAAAATACCCTATACAAGAGGGGTGGCAATGTGTCAAAAAGGGGTTGCTCTCGCCACTGATCAACCCCCTTCGGCAAACGCCTGAAACAAAGAACACGGTCACAAGCGGCCGACCGCGCCGGGCAGGCGGCCGTTACAATTAAGGATTTCATCCCATGCAGCACAACCATCCAGTCTTGACCCTCTCCAGTTGGTGCAGGCGTCAGAGCCGACAATTAAGCAGGGCGGCGACAGCAGGCGTTGCGTGCTGGGTGCGCGCAGGGGTGGTGGTGCTCGGGCTGACTTTTGGGGCCGCTGGGCAGGCGGACAATCGTCAGGTAGCACTCGATACGCTGGTTCCAACCGACGCACACCGGCAGGCAACTGCGGGCATCCTGCAGTTGATGCAGCGCTATCACTATAAGCGCGTGCCAGTTACTGATGCCTTGTCTGCCCAGATCTTTGATCGATACCTCGAGACGCTCGATCCGCAGAAAAACTTTCTTCTCGCGACGGATGTAGAAGAGTTTTATACGGTGCGGCATCAGTTTGACGATGCACTGCGAAGTGGTCGTCTCGACCCTGTGTTCGATATATTCAAACGTTTTCGGGCCAGAGTGGAGGAGCGAGCCGAATTCGCCAGTGGGCTTTTGAATCGCGATTTTGATTTCGCCCTTGACGAGCAGTACACGTTTGATCGTGAGGATGCCCAGTGGTCGTCATCGACGCAGGTGATGGACGAGCTGTGGCGCAAGCGCGTCAAGAACGACGTACTCGATCTGCGTCTGGCCGAACAATCGGACAATGAAATCACCGAAACGCTTGAAGATCGTTACGAGCGCATGGCACGACGAGTCAGTCAGCTTACGCCAAATGAAGTCTTTCAGTACTTCATCAACGCTTACACCTTGTCAGTTGAACCGCATACCTCATATTTCTCACCGCGTGGTTCGGAGAACTTTCGAATCAACATGAGTCTCTCTCTTGAGGGGATCGGGGCGGCGCTGCAAACCGAAAACGAACATACTGTGGTACGGCGCATCATTGCCGGTGGGCCGGCTGCCGTCAGTGGCCTGGTCAGCGTGGAGGATCGTATCGTTGGGGTCGGTAACGATGACGAAGACATTGTCGATGTGGTGAGTTGGCCCCTGGCCGATGTCGTGGATCTGATTCGTGGTCCAAAAGGTTCGACTGTGCGACTGGCGATTCTACCGGGCAAGGCACCTGCCGGCACGCCGCCCAAGGTTATTGAGCTGGTTCGAGACAAGATCAAGCTGGAGGAGCAGGCCGCCAAAAGCTCAATCGTAGAGGTGCCGGGCACGCCTAAGCCGCAAAAATTTGGCGTGATCGATTTACCGACTTTCTATCTGGATACCGCGGGACTCTCGCAGGGCCTGCCGGACTATCGAAGCACAACACGCGACGTTCGCCGGTTGTTGGGTGAGCTCACCTCAAGTGGCGTGGATGGCGTGATTATCGATTTGCGCGGCAACAGTGGCGGCTCGCTGCTCGAGGCGACACAACTGACGGGGCTTTTCCTGAAGACCGGACCGATTGTTCAGATCAGAGATTCCAGCGGTCGCGTGAATGTCGAGAAAGATGAAGACCCGACGATCGAGTATGACGGCCCGCTGGCGGTATTGGTGGATCGCGGCAGTGCGTCGGCATCTGAAATTTTTGCCGCGGCGATTCAGGATTATGGCCGTGGCGTGGTGATCGGCGAGCCGACTTTTGGCAAGGGTACGGTGCAGAATGTGGTGCCGCTGGATCGTGAAGGCGAGCTTGGACAACTGAAGGTCACCATCGCGCAGTTTTTCCGGGTCAATGGCGAGGGCACGCAACACCGTGGCGTCGTACCGGACATTCTGTTCCCGACCGCAATGGATTCCGATGCGCAGGGGGAGCGTGGTCTCGACAACGCACTGCCATGGGCTGAAGTGGCAGCGGCCAGCTTCGATTCATGGACGGATCAGACCCCCAACTTTAGCCATCTGCAGGCGCGTCACGAGTCACGCTATCGCAGCAATCGCTCGTTCAAATTGCTGATTGAAGAGCTCGACAGCCTGCGCGATGCCCGCGCACAACAGGATGTGTCATTGATGGAAGCGCGCAGAAAGCAGGAGATTGAAGAGCGCTCGTCCAATCGTGAAGAGCGTGAAGAACTGCTGCGCAAGGCCTTCGGTGCCGGTGACACAGATGAAGACGCCGATTTGCCGGACATCCTGCTGGAGGAAGCCGCGCATGTGCTGAGCGATGTCATCGCCAGTAGTCCCGGCTAGTGGTAGGCGCGGTCAGGCACCAGGCCTGACCGCTGTTGTTTGCCGGGGCAGTGCCGTGGTGCGCGCGTGTGTCAGCTGTCGCTTTGCAGTGGCTTTTTGCGAACTTCCATTCTTTTTAAATGTCGATCAATGCGGGTGAGCCAGTCGTGCCCACCTGCGCCACAGCAATCGGCGTTTTGATCGCATGTGTTGGCGATAGCGCTTGGATTGCTGGTGTTGTTTGCTGGCTGGATTGGGCTGGTGCGTCTTCATTTTTTGAATACCCGGAGGGTGGGTTTGTGAGCATTTTGAAAAAATCGGTTGTAGCTGTTGCGGTCGCGGTGATTGGTTCGGCCCTGAGTTTGAACACGTTGGCTCAGGATGCCGACATGACGTTTTTCATCACCAGTGCCGGGCCGGGAAATGGCGCGGATCTGGGTGGTCTGGAAGGCGCTGACGCGCACTGTGGCGAACTCGCGGCGGCGGCCGGGTCGGAACTCACCAACTGGAAGGCTTATCTCAGTGTGAATGCCGGTATTGACCGCTCTGGCGATCGGCCCAAGGTGATTTCCGGTGTCAACGCGCGCGATCGAATTGGTGCCGGGCCCTGGCACAACACCAAAGGGGCGCTGATCGCCGAGAACGTGGATGAGCTGCATTCGGGTGGCAATATGGTCAACAAGGCCAACGGGCTCGATGAGAAGGGCAATCCCGTCAATGCCCGTGGCGACAAGCCGAACAAGCACGATATCCTCACGGGATCCGATCCGCACGGCATGTATTCCACCGCCGGTGGTGACACCAGCTGCGCCGGCTGGACCAGCAGTGATGAAGGATCGGCCATCGTCGGTCACCACGACCTTGCAGGCCTGAGTAACGATCGGCACATGGTGTCGTGGAACTCGGCGCATGGCAGTATCGGATGCAGTCAGGATGCACTGACCCGAACCGGTGGCGCAGGGCTGTTCTACTGCTTTTATGCCGGTGAGTAGTTGGTAGCCTGATGTTCGAGCGGCGTTGCAACATGGCAACGCCGCTCAGTCAATTAGCTGGCGTGGTGTTGAAAATCGTCATGAGCGAAGGACAGAGCAGGCAAATGACCGGGCCGCGCAGCCCGAAAAAGCGCACCGGGCTGGCGTTCCAGTTTATGGGTTATAAATGAGCATTTTGACCGGGCTGGCGTTCCAGGGAGTATTTAACGACCTCAGGCCGAGCGTAATAGTTTTTCAGCAGCTTGCTAGACGGATGCCGTCAGCCCGCCGTCCACTCGCAGGTTCTGTCCCATGATATAGCTTGCCGAGTCGCCGATGAGGAATGCGATGGTCTCGGAGAGTTCGCGCACATCGGCATACCGACCGGCAGGTATTCGGGCTACGCGGTCAGCCTTTTCGGGCAGGCTGTTAATGAACCCGGGTAATACATTGTTCATCCGTATACCTTCAGCTGCATACTGGTTGGTGAAAAGCTTGGTGTAGCCTGCCAATGCTGCGCGGAATATCGCGGAGGTTGGGAAGTCGGCGTCAGGTTCGAAAGTCGCGAAGGTAGAGATGTTGACGATGGATCCGGATTGTCGTTTCTGCATGATCGGCAGCACCAGTCGAGTCATGCGGACGACATTCAGCATGTAGTAGTCCAGCCCCAGATGCCAGTCGTCGTCACTGATGTCCATCACCGCGCCTTTAGGCCCGTGTCCGGTGCAGTTGACCACGCCATCAATCCGGCCAAACTTATCCACCGTCAGATCGACGAATTGAGTCAGATCGGCCGGCTCCAGATTTGAGCCAGTGAACCCCAAACCCCCCAGTTCGTTACCGAGCGCTTCGCCTTTGCCAGAAGCGGACATGACGGCGACATCGAAGCCCTTGGCTGATAACGTGCGCGCGGCATCGGCGCCAATGCCGCTGCCGCCGGCGACGATCATTGCAACTGGTTTGTCGTTCATAAGGGGGCTCCGGCTTTTGGTTGATGGGTGCGAAACGGTACCGTATCCGGCGGTTGGCGGGTTGTCGTAGAGCGGCCACCGTACAAATCGATCGTGAGCCGGTCGCCAGACTAAAGCGCCGGAATGAGGCGGGTTAAAACAGATACGAATGAAGGATACTAAACACACGTTGTCTGGCACGATGGATCTGCAGGGGGAGTGATCGACAGGACGGGCTTTGCCCGTTTTTGGCAATGCTGGTATTTGGCATGCCCTGTTTGCCTGCGTGCAGAGGCTGGATGCAGCCGGTACGTGGTGTCGTCTGAAACTTGACGGGTCAAGCTGTCGCAATGCTCAGGTTCTCATCGCAGGTGCCGTGTTTACATACACACCAGCATAAAGATCCGTCCATGGTGGCACATGAGTATATCTTTCACTATCCAGAATAGAGATCTCTCAGACTTCCTCAAAACAAGGTTGCTGTCAATCCGCAGTGGGATGGCAGCATTGGAAGTTGCAGAACTGCTTTCAGCGGGCAATGAAGCTGTGAAGGATCATGTGGTCGATGGGTGGTTCAGCGTCGACCTGTCGATCGGAGAAGCGCTGGAGATTCAGGAGGGATATTGCATAGATGAGGTTGGTGGAGAGTTTCTCCATACGGTGGAGTTTGAAACCGATGGCAGTCCTGAATTTTCTGAAGGGCTGGATCATTGGATCGAGCGTCTTGCGCGCCTGCTATCTGGAGAAGAACGTTTTCGTGCAGACTGCGCCCTTGGGACTGACAGGGTTGACAGAGTTGCGCTCTTTGATAGCGCGCTCTATGAGGTTCCCGACGGTATAGATCTCGCCGGATGTGTCAAATCCAGAGAGCGGGGCTACCCACAAGCTTTGTATGTGTCTGCGAGTAGCGTTGGCCGTGCCGGCGGTGCGCTACTGAGTGTCAACGAAACTGCAGAGTGGGTAGGTAGCTTTGCACGACGTTTCGAGCTTGAAAACAAAATTGTGATGCAGGCTGCCGAAGCTGATCACGATGTTGACGAGTTCCTCGTTGATACGTCGAGCGAAGTTGAGTTGGTAAAATTCATACGTGGTTCAGGATTCTTCGTATCGTGTTCGGAGTTTGAAGTTCATCTGGAGGAGACTGACTGGTTCAACCGTGCGGTGGTTGAAATGCTCTCAAATTTTTTTAAAGGAAACCCAGAGTATTTTCTTACTACTGATGATTTTCAGGTTGAGTTGTTTGACTTCGGTTTTCGACTTGTTTTTTACGTAAACAGGAATATCGAAGCTCAAGATCTACAGAATGAATTGACCTCGGCTGCGTTGCTCAACGTGATAGGCGAGTTGTTTCGGCATATTTTTCAGGAAAGCCCGATGGTTTGCCTGCTTGCGGAGAAATCCGGATTTCACGACGATTGGAATGCGCGACCAATGCGGATATCCGCTGCTGGTCAAACTGCAGGAGATTTCTCTGGAGAGACCGAATCGATCAGCGCTTTGTTGAAAATTCACGGGGCTAAGTTGTCCGCGGTAAAGGCAAACCGATTGCTCATCAAAACGGGCATGCTGGAGGAAAAACATCGTGAAAGCACATCGCAAAAAGGCAAGATGAAAAAGTACAAAGTGCTGACCGACGCTGGATTGAAATTCGGCATCAATCAGGCGGGTTTCGGTGACACCATTGAGACATCTCCCCGGTACTACACAGCCGGATTTGCCGAGCTGCTGGCGTTTCTGATTCAGAACGAGTGATTGCTGCCGGGTTTGTTGGCGCAATAATACTGGCGGTGAAGCTATCGGCGGAAGTGGTGGGGCCTAATCGGGGCCGCCTAGGTGGGGCCGCCCAGGTGTATGACAAAGGCAGGTTCAGAAAAATGGTGGGCCCGGTAGGATTTGAACCTACGACCAATGGATTCACTTTGCCCGATCGTTTCTGATCGGAGCGGACTATCTCATCACCCTCAGCCACATGGTGGTAGTTGGGCTGGTGGGGTGCGGGACGCTCTTGCCTGTTATTAAGAACACTGAAGTTCCCAGGTAGTCTCTGCACCTTCCAAAGGTGTACCTTTGGCTTGGCTCAGGATTGCCTTCAGCCGAACTGCTAAGGTTTCCCTGAATTCATCCCGTTCATTCTATGCCTTCCAACATAGACGCACCATTTTGATGAGTCCACTGCTCTAACCAACTGAGCTACAGGCCCGTGGCGGAGAAGTTTACACCATCCTGCTGAATGCGTGTAATACGAAAGCGGGTTGTGTGGGTTGCGGCGGTGAAAGAAATGGCGAGCTCTGCCGATGAGCGGCAGAGCGCCAGCAGGCTTGCTTATTCCCCGTCGAGGAAACTACGCAGCTGTTCCGAGCGCGTGGGGTGACGCAGTTTACGCAGTGCCTTGGCTTCTATCTGGCGGATGCGCTCGCGGGTGACGTCGAACTGTTTGCCGACTTCTTCCAGCGTATGGTCAGTGTTCATGTCGATGCCGAATCGCATGCGCAGTACTTTGGCTTCACGCGGGGTGAGGCTGGCCAGTACTTCGTGGGTGGTCTCGCCCAGGCCACCGGAGGTGGCGGAGTCGACCGGTGACAGGATGTTCTGATCTTCGATGAAGTCGCCCAGATGCGAGTCTTCGTCGTCGCCGATCGGGGTCTCCATGCTGATCGGCTCTTTGGCGATCTTCAGGACTTTGCGGATCTTGTCTTCCGGCATGTCCATTTTTTCGGCCAGCTCTTCAGGCGTGGCCTCGCGGCCCATCGACTGCAGCATCTGTCGCGAAATGCGATTGAGCTTGTTGATGGTCTCGATCATGTGGACCGGGATACGGATGGTGCGTGCCTGGTCGGCGATGGATCGGGTAATCGCCTGGCGAATCCACCAGGTGGCATAGGTGGAGAACTTGTAGCCGCGGCGGTATTCGAATTTGTCGACCGCTTTCATCAGGCCGATGTTGCCCTCCTGGATGAGATCGAGGAACTGCAGGCCACGGTTGGTGTACTTTTTGGCAATAGAGATTACCAGGCGCAGGTTCGCCTCCACCATCTCCTTTTTAGCTCGGCGTGCCTTGGCCTCGCCGATGGACATGCGACGGCTGATTTCCTTGATCTGGCCAACGGTCAGGAAGGTGTCTTTTTCGATCGTTTCCATGCGTCGCTGGTGGCGACGAATATCTTCGGCGTGATCGGACAGACGGGTGGCGTATTTTTCGCCGCTGTCGAGGTGACCCTGCAGCCAGGCTTCACTGATCTCGTTGCGCGGAAAAGTAGCGATGAAGGTCTTGCGCGGCATATCGCATTTGGTGATGCAGATATCGCGGATTGCCTTCTCTTGCGTGCGAATACGGTTGACTCGCTCGCGCAGGCCGCGCGTCAGCAGGTCGACGAAAGCGGGCGAGAGCTTCAGCTCGGTGACCATGCTGGTGGTGGCGCGGGTCGCTTCTTCGAGTTCGCTGGCGCTGCCGTCCTTGATTTTGGCGATCGCTGCCATGGCCTTGGCGTGGGCCTCTTCAATCGCGACCATGCGCTCGCGCACTTCTTCCGGATCAGGGCCGGTGTCGACAACTTCTTCTTCTTCCTCGCCGTTTTCGGCGGCTTCCTTTTCACGAATCTGCTGCTGAATGTGAGCGGGCAGCGGAATTTCGTCGGATTCATTGGGATCGATGAAGCCAACCAGCAGATCGCTTAGGCGCATCTCTTCGGCGGCGACGAGCTGGTAGCGTTCGAGAATTTGCTTAACGGTATCGGGGAACGCTGACAGCGCGGTCAGCACCTCGAAGAGGCCTTCTTCGATGCGCTTGGCGATTTCGATTTCGCCCTCGCGGGTCAGCAGCTCAACGGTACCCATTTCACGCATGTACATGCGCACCGGATCGGTGGTGCGACCGAACTCGCCATCAACGCTGGCAAGCGCCGCGGCGGCCTCGTCGGCGGCGTCTTCGTCCGGGCTGAGCGAGGTATCGGAAAGAATCAGGGTGTCGTTGTCAGGGGCGGCTTCATGAACCGAGATGCCCATGTCGTTGATCATCGCGATGATCTCTTCGACCTGGTCTGGTTCGACGATACCGTCTGGCAGGTGGTCGTTGACTTCGGCGTAAGTCAGGTAGCCCTGTTCCTTACCCTTGGCGATGAGTTCCTTGATTCGGGACTGCTGATTCTGGTCCATCGAGGTGGTGCGTGCAGATCGGGTGCTCAATGCCATAGACCTTGTTGAAAGGCAAACCACCAGTTTAGCGAAATTCGCCCTGGTTGTCTAACCGATTAGGGGTTATCAGGAGTGTGGTCACAATCTTGGGAGGGCTTGTGGGTAATTCAAGTTTTCCGCGCTAGATCATGTGCTTACGAAGGCAGCTCAATTCGCCAAGTTCGGTTTGCGGCACCGGGTGTCGCTCTACCGAATCCTTACGGCTGATGATACAATGGCGAGTTGTCCTTTGCCGGAATTGGTCGGCCCTCTGCTGTGCTTGTCGAGCGGGTCTGCCGCATGGCATCCAGCTCGCGATGACGCAGATCGCCATATCCGCTTCAGTTCCCTATCTACAGCGGCATTCCGGCTTCATTTTGCACTTCAGGTGCCAGCGCAACGAGTCTTTCGTGCACTCGTCGCCAGCCGGCGCATATCCGAACCTCGAGATACTATAACCATGGTGGAACGTCGCAAGCTTGCCAATGCGATACGGGCATTGAGCATGGATGCCATTCAAAAAGCCAAATCCGGTCATCCAGGCGCGCCTATGGGCATGGCCGATATGGCGGAAGTGCTGTGGAATGATTTTCTGCAGCACAATCCCGCCAACCCCGACTGGCCGGATCGCGATCGCTTTGTGCTCTCGAACGGTCACGGATCGATGCTGCTGTATTCGCTGTTGCATTTGTCTGGCTACGATCTGCCGATCCAGGAGCTTTCGAACTTCCGCCAACTGGGGGCCGCCACGCCCGGTCATCCAGAGCGTGACTGTGCACCAGGCATCGAAACCACTACCGGTCCACTGGGCCAGGGCCTGGCCAATGCGGTCGGCATGGCCCTGGCTGAGCGCACGCTGGCGGCGCAGTTCAACCAGCCCGATGTGTCGATTGTCGATCACTACACCTACGTTTTCCTGGGTGATGGCTGTCTGATGGAAGGCATATCACACGAGGCCTGTTCGCTGGCCGGCACCCTCGGGCTCGGCAAGTTGATCGCGTTCTACGACGACAACGGCATCTCGATCGATGGCGAGGTGGAGGGCTGGTTCAGCGACGATACCCCTGCGCGCTTTGCGGCCTATGGCTGGCACGTCATTCCAAAAGTCGATGGTCATGATGCCGAGGCGGTGCGGGCAGCAATCGATACCGCACGTGCACAAACTGACAAACCAACCATGATCTGCTGCCAGACGCTGATTGGCTGGGGGTCGCCCAACAAGGAGGGCAAGGGTTCCAGCCACGGCGCGCCGCTGGGTGAAGACGAAGTGGCACTGGTGCGCGAACGCATTGACTGGCCGCACGCACCGTTTGAGATACCGGCCGAGGTGATGGACGGATGGTCTGCACGTGCATCCGGTGCGGAGCGTGAGGCGGCGTGGCAACAAAAGCTTGCCGACTACCGCGGAAAGTACCCACAGCAATGCGCAGAGTTTGAGCGACGCGTGCAAGGCGAGTTGCCGGCAGACTGGAACACCGTGGCTGCGGCGTTTATCGATAGCGTCAACGCCTACGCACCGAGCATTGCCAGTCGCAAGGCATCGCAAAATGCGTTGAATGGCTTTGGCCCCTCGCTGCCAGAACTGATCGGCGGTTCTGCTGATCTCGCGCCGTCGAATCTGACGATCTGGGAACAGAGCCGCGATGTCAAAGAAAATCCGGACGGCAATTACATCTATTTTGGTGTGCGCGAGTTTGCGATGTCGGCGATCGTCAATGGCATGACGCTGCACGGCGGGTTTCGCGTCTATGGCGCCACTTTTCTGATGTTCTCGGAGTATGCGCGCAATGCACTGCGCATGGCTGCACTGATGAAAATCCCGTCAATCTTCGTCTACACCCACGACTCGATTGGCGTCGGCGAGGACGGCCCCACCCACCAGCCAGTTGAGCAGGCGGCGACCTTGCGGATGATTCCGAATATGTCGGTCTGGCGACCCTGTGATGCGGTGGAGTCTGCCGTTTCATGGAAGGTTGCTCTGGAGCGTAAGGATGGACCCACCTCGCTGCTGTTCAGCCGCCAGAATCTCGATCACCAAAGCCGTGATGCGCAACAGATCGCGAGCATCGAAAAAGGCGGTTATGTGCTTCGCGACAGCGAGAATCCGGCTGCCATCATCATCGCCACCGGCTCAGAAGTTGGCATTGCGGTGGAGGCGCACGAACAACTCAAATCTGAAGGCGTCAGCACACGCGTGGTATCGATGCCGGCAACCGATGTGTTCGATCGCCAGCCCGCCAGCTATCGCGAGCAGGTGCTGCCCCGATCGCTTGTCGCCCGGGTGGCGGTCGAAGCCGGCGTATCGGACGGCTGGTACAAGTATGTCGGTATCGATGGCGCGATGGTTTGCCTGGATGGCTTTGGCGAGTCGGGGCCGGCATCGAAGGTTTTCGAACACTTCGGATTTCATGCCGCCAAGGTTGCAGAATCGGTAAGGAAACTGCTCTAGAAGTGGTGGATCTGGAGGTTCAGACTATCTATAACATCCACTTTGCTTACTTCCTGCAGGAGAAAACATGGCGATTAAAATCGCGATCAATGGCTATGGTCGGATCGGTCGAAACGTGCTTCGCGCACTGTTCGAAGCCGGTCGCAACAATGAGTTCGACGTCGTTGCGATCAACGATCTGGGTGACTCTGCTACCAATGCTCACCTGACCCAGTACGACACCGCACATGGCCGGTTTCCTGGTGAGGTGGTCGTGGATGGCGACTATATCGTGGTCAACGGAGACCGCATCCGCGTGTTGGCAGAGCGTGATCCCGCCAAACTTCCCTGGGGTGAACTGGGTGTCGATGTGGTGCTTGAATGCACCGGCTTTTTCACCACCAAGGAGAAGGCTGGCGCGCATATCGCCGGCGGTGCCAAGAAGGTCATTATCTCTGCGCCCGGTGGTAAGGATGTCGACGCCACGATTGTGTACGGCGTCAACGAAGGTGTACTGAAAGCCTCGGACACTGTGATTTCAAACGCCAGTTGCACCACCAATTGCCTGGCGCCCATGGCCAAAGCGCTCAACGATGGCGTTGGACTGCTGTCAGGCCTGATGACGACGGTTCACGCCTATACCAACGACCAGGTTCTGACCGATGTCTATCACTCGGATCTGCGTCGCGCGCGCTCTGCCACTATGTCGATGATTCCGACCAGCACCGGTGCGGCGGCAGCGGTTGGGCTGGTATTGCCTGAACTCAATGGCAAGCTCGACGGATTTGCCATTCGCGTCCCGACCATCAATGTCTCGATTGTAGATCTGACTTTCAAGGCTGGTCGCGACACCACCGTCGATGAGATCAATTCGATCATGCAGAAGGCGGCCGACGGCAAAATCCTGGCTTACAACGATGCGCCACTGGTATCGATCGATTTCAATCACACCAGTACCACGTCTAACTTCGACGCCGGCATGACACGCGTAACCGATGGCAATCTGGTCAAGGTTTGCTCCTGGTACGACAACGAGTGGGGTTTCTCCAACCGCATGCTGGATACCACTGTCGCGTTGATGAACGCCAAGTAACGCATGAAGAAGCTCGAAGATCTTGCACTGGCCGGCAAGCGGGTGCTGGTGCGTTCAGACCTGAATGTGCCACTCAAAGACGGTGCGGTCTCGTCTGATCTGCGCATCGTCGCGTCGTTGCCAACCATTCGCCTGGCCCTCGAAAAAGGGGCCTCGGTGATGGTGATGTCACACCTGGGCCGACCCGTTGAGGGTGAGCCGGCGGATGAGTTTTCGCTCGCGCCGGTCGCCGCCCACATGGGTAGGCTGCTGGATCTGCCGGTCGAGCTGATTAGCGATTATCTGGATGAGGCGCCACAACTGGCGCCTGGTAGTGTTGCGCTGCTGGAAAATGTGCGTTTCAACCCGGGCGAAAAATCTGATGACGAGACGCTTGCGCGCCAGTATGCGCAACTGTGCGACGTATTCGTGATGGATGCGTTTGGCACGGCGCATCGCGCACAGGCATCGACCCACGGTGTGGCCCAGTACGCGCCCATCGCCTGTGCCGGGCCGCTGTTGTCAGGTGAGCTGGATGCTTTGGCTAAGGCGCTCGACAACCCGGCGCGACCGCTGGTTGCGGTGGTAGGGGGCTCGAAGGTCTCGACCAAGCTGACCGTATTGGATGCCTTGTCGGGCATCGTCGATCAACTGATCGTCGGTGGCGGCATTGCCAATACGTTTATCGCGGCCGAGGGTCACGCGATCGGAAATTCCCTGGCTGAAGGCGATCTGATTCCAGAAGCCAAACGCTTGCGCGCAGCCGCGCAGGCCAAGGGCGGCGACATTCCGGTGCCGACCGACGTCGTCTGCGGCAAGGCGTTCTCGGCTGATACTCAGGCCTCAACCCTCGCCGTCGATCAGGTTGCCGACGATGACATGATCTTTGATGTCGGGCCGCAAACCGCCGCGCTCTACGCCGACATACTGCGCAATGCCGGCACGATTGTCTGGAACGGGCCGGTCGGTGTTTTCGAGTTTGATCAGTTTGCCGATGGCACGCGAGCGGTGGGCAAAGCGATTGCAGAGTCCCCGGCGTTTTCAATCGCTGGCGGCGGCGA
>CAZYDV010000039.1:0-25560 GCA_964646405.1 uncultured Granulosicoccaceae bacterium | reverse complement strand
TGGCGGTGGTGTGCGCCTTTGCGACACACTCGATCAGGTGAGGCAACATGCTGCGGACATGCTTGGCCAGGTGTTGTACACGGTGCAGACGGGCAGCGGTGGACTGCCCGTGCGCCAGGTATTCGTTGAAAAGGCCGTCGATGTCACCCGCGAAGTTTATGCAGCGTTGATGATCGACCGACGCAGCAGTTGTATATCGCTGCTGACATCGGCCGATGGCGGCACCCAGATCGAAGACGCGTTGGGTGGTGACAACAGCGCCCTGCACGCGCAGGAAATCGATATTGAGACCGGTATTGACGATCAAACTGCGCGCGATGCAGCATCTCATCTGGCGCTGTCAGAAGCCGAACACCCCGCGTTCGCTGCGGCGTTGCAATCGCTCTACCAGATGTTCATCGATCTTGATTGCTCTCTGATCGAAATCAATCCACTGGCGATCACCACCAGCGGCGAGGTTTGCGCGCTGGATGCCACCGTTACGATCGACGATAACGCGCTGTATCGTCAACCGGCGCTTGCCGAGTTGCGTGATACGCGCGATTTGAGCAGCGGTGAGTTGGAGGCACTGCGCAATCGTTTTAACTACTTCAAGCTCGACGGCGACATTGGTATCGTCGCCTCCGGTGCGAGCATGGCAATGGCCATGCTCGACTCGGTAAAACTGCACGGCGGTGATCCGGCCAATTTTCTTGACATACCACCAGTCGCCGATGCACAGCAATTTAATGCCGCGCTGAATCTGGTGCTCAATGATTCCGCTGTGTCAGTGGTGCTGGTGAATGTGTTTGGCGGTGGTGTCATGCGTTGTGACGATGTCGCCCGCGCGCTGGTGAAGGCGTTGCGCGATTGCTCTCGACAAGTGCCAGTGGTGGCGCGTCTGGCGGGTACCGAATCAGCACTTGGGCACGAGCTACTGGCTGCCGAAGCAACCGGTATAACGGTAGCAGTCGATATGGTTGATGCAGCGCGAATCAGTGTCGAGACTATATCCAGCCTGAATAATCGGGATGCAGGCAAGGCCAAAAGCTGGTGGCGCAGAGTGGTGCGCGGTGCGTCTGCAACCGGTGAGGCGAGCTGACCATGGCCATACTGGTCGATAAGAATACCCGGGTTGTGTGCCAGGGGATAACGGGCCGACAGGGCAGCTTTCACGTTGAGCGCGCCATCGATAAAGGGACGCGTGTCGTGGCGGGCGTGGTGCCCGGCAAAGGCGGGCAGACTCACCTGGGGGTGCCTGTTTTCGATACTGTGGCCGAGGCCGTCGCCGCAACCGACGCCAATGCGTCGATGGTTTTTGTACCACCCCCGGCGGCGGCGGATGCGATCATCGAATCGATCAGGGCGCAGATGCCGGTCGTTAGCTGCGTGACTGAACGCATACCAATGATCGATATGGTACGGGTCAAACGCGCGCTGCGCGGTGCACAAACCCGACTCATCGGACCCAACAGCATCGGCGTATTCACACCCGGCGAGTGCCGTATGGGGGTGATGCCACTGGACATTGCGACGCCCGGCTGTATCGGGATGGTGTCGCGCGCGGGCACGCTCAGCTATGAGGCAATAGTGCAAACCTCGGCGCAGGGGCTTGGACAGTCGACCTGTGTGGGGATTGGTGCCGATATGATTCGCGGCATCGACTTCATCGACTGCCTGAAGTTGTTTGCCGAGGATGATGCTACCCGCGGGGTGGTGGTGCTGGGTGAAGTGGGTGGCACAGCCGAAGAGGACGCGGCGCAATTTCTAAAGCAGAACCCCTATCCCAAGCCCGTGGTGGCCTATATTGCCGGGCAATTTGCACCGCCGGGGCGGCGCATGGGGCACGCTGGCGCGATCGTTATGCCCGGCAGTGGCACCGCGCGTTCAAAGATAAACCGCCTGATGTCGGCCGGCGTCCACATGGTTGATTCGCCAATGGCTATTGGGGCCACGATGGCAGAGGTACTGGTTTAGACATTGTCGGCGATTGGGTCGGGACAAAACTCTCGCCGCCGACAGGTCTGGCAGAGTTCGCCCAGATAGAGCATGTCGATCCAGTCCATTAGTTGCGCGACCTGATCTTTGTCGTCAAACAGAAATCCCGCCTCGAAGTTGCGCTTATCCTCGTGTTTTGCCCCCATGCCGGCGCCTGTCAGATTGGCAGAGCCGGTAAAAGCCATCACGCCGTCGACCACGATGGCCTTGGTGTGAACGCGCGGACACAACACTCGCTCAAACAACTCGTTGTTGATTAGTGACGGGTAGTCATCGAAGTGTTCGCGAAAACGCGGGCCTGGCTCTTTGGCGTGGATCAGACGCACGGCGACGCCACGTTCAACGAGTGCGGTCAACACGGCCAGAAACGGTTGGAATCCAGCATCCGTCTCGACGTGCATATCTTTAAGGTCAGCCGTTACGATCCATAGAAATCGCTGCGCTCTGGGAACCAGATCAAGAATGACGTCGGTATAGATATCCCGATTGAGCAGTAGTTTGTGCAAGCAGATGCTCTGGTGGCTGGAGTGGAAGTCAGTCTGACGAATGTAGCAGAGCGATCGTCTACTGGACACAGCCATCAGAGCAAGTGTTGCAAAACTATTGCGTTTGCTTTGCCCGGGCTGGCACCGGCGCGTTAGATTCGGCCTGAATGTGCCTCTGTTGCGTCAGTGACGGTGGTAACGGACAGGGCATCCTGAACAGTCTGACTGCTCAATCCCCAGCTCTGGACATTTTGCAATACACATTCAAAGGCTTAGTCTGCTATCAGTTATAGCTGAGTCAGTTCAGATAACTGACGAGATGGCAACACGGTGCCGATGTCTGCCGGCCGGATTCGTCTTAGCGTTGGTGTTCGTCGTCGTTCAGAGAACGGCTGACCGATGCGGTCTGTCCTTCAGCAGTGTTTCTATTGCTTTACGGTAATTTTGACCGTAGCATAGCCTTCCTGCCAGGAAAGTCGGCAGGTATTCGAGCGCAGATGGTCCCTAGACGGGGGGTGAGTGGTGAGCAAGATTTTCTGGGCGATCAGACCGTTGGTTGTCTTCGGCACACTGCTGATGGCAGTGCTCGCACCTGCGTTATGGGCCGCTGATGAACCGGCTGTCCGGCAAATAAATTATCCATCCTATATCGGTCAGGTGCTGAAGGTCAGCGCTGGCGATAAATTGCAGGTGGTACTGGTCGATGGGCGAGTTATCGATATTCAGCTGGCGGGGGTGCAAGCACCGGTGAGTGGTGAACCCTTTGCGCCGCAAGCCAGAGAATGGCTGAGGACGCAACTGAGCGGGCAAATTGTCTCGATCGATTGCGATCCGAAAACCGTCGACAGTCCGCGTTTGCGTTGTGTAGTCTACCCGGACGAACGAGAGATCAATTTTATCGCCCTGCGGCTCGGTATCGCGCGTACCCAGGCTGCTGATCTGGCCAGTGACGAACTGTCCTCTTTGCTCGATGCAGAGCGCTACCTGGGCGCTGAGTCCATTGCACGCAGTAGCAAGCTCGGATTGTGGGCAACATCTAAGCTGGCGTCCGCAAGCCCCTGAATGGGAGAAAGCCGTGTTTACCGATCAGACGCTTGAATTTCTGCAGCAACTGAGGGGTAACAACAACCGCGACTGGTTCGAGGCCAACAAGCCCCGATACGAGGCCGATGTGCGAGAACCTGCGCTTGCCTACATCGAGTCGATGGCACCGCATCTGGCGAAAGTCTCCGGCAGCTTTCTGGCCAGCCCAAAGAAAGTCGGTGGCTCGCTGATGCGCGTGTATCGCGATGTGAGGTTTTCGAAAGACAAAACGCCGTACAAAACCAATATCGGCATCCAGTTTCGCCATGTGGCCGGCAAAGATGTGCACGCCCCCGGCTTTTACCTGCACATCGATCCGGATGAAGTCTTTCTCGCTGCTGGAATCTGGCGGCCCGACAACCCTACTTTGCAACAGATGCGGCTATTGATCGACGACGATCCGGCCCGCTGGCGCAAGTTGACGAAAAAGCTTGGGACCCGGGGCTTT
The DNA here is from genome assembly GCA_964646405.1 of uncultured Granulosicoccaceae bacterium. GTDB lineage: Bacteria > Pseudomonadota > Gammaproteobacteria > Granulosicoccales > Granulosicoccaceae > CAKZSB01. Next base: position 21,567 of record CAZYDV010000039.1, on the reverse strand, counting down.
AGCTTTGGTGGCGAGTCCCTCAAACGGCCCCCCAAGGGCTTTGACCAGGATCACCCACTGATCGACGATCTAAAGCGTAAAGACTTTATCTCCGTGCTGAATCTGGATCACGCGGCCGTGCCAAAAAAAGATTTCCTGAAAGTCACCGCAAAGCACTTTGCCGCACTCGGCGAGTTGGTCGAATTTATCTGCAATGCGAGTGATCTGGAGTTTTAGGCGCGCTCGCCAGATGATTGGGCCCGTGCCAGTCGCATACGGCACCGTGCCGGTGCGGCCCGGCCTGTTGCACTTTGCATCCACTCGCTCACGCATCGGGTTACCCGATGACAGTGTGATCGTCGCTCGGAATCTCATCCCGCCACCGCTACTCGCATGTCCGTTCAACAAGGAAACCCGACGCGTCAGCGAGGCATATATGGCGCGCCTCGCTCACGCATCGGGTTACCCGATGACAGTGTGATCGTCGCTCGGAATCTCATCCCGCCACCGCCACATGCATGTCCGTTCAACAAGGAAACCCGATGACAGTGTGATCGTCGCTCGGAATCTCATCCCGCCACCGCCACATATGTCCGTTCAACAAGGAAACCTGACGCGTCAGCGAGGCATTTATAGCGCACCTCGCTCACGCATCGTGCTACCCGATGACAGTGCGATTGTCGCTCGGCATCTCATCCTGCCGCGACCAGCGTGCCTGATCAACTGGAAACCCGACGTGTCAGCGAAGCAGATATCCGGATGTATTCACCCAACAACCCTGCCGCGTCACCGTATCATCGCTTTCAGGCGTGAGGTCTTCCCGCCGACCCTTCGGATGCCCGGAACCCCGCCCCGGCACTTGCGCAAAACCCTCGCTCGCGGTTGAATACCCTAACCCCGTTATCCCGCCAGCGAATTTCAATGTCCGACGCCGAGAATCGAATAGCCTATCAGGGTGAGAAAGGTGCCTATTCGCATCTAGCCTGTTACAACGTCTACCCGGGTATGGAGCCGATTGCATGTCAATCTTTTGAGGCGGCGTTTGAGACAGTAGAGAAAGGCGAGGCCCGGCTCGCGATGATCCCGATAGAAAACACGCTGGGTGGTCGGGTGGCCGAACTGCACGTGCTGTTGCCACAAACCACGTTGTTCATCATTGGTGAGCACTATCAACCGGTGCATCATTGCCTGTTAGGGCTTGCCGGTGCCAGCATCGGCCAACTGACGCACGTGCGTTCTCATCCGCAGGGTCTGGCGCAATGTCGCAAAATGATTCAGGAGCTCAGCTTGAAACCACTGGCGGTAGCCGATACCGCCGGAGGGGCGCGTGAAGTTCGCGATCTCGGTGACCCTACACATGCCGCTATCGCCTCCGAACTAGCCGGCGAGACCTACGAAGGGCTGCACGTACTGCGTAAGCGTGTCGAGGATGGCGCCAACAACACCACGCGTTTCATTATTCTCAGCGCAGAGCGACAAGTACCGGAGTCGAACGATGGCCCATGCATGACCAGTCTGGTGTTTCGCGTGCGCAGTGTGCCGGCGGCACTACACAAAGCGCTGGGCGTGTTTGCCGATCGTGAAATCAACATCACCAAGCTGGAGAGCTATATCACGGACGAGCATTTTGAAGTGGCGCAGTTTTACGCCGAGATTGAAGGGCACTCAGGCGATACTGTGGTGATGGAGGCGTTCGACGAACTCGACGCCTATTGCAGCGTGCTAAAAGTGATGGGTACCTATCCGGCGAATGAGTTTCGCCGCCGCCGATAGTGCAAGACGATATCAGGCAGCCAGTTGCTGCTGCTCGGACATATTCTGCAAAAAAGCCAGTGCCTGCTCCGGTTCCAGCTTCTCGGGTTCAAAGCGTGTCAGTCCGAATGATTGCAGCATATCGGTGACCGCGCCGCTGTTGGCGGCATAGCCCATGTGCCAACTTGGGAAAACACATTCGTCGACATAGTCGTAGCTGATGATCACCACATCTTCATGTCGTACGTCATCGGCGATTTCCAGAAACAGTTCATTGACGGTCTCCCGGTCGCCTTCCAGTGCCTGCAGAAACCAGTTCGACTCATAACACAGCATGCCGCAGATATCCTGATCGGAATTATTAGCGCGCGCGGTGGTGAGAATGTTCTGGATATCCTGCAAAGACATGTCACGCAGTGCGCGTGAAAAATAAACCAGTCGTATGGTCATGTTGCTCCCTGCAATGCTGTCGTCCTTGCTCGGGATTTCGGTCGCGCAGGCGAAAACTGTAGAAATGCACCAGTCAGCCGATCCTCCGGATCTTGTCGGAAAGGGAAAATCGGCTATGTCCTCGCAACAGACTGTCGTCTACGTCGGCGGCGATGATTCATCATGGTATCAAACGCTTGCAAAACTTGCTCAAAGCGATGTCATCGAACTTGCCACTGTTCCAAACACCAAAAAGGCGCTCAAGTACTTTCGCAAACACCCACAGGTGGCGGTGTTGGCGATTGAGGCGGGCGCCGATGATCTCGATGGACTGGAAAAACTTGCCGGCTCGATACGCAACGTGATGCACGATCATACGGTTCGCCTGATCGTTTGCGCGCAAAGCCCGGAACTGGCCGGTGCAAACCTCGTCGAACAACTTGCCGTCAATGCGGTCCTGCACCCGGGCGTGGATCTTGAAGACCGATTGCATTCACAGCTACAGGCCGAGCTGCAAACCCACGCACTGATTTGCGGCACTCAGTCCCGGCATCGGGCAGAGACGGGGCTGCTCACCGCCATTGCGCGGTTCTCAAGGCTTGAAATGAAACTCAGCGACTGCCTCGCCGAGTTGGCCCGATCGACCGGGCAGTTGACCGGTGCGGCAGTGGTTAACGTGATCATGGTGCGCCGTGACGGCACGTTGCGACGCAGCAGTGTTACTTACGAAGCCGATGGCATAGCGGCGTCACGGTGGCTTGCATCCAACCAGGCACCCTGCAATCCTAAACTGTTGCAGATCGTGGACGAGGCACGGTTGCAATTGCTCATACAGCCAGATGATCCGGAACACCAGGCCGCGTCGGTCGAGCTGGGCTGTGAAATATCAGGGCGTTTCATCTATCCGTTGCGAAGTTTTGGTCGCACCATGTGCCTGGTTGAGTGTTGGTTGCCGGGCAAGAGCCTGGAGCTGGTGTCTGTTGATCTGGTGCGATTGATAGAAAAATCCAGTGAGCAGTTTAGTTTGCTGTTCGAACGCAAGCAGGCTGACAAACAATTGAAGCGCCAATATAAGCGGTTGAAATTCACGCTCGATGAGCTGAGCTGCGCAAAGGATGCGCTGTATCACTCGGAGAAGCTGGCTTCAATCGGTCAGCTCGCCGCCGGTATCGCGCACGAGATAAATAATCCGGTGGCCTATGTCATGGGTAATTTCAACCCGCTCAACGACTACGTCGACAGCATGACGAAAATGCTGGATCTGCACAGTAAGTTTGTCGAGACCATCGATCAGGCCGATGTGTCGGTCGGCCAGGAGTTGCGCCAGCAGATCGACGAAATGGGGGCAGATCTGGACATGGACTACGTGATGGAGGATGTACGCGCGCTAGTCAGTGAGTCGAGGAATGGCCTGGTGCGTGTGCGCGAAATCATTCTCAACCTGAATCAGTTTGCGCGCAAGGATTCAGTCGATGCCGAGCCGATGGACATGAATGCCAGTATCAAGGCGACACTGCAGATTCTGCACAACGAAGTAAAATATGGCGTCGAAGTTGCGCTGGAACTGGGTGACATACCGATGGTGACTTGCCAGCCCGGGCTGATCAAACAGGTCTTGCTCAACTTGGTTAAGAATGGTGCGCAGGCGATGGGGGGCAAAGGTGCGATGCGCATCAGCACCACCGTCGAAGGAGAGCAGGTCGTCGTGCTGGTGCGGGACTCTGGCAGCGGCATATCAGCCGACGCGCTGGAAAAAATCTTCGATCCGTTTTTTACCACCAAACCGGTCGGCGAGGGCACGGGTCTGGGGCTGTCGCTCTGTCATGGTATTGTGCAGCGACACAACGGCACGCTCGAGGTTAGCGAAACCGGCGAGCACGGCACCGAATTCAGGCTGGCATTACCGATCGCCGGCGCCGACGAAGTAGCCGACAAGCTCGCTGCGTGACCCGCAACCCTGTATAGAAAAGATCCCTGTTCCATGTTCTGCTGTGGATGATGAGGTCTTCTGACGGGCCGATTCGGGTTGTCGTCTTAAAGGCGATACCGTAACCTTCGCGGCTGATCCGCTATGCGTTGGAAATGCAGCTATGAAAGAATCGACCCGTGAAATCCTGATGACCGTCGGCACCGCCACTTTGTGCACGTTGTTATTCAAGCGTGGTCTGCACAATGTGTTTGTTCAAGGTGTTGGCCGGCTAAACAACGACGATGTACGAATGGTGGGTCGTGCCTATACGCTTCGCTACATTCCAGCCCGGGAAGATATCGATGTCATCGACGTCTTTAAAGACCCGGCGCATCCGCAGCGTGCAGCCGTGGAACAAATTCCCGAGGGACACGTGTTGGTGATGGACTGCCGAGGCGATGCCAGCGCAGCGTCGGCAGGCTCGATACTCGCCACCCGTTTGCAGGTGCGCGGATGTGCAGGGGTAGTAACCGATGGTGGCCTGCGCGATGCCGATGCGATCAGTGAGCTGGATATGCCAGTGTACTGTGCAGCGCCGTCGGCGCCGACCAATCTCACCAAACACCACGGCGTCGACCTCAACGTACCGATCGGCTGCGGCACGGTACCGGTGTACCCCGACGACGTCATGGTGGGCGACGGTGACGGCGTAGTGGTGATTCCGGGTGAGATCGTTGACGAGATTGCCGATGAGGCCAAATCGATGGACGAATTTGAAACCTGGGTAACGCAGAAAGTGGTGGAAGGCCGAAGTATCGTCGGGCTCTATCCCCCCAACGAGCAAACACTTGCAGAGTACGAGCAATCTAAAAAAGGCTGAAGTGCCATGGTGTAACCGCGGGCCGAAACAAACATCTGAACCCGACCAGAATCAAAACGCACGTACGCCGGCAGAGGACCCGACGCGAGTGCGATCGTCACTCGGCCACCTGTGTGCAGGAACCCCGACGCGTAGCGAGGCTTGTATAACGTACCTTGCTCACGCGTCGGGTTACCCGTTGAAACTGCGATCGTTACACGGACTCTCACCCAGCCGCCTGCCTGCCGGAAACCCGACATGTAAGCGAGGCATGTGCTGCGCACCTCGCCCATACGCAAAGCACTCAGCGCAGTTTATCCAGCACCGTTGGCTCAAACTTATAAAGCTGACCTCGCTCATCCTGTGCGATGACCGGATACTTCCGGTTTTTCATTTTGAATCCAACCAGCTGAAATTTTTTCCCATTCAACGTAAACGCACGTTTGTAGTCTTCAGGCGTGAGGTCAAAGGCCGGGGCGAGTACCTCGAATTCCAGTCGCTGTGAATCGATCGCTCTATCCGAGGGGATGTCCAGCGTAAGCGTAATGTCGTAGCTCTGCTCGTTATAGCGACCTTTGGTATTGGAGATCGTCACGCCGTAGTCGTCGCACAGACTTTCAAGCTGTTTTAGCAGATCGTTGCGCAATTCATAGACGGATTTCTGGTCGAATTGTTTCAGCGGTTTTTGCATGGCTTTGACAGCGCCGTCTTCATGGCCTGAGTCATCGGGTTTGTTGGCTCGAATTTCCAGCTTGCCGAATGTCTCTGCCTTTCGACCCCTGATCCAGACACCGGACCAATCGCGGGTCGGGAATTTAAGGTAGGTCCGAAAAACCTCGCCGGTGTCTCGATGGACCAGCACCCAGGGAGCGGCAGGCTGAACGACGCCGTCGTCGTAGCAAGCCACCGGGCGGGCGCCAATTTCAACGCAGATGGCTTTCCAGCGTTTGTCGTGACCGCAGTTTTCCCCATGCCGCTGCCACGCCAGCGCATGGGCGATCTCGTGCAGCACGGTGTCACGTACTTCCGTCTCGTCGTTGAGTTCGCACAGCGGCCGGCTCAGGCTGATGTGTTTTTTGCTGAAATTGCACATACCGAAACGGCGGCGTGCGTTGTCCAGACCGCCGGTCCAGTCAGACAGGCAGTGGTGGCGTAAGGACTGTTGCAGTAATTCCAGAGAGTCGCTGGCGTTCATGAGGTGTGCGCCCGTAATCTGGACTTTATTATAACGCGCAGGCTCATTGGTGAATCGAGCGTTTTTGGCCGCCGGGCAATCAGTTGCGTCGCTCTGACAAAGGGTGCATAGTCGCGACAGGATGTGAGGGTTGAATGATGCGATTGACGCAAGCAGAGCGAGCGGTGTTGTCCGGTGAGACGGGCACGGCGGGTGACACGATGGCGATGCAGATCGTGACAGAAGCTGCTCGCATGCTGGGTGCACAAACCCTGATCCCGATTGCGTCGAGTCATATCGATGGCTGTCTGTACCACGGCGATTCGGGCGCGCTCTTTTGCGAGAAGCTGGCCGCCGAGGGCGCTCGGGTAAGAGTGCCTTCCACCACCAATGTTGGCGCGTTAAATCTGTTCGATCCCACCCAATCCCGTTTGCCGGAACCACAGCGCAGCATGGCGCATCGGCTGATGGTGGCGCACACCAAAATGGGCTGCACGCCGAGCTGGACCTGCGCGCCTTACCAGGCAGGTGCACGTCCATCGCTCGGTCAGCAAGTGGCCTGGGGCGAATCCAACGCGGTTGCGTTCACCAACACTGTGCTCGGCGCGCGTACCAATCGCTATGGTGATTTTCTCGATATCGCCTGCGCGATATCCGCCCGCGCGCCCTACTACGGACTGCACATGCCTGAAAATCGCCGTGCGACTTTGCAGATTAATGTCGGGCAACTGGGCGATGCACTGTTGCACCAGGATGCGTTCTACCCGGTGCTGGGCGCGATGATCGGCCGCCTGGCTGGCGAGTCGGTCTGTGCTGTGACAGGCGTACCCGGCGATCGCACAGATGATCAATTAAAGGCACTGTGCGCCGGTGCTGCCGCCACCGGTGCGGTGGGTCTGATACACATCGTGGGTGTCACACCGGAGGCGCCCGATCTCACCACCGCACTGGGTGGTCAGCCGGCAGAGGATGTCATTGACATCGACAAGCACCAGGTAATCGAGGCGCGCGATCAGCTCAGCGTGGCGTCTGATGGTCACATCGATTCAGTGGCGCTGGGCAGCCCGCACTTCTCCGATGCCGAATGTCGAACCTTGCTGCGCCTGGCCAACGATGTTCCATTCAGTGTGCCGGTTTATATTTGTCTGGGGCGACACACCATTGAGTCACTTGCGCGTGATGGCAGCGACAGCGCACTTCGAGAGCTGGGTGTGGAGTTTGTCATCGATACTTGCATTGTCGTCACTCCGATCTTGCCGGCCAAAAAAGGGGTCATGATGACGAACTCGGCGAAGTTTGCTCATTACGCCACCGGCAACACCGGTCACCTGCCGGTGTTCGGTACGCTGGGTGAGTGTGTCGCCAGTGCGCAGGCCGGGCGCGTCGTCAGAGACGCCGAGGTCTGGCAATGACCTGGCAGTCGGAAGTATTGTTCGCAGGCGTCGCCTGCGGAGAGGTGCTGCGTCTGGATGCACCGATCAGTTTTTGGGGCGGCGTCGATCCGGTGACATCAGAGATTACGCTTGCCGGTCATCCGCAACGAGGCGTGCGGACAGCAGACACGATACTCGTGATTCCGCAATTGATCGGATCCAGCTCCTCGTCTGCAGTGATGCTGGAACTGGCCTACACCGGCAAAGCACCCGGCGCCCTGATACTCGGCGGGCGCGATGCCATCCTGCCGGTGGGTGTCGTGGTGGCAAAGCAAATGGGTTGGCCAACGATACCTGTGGTGGTGCTTACCGATCCGCCTTTTGCTACTGGCCAGTGGCTGGATATTCGCGTTGATGGAAAGATTGAGTGGAACGGGTCCAATAACCATTCACATTGAAGCTGTGCTGTAAAAACTGCATGCTGCAATCAGTATCTGTAACCCACACTATGATGCTCACACAAGGAGCCGAACCATGCCCAATGCGATAGTGATGCACGAATCCGGAGGACCGGAACTGATGCAATGGCAGGCGTTGCCGGTTGAGGCACCGGCGGCCGGCGAGGTCCGGATCCGCCAGACCGTGGTCGGAGTGAATTACATTGATGTGTATCAGCGCAAAGGGATTTATCCCTGTCAGTGGCCCGGCAGTATCGGTATGGAAGCGGTCGGGATAGTCGAGGCGCTGGGTGAGGAGGTTGGTCAGGTGGCTGTTGGCGATCGCGTGGGCTACGTGATGGGACCGCCTGGTGCTTATGCAGAACAGCGCAATTACCCCGCTGAGCGGCTAATCCCGTTGCCGGACGACATCTCCGATGAACAGGCTGCGGCCATGTTGTTAAAGGGTTTAACGGCGGCTTATCTGGTCAAGCGTACTTTTATCGTTGAGCCGGGTCACCGGGTACTGGTGCAGGCGGCGGCAGGTGGCGTGGGCCTGATTCTATGTCAGTGGCTAAAGCACCTGGGGGCGACAGTAATTGGCACGGCGAGTTCGGACGAGAAGGCGGCACTCGCACGGCAACGTGGCTGTGACCATGCAATCGTCTACAGCCGCGACAATTTCGCCGATCAGGTCGCCGACATCACGGGTGGCGAAGGTGTTAACTGTGTTTACGATGGGGTGGGTGCTGCCACCTATGAAGGCTCGCTGGAATCGCTTTCGCGTTTTGGCATGTTTGTGTCATTTGGTGCCGCGTCCGGTGCACCACCGGCGGTACCGGCCAAGGCGCTGGCTGGCAAGGCCCTGTACTTCACGCGGCCCGGGCTCGGCCCGCACACAGCTACCCGGGATTTGACGCTTGAGATTGCCGGTCAGTTGTTTGATGCGGTGCGTGCCGGTGTATCAATTAATATTAATCAGCGCTGGCCACTTGCACAGGTAGCCGATGCGCACCGAGCGCTTGAAAATCGCGAGACTACCGGCTCGACGGTATTGATCGTCTAACGCTATTGGGGGGCAACGAGGACCTTGGATTGTAGTAATCCAACGTAAGCTTCTATCGTATATCGGGTCTGACGCCGGGACGGATGTAACTATTGCAGATCAACGCCAAGACATCCTTTCCGGCGTTTCGTCCCAATTCACTTCTCATGTGCTCCAACACTATCGGCCCGAGGAGCCACTGCATCCACTGAGTGGCAGCAGTACCGCTGGGGTTTGGTGATTGCATGTTGCCGATGATGCCGGCAGCAATAGAACAGATGCACAGGGTGGTGTACTACTGGAATGGGGGCTGCGATTCGTCCGCCAACCCTGAACGGGTCGGGTCGTACAGTACTTTCAAGGACGGTCCAGGGGCGCCGATATTCTGAGGGCAAAGGAGCCTTTTACATGGATCGTAAAAACGCCAGGCATCTGTTGATGCTGGAGCAAAAACGCCGCACCATCAATCAGGAAACCATCGGTCCTGAGGTTTCCATGTCGACGATGGATGACATCACACCGATCTTGACCATGGTGGCAGAAGTGCGAGCGGCGTATTTGAAATCGCTTTGTGAGCTTGCCGAGAACCGCGACGGCATGCCAACTTCGAAAGAGATTGAAAATCTCAGTCAGCTTCGGCGTTCCTATACTGAGCTGGTCGATGCGACCAATGCGTTGGAGACCGCCCTGGAGCGTGGCTATATCGAAGTCGCCTGATGATGTGAGTGTCAGTGCTTGTCTGGCAGGCGGGTCAGAACAACCAGGCATCCACGAAGACACCTAACTGGAAACCGATTCGATCATAGTAGAACGGTACGCTCGCCGCCGCGATGGTGGCGCTGATGATAAATACCCACCAGCGGCTGAGACTGTGACTTGCCAGTACACCGTCTACAGCGATAAAAATGGCAGCCGCGACAGGATAGTTCATCACGCCGGTAATCCAGAAAAACGCCTGCGCGCCAGTGATATCACCTAGTTGAACAAACCGGAGTAAAGGCCAGAACAGCAACCACAGGATGGTTGCTGTCAGCAGGCGTCTCCAGAATGTGCTGACGAAGGTTTGGATCTGCAATATTTGTCCGAGGGCGCTGATGAGGGGATGGTCGCTGCCGTTGCCGGTTTTTGACTCACGACCTTCTATAACGAACCAGTCGCGCGGATTATTGCGATACTTGTTTGGTCGGGCTGTAGCTGTCGTTGACGATAGATTCGTACAGCGCTTTGGTTTTGCTACCGATTTCGCTCCAGCTATCGATGCTGTCGGCTCGGTGTTTGATCCGCTGGCCGGCCTGGTCGCGGCTGGCGGCATCGTTGAGCAGACGAACGAGGATGTCTGTGCAGCCCTGCCAGTCATCTGATTCGAACAGGTACTCTTCCAGCTCGCCGTGAAACAGATTTGCAAATCCGCCGACTCTGCTCGCAACGATGGCGTTGCCCAGTGGCAGTGCCTGCAACAGTGCGCCACTGGCGTCGATTTCGCGGTAGGGGAACATTCGAATGGTGGCGATCTCGCTGGCGCGGTGGACTTCAGCATCGAGCAACCAGTCTGTCCACCAGAGCACGTTGTCGGCGATGCCCAGCTCTGCTGCCAGAGATTTGAGATCATCAACCGGCATTTTCAGCTCACCGCAAATCACCACGGCGGTTTTTTGTCTGATTTCATCTGGCAGCGCCGCGAAGGCGCGAAGCAGAACATCGGTGCCTTTGTAGGGTTTTACAGCGCCGAGTAGTAACAGGCGGTGTTCAAAAGCCATCGCTTGTTGCTCGAAGCGGTGCCAGGCGTCGCTGACCGGCCCGGCTGCGTCATGGGCGATCAGCCCGTGCGGGATGACGGCAATCTTGGCCGGATCGTGGCCACCTTTCTCCAGCACTTGCCGACTGAATTCTGTGTGAACCAGTAATCGATCGGCGCTGGCGAGGCATTTGTTGAGCCCCAGCATCTGCAGTGCAGAGCTGCTGGAGCCATGAAACGGGTTGGTGTCGTGGACCGTGAAAACGATCGGCAAAGGGCTGAGGCTCTTCATCATCCGTGCATCGAATGCCGGCAGCGGCGCCCATTGAATGTGCACGACATCAAATTGCTCACGCTTGAGCTGGCGCGCCAATTGGCGGGCATCGGCAATGTATTCCACGCCTTTCATGGCGAGGCTCAGGCGTCCATCTTTGCCGGCTTCCAGTCGCTTTTCAGCCTTTTGTGTGAACGGTGTGGCGATTGTGTAGCTGTGTTCCGGCACGGATTCACCGGATCGCAGTGGTCGACCGAACAAGGTCACATCCAGTCCATTGTCTGCAAGCCCCTGACACAAATGGTGATCGTAGGGGATAGTGAAAAAGGACGGGTCAATGACGGCGATTTTCATACGGTTCCAGCGGGTGCTTCGTTCGGGTGGGCACAGGCTTTTGGGATAGCGTTAGCGTGGGGCTCGATGGGCCAGGCGCAATTGCGGTTGTCTGTTCATAATGGTTAGCGACGAATCCGAGTCTGGCTTGACGGCTGACTGTGATGCGGCAGGCGCAGCCATGGTGCGTGCAGCAGATCACATTGTGCACCAACGGGTTCGCGACGGGCGGGTTTTCGATGTTGTGTTGACGGCTGTGTGGTTGCCTGCTCGTCAGCTGGCGTGCAAAAAGCCAGGTCTAGTCGTGCCGGGGTACCGGCTGCAGCCGAGCATCCAGCGCCGCTTGTTGATTGATCGGAGCGGGCGGAATTTTCGTGCCATTGGGACAACCATCAGTTGAATCGCTGACGCAAAAAAGGAACCGGTGACGCTCGCCGTCAACGTTCACGGTGAGTGCTATGTTGTCACCTGAGACCAGTTCGCGGTAGTGGTTGTAGTGTACGTAGGCGCTTCCCTGAATGGTGGTGTCTGCCGTCATCACTTGCCGCCGTATCGCGCGTTCGGCTGCGCGCCTGCCCGCGCTGACGGCAGAGTGATACTGGCCTGGACCTCCGGACAGCACGAGCAGCACAAACTCCAGGAAGTTTGGTGCGGGATAAAGACTTTCCATGAAGAAGTAGATGGAATTTCCCGTCAGTACTTTCAGTGATTTGTCGCCAAGCGCTGACTTCACTGCTTTATCAGGTTCAAATGCGACGGCAGTTGCCTGTTTGTTATGTACTCTAATGCAGAATTCGAGAATGCCGTTTTCAACCAGATATTTTGTGGATGGCTGATGCGCTCGCCAGACGTAGACATTCGCTTTAATGCCTGTGGAGAGCAGCTCGAAGTTGGCCGCCGGGTTACGGACGGCGAAGTAAACCGGCGGTGGGCGCCCTGAATTAGACGTACCGTCATCCGGTACGGGAAGCACTGTCAGCGAGCTGCAGCCCGACAGCAACCAGGCAAGCACGATCGTAGTGACGATGTTTCGGATGGCGGACATGGCGGTTTTCTCTGGCGGAGTGAACGGCCTTTGAAAAAGTCTAACCGCCCTGTCGAGAAGCCAAAGTACAGGAATAATGTGCCGTCAGTTTGCCCTGAATGTACTTTTGCCTGGATGCTGCCAGCGTGGCCGCGTTGAGCACCAGGTTTTTTCAAGGTTGCTAGCCTTTCGATTCGTTATCGGCGGAACTGCCGTTGGCCAGTGCGCGCCGGCGATCGCGCAACTGCTGGACAATATCCCAGCGATCGTCGTTCGAAATTCTGGACCAGGTGGCGATTTCAGCCAGCGTGCGATAGCAGCCTTTGCAGATGCCGGCTTGCTCGTCCATCTCGCACACGCTGATGCACGGCGAGATAATTTCTGGCAGATTGGCTGGCCTGCGCGGTTTACGGCGGCGGCGTGGCTCGGGGGATTCTTTCGTGGTCACAGGCTTTGCGCAGGGTTGGACGGTGGGCAGACTGTAGCAATAAACGCGGCACGCTACGGTGGCAGAATCGGGAAATGTCGGTGCAGTTTTAGCGCAATACAAGAGTGATTGAACGCGCGATCGATCTCTCGCTGAGTTGTGCGCCGGCTCCGCCGATGGCCTAAAATGAAGGCTTCCATACCCGTTGCCCCAAGCGTTGGCTGGCAATTTGCCCGATGGCGTCGCGCCGCCAGCGATCCACCCGGGTTACGAGCTTATTACAGGCAGAGAAAAATGACGATTCAAGCACCCTACTTGCTGTTTCTGGGCGACGCGGCCGACAACCTGGCAGCCAAGGTAGCGCAGGGGATTGTGCACTGGCGGCCGGATAGCTGCGTCGGGCAATATCGTCTTGAAGACTGCCAGGCGGATTGTGGTCTTGAGGACATTGATATCGAGCAGGCCGTCGCCGCAGGAGCAAAGACATTGGTGGTGGGGGTTGCCAACCGCGGTGGCGTGATTTCGGTTCGATGGATTTCCGTGCTTAGCCAGGCGCTGGAGCAGGGGCTGGATCTGGCCGCCGGCCTGCACAATCGCCTGGCCGACGAGCCTGCACTTGCGCAGTTGGCGCGTGATCTGGGACGCACGCTGCACGACGTGCGACACCCGACCGAGCAGTTTCCGGTCGGCAGTGGCAAAAAGCGCCACGGCAAGCGGGTGCTGCCGGTGGGTACCGATTGCTCATGCGGGAAAATGTACACCGCGCTGGCGATAGAAAAGGCGCTGCGCGAGCGCAACGTGCCGGCGGACTTTCGCGCCACTGGCCAGACCGGCATTTTGATCACGGGTGCCGGTGTGTCGGTCGATGCGGTGGTTTCGGATTTTATCTCGGGTGCCACCGAGGTGCTCGCACCGGAAGCCGCAGATGATCACTGGGATGTGATTGAGGGTCAGGGTTCGTTGTTTCACGCCTCTTATGCCGGCGTGACCACCGGGCTGATTCACGGTGCTCAGGCCGATTTTCTGGTTCTGTGCCACGAACCGACGCGCACCCACATGCGGGGTCTGCCGCACTATCCATTGCCGGGCATCGCCGAGTGTATGGAGGCTAATCTCGCCACCGCCAGACTGACCAATCCGGCCGTGCGCTTTGCCGGTATCTCGATCAACACGGCAGCGCTCGATGAAGCCGCAGCAGTAAAGTACATGGCCGAACTGGAGGCTGAACACGGCCTGCCGGTAGTCGATCCGTTTCGCACTGGCGTGGATAGAATTGTCGATGTGATGACCTCATGAGTACGCGGCTGCGTGTCGAGCGCGAGAGCTTTCCGATACGCGGATCGTTTGCCATATCTCGTGGCCGCAAGACCCGCAGCGAAGTCGTATTGGTAGAGCTCGTTCGGGACGGGCAGCGTGGCCGCGGTGAGTGCGTACCCTATGCTCGTTACGGTGAGAGCATCGACAGTGTGATCGATGTCATAGAGTCGATCCGTACAGAGCTGCAGGCCGGTGTCGATACCGAGCAGCTCCAGCGGTTGTTGCCGGCAGGGGCTGCGCGTAACGCGGTGGATTGTGCGCTGTGGGATTTGCGCGCAAAGCTTGCGGGTGAACGCGTGTGGACGCTGGCGGGACTGACTGAGCCCGATCCGCAAATTACCGCCTATACCTTGTCGCTTGAATCCCCTGAGATAATGCACGAGGCAGCCGTCGCGCACGCCGATCGGCCTCTGTTGAAAATGAAGCTCGCCGGCGACGGCGATGTAGAGCGCGTGGCGGCAGTGGCGAAAGGTGCGCCCAACGCGATGATCATCGTCGATGCCAATGAGGGCTGGACCATCGAGCAGTATCATCAAATGGTGCCACAGCTTGCGCAGCTTGGTGTGGCGATGATCGAACAGCCGTTGCCCGCCGGTGAGGATAGCGCGCTGACCGATGTCGAAAGGCCGGTGCCGATCTGCGCCGATGAATCCTGTCACGACTGTGGCACTTTAATGGATTTGCGGGACCGCTACGACATGATCAACATTAAGCTTGACAAAACCGGTGGTCTAACCGAGGCACTTGAACTTCGAACGCAGGCGATCAATGCTGGTTTCGATGTGATGGTGGGTTGCATGGTCGCCACATCGCTGGCGATGGCGCCAGCGACCATTGTAGCATCTGGGGCCAAGGTGGTAGATCTCGACGGTCCGTTGCTGCTGGCCGAGGATCGCCAGCCAGCGCTGGACTACAGCCATTATCGGGTTGCCGCGCCCAGCGCCGCGCTCTGGGGATAAAACGGAAAATAACGAAATGACCAGAACAGTCTATGTCAACGGGGAATTCGTCCCCGAGGCCAATGCGAAAGTCTCGGTGTTCGATCGCGGGTTTCTGTTTTCCGATGGGGTGTATGAAGTGTCGACCGTGATTCACGGCAAGTTGCTGGACAATCACGCTCATCTGGCACGGTTACGTCGCTCGATAGCCGAGCTGAATCTGCCGTCGCCCGCCACAGATGACGAAATTATAGCTGCGCAAAAGAAACTCCTGGAGTTGAACAATTTGCATGAAGGTGCGGTTTATCTGCAGGTCAGTCGTGGTGTCGCGGATCGCGACTTTGCATTTCCGGCCGATCCGAAACCCTCACTCGTTATGTTCACTCAGCCCAAGAATCTGTTGCAGCCGCCACAGGCGGAAAAAGGTGTCGCAGTCATATCAGTGCCGGACATACGCTGGAAACGTCGCGATATCAAGACGGTTTCGCTGCTGGCGCAATCACTCGCCAAGCAGGCAGCGCTGGATGCCGGTGCGGACGATGCGTGGATGGTGGAGGATGGCTATGTGACGGAGGGCAGCTCGAACAATGCGTTTATCGTGGATGGCAATGGCACGCTGATCACGCGTCAGCTGGGTAATGAGATTCTTCCCGGTATCACACGTGCTGCCGTGCTGCGGTTGACTGAAGTCGAGCCGATCAGGTTAGAGGAGCGAGCCTTCACTATCGAAGAAGCCTGCGCGGCGCAGGAAGCATTTCTGACCAGTGCCACGACGTTTGTCTGGCCGGTGGTGAACATAGATGGCAACACCATCGGTGATGGCAAGCCTGGCCCTGTGGCGGCAAAACTGCGCAAACTCTACATTGAGAAGGCGCTTGAGCGTGCAGACTAGTGCGCTGCAACGTGCAAAATGTGAGAATGAGAGTTCGTCAGTTGGCGTGCAACAAGGCGACGCTCGCAGACAATGGTTTACCCCCTTATCAAGAGCTTTAACGCAGTTGCGCGCCGGCTGACGGGCTCCCGCAGGGTCGCTTGATCAAAGTTCTCAAGTGCCGGAAAAAAACGCAGCGACAAGAAGTTCAAAAATACCAAGAAAAATTATGCACTTTGATCAATCGACTCATTCTTATAGTTTGCATGTTACTGTGCACTGACCTCACAATTTGAGCGGCCATGTTAAGGAGTTGCGTGCGCCTGCCGTTACCTATGCGGTCTCGTGTATTGGTGATGATCGAAATTGGATACGAATAAAGACCTCTGGAGCGAATTTGCCGCGAACGAGCGCGATGGCGCGGCTCCGGAAGAAGAAAAGCCAGTGAAAAAGTCTGCCGCGACTGACGGTAGTGAATGGGTTGGGCGGTTTGATCGTCGATCAATGCCGCGCGACGTACCCACTGATTCTGCGGACGGCGATGCCGGGCAATCGGCCGATGGCAGTGCATGAAGTAGCCTGAGCCCGACCGGATGCCCACCGGCGCATTGCGCCAGGCAGATGCCCGGTACCGCGAATCCCGATCGATTCACCTCGGGATCAGAAAATCGGTGCTCGGCAGCAATTCCTCGTACAGGTAATAGTCGGTCTCGTGCATGCCCAGCGACTGATAAGTTTGCTGGGCGATGCGATTGTAGCGCTCGACGTACAGACGATAGCCCCGCACATCCGGATACTGCTGCGCGCGCTCGCGGATGAAATCGTACATCGCCCGATAGACGCCCTGGCGTCGAAACTGCGGCATCACGTAGACACTCTGAATCCACCAGAACAGGCCATCGCGCCAGTCGCTCCATTCGGTCGTCACCATGAGTGTGCCGGCAATTTCGCCATCGCTTTCGGCCATGACATAGAAGCCAAATTCGGGGCGCTCCAGCAGGCGTTTCACGCCATTTAGAATCACCTCCTCACGCAATTCCATATCCTCGGTTTCAAGGGCCATCGCACGATTGCAATCGCTGATGGTGGTCGCGTCGCCGGATTGGGCTGCGCGGACTGAGATGCGGGTCATGAGGGCGTTTTCCGTTCGATTTAAAGCTGCCTGCCAGATTGGCGAGGCGAAAGTTGTGTTACCGGCTTGTGGCTGATCTAATAGCCTGCTGTATCGATACAAGAGAATAAAGCCTAACAATGTTCAACGCGTTGGTGGTGGAAAAAGACGACGACGGCAAAACGTCGGCAGCGGTTCGCGAAATAGCGCTCGACCAATTGCCCGAGGGCGATGTGACCGTGGCGGTGGAGTACTCGACAGTCAATTACAAGGATGGTTTGTGCGTCGGGCCCGGTGGCGGGATGGTGCGAAACTACCCGCACGTGCCCGGCATTGATTTCGCCGGCACCGTCGAGCAGTCCGACAGTGACCGCTATCAAGTGGGTGACAAGGTTGTGCTGACCGGCTGGCGTGTGGGTGAGGCACACTGGGGCGGTTACGCACAGAAGGCTAGAGTCAAGGCTGACTGGCTGGTGCCGCTGCCCGAGGGTTTGACCACACAGCAGGCGATGGCCGTGGGCACGGCGGGTTTCACCGCAATGCTGGCGGTGATGGCACTGGAAGATCACGGGCTACAGACTGGCAAGGGGCCAGTGCTGGTAACCGGAGCTGCAGGTGGCGTTGGCTCGGTTGCCACGGCAATCCTTGCGGCACTGGGTCACGAGGTTGCCGCCGTTACGGGCCGGCCGGAAACAGCGGAGTATTTAAAGTCGCTGGGCGCCAGCCAGATCGTCGCCCGCGAAGAACTGAATGAAACCGTCAAGCGTCCGCTGGAAAAGGAGGTCTGGGTCGGCTGTGTCGATGCGGTCGGGGGCGATATGCTGGCACGCGTGCTGGGACAGTTGCAGTACGGTGCCTCGGCAGCGGCCGTGGGCCTGGCCGGTGGCGCTCAGTTACCCGCCAGCGTGGTGCCATTCCTGCTGCGCGGGGTTAATCTGTTGGGCATCGATTCCGTCATGCAACCCTATGATAATCGCCTGCGCGCGTGGCAGCGGGTGCGCGCCGATCTGCCAATGGCACGATTGGAGTCAATGATTCAGACCGCCACACTCGCGGATTTGCCTGAACTGGGTGCGGCGATACTAAAAGGGCAGGTCAAAGGCCGGGTAGTCGTGGATGTGAACGCCTGATTGGCTTCGCCTTTGAGTGCCGCAGCCAGCCACTTGTGGCAAATTTCCTATCCCCCGCCAGTACGGGCTAAACCTACAATAGCGCCATCGAGTTGAGGTGGGCCGCCAGCGCCTCGTTAAGGCTGCGGTAGGCTGTCTGGTTGAGATGCAGCGTGTCGCTGTACATTGACGGGATGGCCTGGCGTTTGACATTCGTGACCGGCTGGTTGATGTCGAACCAGCTGGCGCCTTTGTCGCGCGCGAGCCCGCGCAACCGGTGGTTGGCGTCAGTGACCGATGCGTGCAGTTCGCCGGTCCAGAAAATTTGTCGCGGTAGATTGAGTTGCTGGGCGGGAATGATCGGTGTCAGGACGACGCGAACATTGTTTTTAGTGAGGGTGTCGAGGATGACTTCCAGGTTGCCGATCAACTGCGCGCGAAGGGCGGCAACGTCACGCATCCCCCGTGTTGCAGCGGCAGTCAGGTCGTTGATTCCGGCTTGTACCACCACGATATCGGGTTGCAATCGCAGCACATCGCGTTCGAGGCGTCGCTGGATCTCGATAGTGCTCTCGCCGCCAATACCGGCATTGATAATTCGATATCCATCGATTTGCAGCGCCGGACGCCATTCAGAGACACGTGAATCGCCCAGCATGATAACGGTTTTATCGTCATTATCAGTGGGTGTGGCGGTGCTGGCCTGGCTGTTGCCCTGGACCAGCGTGCGATGGTAGCGGTAGTCACTGTAGAGTGACTGAAGCTGCCAGATCAGCGCGACGAGCAGTCCAATACCGAGCAAATTCAGCAGCAGCGACAGTCGCAACAACGGAGATGGACGATGGTTGGCTGGTTGTCTGGGCATGGCCTGTGTCGGGTTTGCCCGGCGCTCTGGCCGAGCGGTCTGTTGAACGACGTTTGCGGGTACTAGGGTTGACTGGTTCCACAGTCTGCCGCAAGCGCGCGGCGGTTGCCAGTTAACATTTAGTTCCGCTCACGCGGCAGCGCTGTCAGGCCGACTCTGCGGTCAGCTTATCGGTATCGCCTTCGCCTGGGAAACGGTTCAACACGCCTGTTATAACGGTGTTTTCCCCCGAGGTAGTAACCGCGGCCAGTCCGATGTCTGCAACGCGATAGTCCTTGATCAGGCGCCGGATCCTGGCCTGGTTGTTGAGCAGTTGGGTCGCCTCCTTGCGTTGCAGGGGCAGACTGATCAGGTTGCCCTGGACCTCGTCGCAATGATGATCCTGGATGAACCGTAGTTGGGATTCCTCTTCGATACCCTCGCAGATCACTTTGACGCCGAGGCTGTGGCTCATCGCGATGACGCCACTGACAATACGCGCATCGGCCGGATTCTGCGAAAAGTCAGAGACAAATGATCGGTCGATCTTGACCTTGGTGATCGGGAAAAGCTTCAGGTAGCTCAGCGAGGCGAAGCCGGTGCCGAAATCGTCGATCGCCACGCGAACACCCGCGCGATCCAGCTTGCGCAGTGTGCTGATCGCCTTGGACATGTCTTCCATGGCGACGGACTCGGTGACCTCGACTTCGAGCGACTGTGGCGGGATATCGAATTCCCTGATCGCGTTTAAGATGTTGTCGCTAAGGCTGTCGTTGCGCATTTCTATGGGTGAAATGTTCACTGCGACGCTGATGTTGTTGTGCCCGGCATCACGCCAATTGGAAATCTGAGCGCAAACGACACGCGTAACCCAGTGGCTGATGGAATCGATCAGGCCGGTCTCTTCGGCGATCGGGATGAAGAGACCCGGCGACACGATACCCAGCTCAGCGTGCTTCCAGCGGATCAGTGCTTCCATGGCGATGATGTTACCGCTGCGCAGATCGACTTTTGGCTGGTAGACGATAAACAACTCGTTGCGGAACAGCGCCTGGTGGAGGTCGGTTTCCAGACGGATCTGGTTGATGTATCGCTCGCTGATCTCGTTGGCGTAGTAGTGGATGTTATTCTGTCCGACATTGTCGCGAGCCTCGCGCATCGCGATACTGGCGTTTCTGACAAGCAGATCAGCGGTTTTACCGTGCTCAGGATAGATACCGACACCGATATCCAGCGCGACGTAGATCTCGTGGCCATCGACCGACAGGGTGCGTCGGAAGGCGTACAGGATCGTTTCGATGATCGCCTCGGTGTCGCTGCGCTGTTTGAGCCCGTTGATGGTCAGGCAGATTTCGGTGTCACTGTTGCGCGCAATAGAAAATGCCTGCTTGCCGCCACCGGTCAGCTTAATCACCTCGTTCAGATTCATCGTGCGCTTGATGCGTGCGACGATGGCGCGATACAGCTTTTCTTTGACGGCGTGTCCCAATGTATCGCTAATACGTTGAATGGCCGCCGCATCCAGAATCAGTACGCTGACCTGGCGATCCTTCAGTTCGGCGTGGCGCAACGCCTGCTCTATTCGATCGAGCAGCAGGTTGCGATCCAGATTGGCTCCCACACTGGTACCTAAAACGTCATTGCTTGCCGGTGTTGCCTCTGCAGCAGTGGGCTGGCGAATCGCCAGTACCGGTACGCTTGGTTTTTCTTCGGTTTTTTCGTCCTTGTCGCGCTCGGAGGTATTCAATACCGGCGTGGCAGTGATGGCACTTTGGTCTGTTGAAGCGGGTTTTATCGCAAGAACCGGCACGCTGGGTTTTTCGGCAGCCGGTTTGTCTGCGCCGCTCGGTTTAATTGCGATGACCGGAGTCGAGGGTTTGTTGGTATCGGTGCTGGCAGAGGTGCGACCTATAGATCTGCCGTAGTTAGTGACCTGGTTCCGACCGTTTTCCTTCGAGTGATACAGCGCCTGATCCGCTTGTTCGACCATGTCATTTGGTTTTTCGGAGCCGGAGCGAATTGATGACACACCGAAACTCGCGGTGATTTGCACGACATCGAAGAAGTCGGCGCCAACGCCTTTCTCGATTGCCTGGCGAATTCGTTCGGCGACTTCATATCCCTGAGTCAGCGAGGTTGCCGGCATCACGATGCAAAATTCCTCACCACCGAAACGGCCCACCAGGTCGTTGGGTCGCGAGTGCTCGGTGAGCGTATCGGCCAGGTATTTAATCACGTCGTCGCCGACGCCATGACCATGCGTATCATTGACCGATTTGAAGTGGTCGATGTCCGTCATGACACAGGTGAGTTCCTCGCCACTTTCCCGCGCCTCGGCAAACAGTGCATCGAAACCGTTAAAAAATGAACGACGGTTCAGCGAGCCGGTCAGCGGATCGCGGGTTGCAAGATATTCCAGTTCTTCATTTTGGCGGGTGATCTCGAGTTGGCTTTTCTCGAGCTTGACCAGCGCATGCGTCAATTCCGCGTGTTTGATTTCAATTTCTGTCACATCGTTGAAGGTAATCAGTGCGCCACGGATTTCATCGGCGCGCCCGGCGATGGCTGTCGCGTTGACGGTAAAGGTGGACAGTTGCTGATAACCGGTGCGCAGCTTGACGGAAGTG
>CAZYDV010000038.1:0-25679 GCA_964646405.1 uncultured Granulosicoccaceae bacterium | reverse complement strand
GTGCTGTATCCGGCGTGCGCCAGGTGCGCAGCCGTTCCCGCGATCGCCCGTCAATAAAGAGAGGAATCATGTTCAATCTGCAGAAACTGCCCGTCACCGCCGCGCTCGTCGGTGCACTGATTGGCGCCAGTGTTGCGCACGCTGAGACTCGAGTCACCTACAAGTCCGCCAAGTCCACGTCGTCCTATTACCAGATGGGCGTGCAGATTTCCGAGGCCATGAAGGCTGGCAGCGACGGCGAGATCATCGTCACTGTCGAGGAAAGCCAGGGCTCGGTGCAGAACGTCATGGAGGCAAAGTCGCGCGGTGCCGACTACGTCTTCACCACGCCGCCGGTGCTGGTCAAACTCGCCCAGGGTGGCAAGGCGATGTTTAAAGACAAGGGCGACCCGAAGTTCGACGAGATACGCGCGCTGTTTCCGATTCCCTCGCTGACCATGCATTTTGTCGTCGGCAGTGACAACGGCATTGACGCCTTTGCCGATATGGAAGGCAAAACCATTCTGCTGGGCAAAGGTTCATTTGGCGCCCGCGAAGGCGAAAAGTATCTCAAGCTGTTTGGTCTTGAGGGCAAGGTGAAGCTCGCCGAGGTCGAGTTGTCGAACGCGGTACCGGCGCTGAAGAACGGCCAGATCGACGGTTTCGTCACCGCGGGCTCCTGGCCCGCGCCCAACGTGATCGAAGCGGCGGCCTCTACCGGCGTGAAAGTGTTGTCACTCGACGATGACCAGATCGAGCAAACCAAGCGCGCAAAGCTTGTGATTCCGGCTGGTACCTACACCGGCCAGGATGGCGATATCAGCACTACGTCGCTGCCGGTCGCGGCCTACACCACCACCGCGATGGACGACGACACCGCCTACGCACTGACCAAAACCTACTGGGAGGGCAAAGCGACCATGGGTGAGGGCGCCCCGTGGTGGAATGGCGTCGATCAGGGCTTGATGGAGAACATCACCGGCAAGCTGCACCCGGGGTCCGTTCGCTACTATCAGGAAGCCGGTTTCAGCCTGACCGACGCACAGCAGTAAACATCGTGCCTTGCCACCGATTCACGGAGGCAAAGCCTGTAGTCGGTAGACGACTAAAGTGCAGGCGATAAGCCGCACGGTACAGCTGGCGCTGGCACTGGCGCTGACGGCATTTCATCTGGGCCTGATTTTCTCAGGCCTGGTGCCCAATCTCGTCAGCCGGCCGCTGCATCTGGCGCTGGCGCTGCCGTGGATATTTATCTTCAGTGCTAACGTGCGCGGTGGCGTCTGGTCGGGGCGTCTGCTGTGCCTGATCGGCGTGGCGGCGGCTTTGTGGATCGTCTGGCAACGCGATGCGCTGGGTGATCAGTACGGCTCGCTGGACGGCAACTTTCAACGCGTGATTGCCGTCGTGCTATTGGTCGTTGTGTTGGAGGGCGCACGTCGGGCGATCGGCTGGCCGCTGCCGTTCGTCGCTGTGCTGGCGCTAGGATATGGCCTGCTCGGGCAACACATCCCGGGTGAATTTGGCCACTCGGGTACGCCGCTGAACAGCTTCCTCGGCACGCTAACTATCGCCGAGGGTGGCTTGTGGGGCACGCTGACGGGGGTGTCTGTGTCGGTGGTGGCGATCTTCGTCATCTTTGGCGCGGTCCTTAACGCCGGTGAGGCCGGGCAGGGCTTTTTGAATCTCGCCTCAGCCGCCGCCGGCCGACTCACCGCCGGTGCAGCCAAGGTGTCGGTGGTGTCGTCGGCACTGTTCGGTTCCATTTCAGGCTCTGCTTCGGCCAATGTGGCCTCCACCGGCGCGATCACGCTGCCGGCGATGACATCACTGGGCTATCCGCGCCGATTGGCGGCGGCAGTCGAAGCGGTGGCCTCCTCGGGTGGGCAGATCATGCCACCGCTGATGGGGGCCGGTGCGTTTGTCATGGTTGAACTGACTGGCGTGTCTTACACCGGCATCATGGCCGCCGCACTGTTGCCCGCGCTGCTGTATTTCGTGGCTGTCTGGTTCGGCATCAACGCCTATGCACGGCGCCATCATCTGGCCGCGATCGCCGCCGAGGATCGGCCGTCGGCCCGGCGCGTGCTGGTGACTGCAGGATTTTTCATGCTGCCGTTTGCGGTGCTGATGTGGGGTATGTTCGTGGCGCGCTATACGCCGCAGTATGCCGCGTGTCTAGCCATCCTCGTGGCGTTTTTCTTGTTGTTCGCCACCGCCAGTGGTCTGGCCGACAGGCCGCAGCTGCAACAGCGACTGCAGTCCGCACTGATCACCGCCGCGCGCCAGGTCTCGATGATCGCAGCGATCATCCTGTGTGCATCGATCATCATTGGTGTGCTGTCGATTACCGGGCTGGGCGTGAAGATAACCTCGCTGATACTGTCGGGTTCGGGCGGTTTGTTGTGGCCGTCACTGTTGCTAACCGCGCTGGCCTGTCTGCTGCTGGGCATGGAGGTGCCAACGACAGCGGCCTATGTGATATGCGTGTCGGTCGCCGGGCCTGCCTTGATCAAATTGGGCCTGGCCCCTTTACAGGCGCATTTGTTTGTATTCTGGTTTGCGTTGCTGTCTACCATCACACCGCCGGTGTGTGGTGCCGTGTTCATTGCCGCTGGCATGGTGGGCGAGAGTTGGTTAAAGGTTGCGCTGTCGGCCATGGCTTTGGGCGTGGGGCTTTACATTGTGCCGCTCGCGATGATTGCCAATCCGGCCATTCTGGAACTTGCAAACAATCCGCTGGCCGCAGCTTTAACGTTCATGCAAATTGCGATGGGCCTTGGCCTGGTGTCGTTCGGGCTGATCGCCTGGCGACAGTGGCAGCGCCAGTTGCTGTCTATTGCCGCGGGACTACTGGTGATCTTTGCCCGGTTGATCTTACCGGGTTAAAAAAGCCGGCGCTCACACGCCGGCAAAGGTTGACGCTAAATCTGCAGCAGATCAGTCGATATTGACTCGACCCGGCGCCAGAATGGCAGGGCCAAACAACGAAGGATTGCGCCACGCATCGTCGTTGCCTGACGGGCTCCACCAGGCCCATTTGCTGTCGCGATCACCGCCATCATCATCATCGTTAACCTGCACATCAAAGCCGATTTGGCTGGCCACATCGATGCCCGCTGATGACAGATCGATGCTCAATTCATAGGTGGCTATCGTCGCGTCAGTGCTGTCTTGTGTGAAACTGGTGGCCCAGGACACATCCAGACCAGAGGCTGAATTGCTGCCGACCAGGCCTGCACCGGCAAATCGAATCACGAACTGATAGTCATTGCCGTCGTAGTCGGTGTTCCCTTCGTTGCCGGCGTCAATGAAGATCTCGAGCGAGTCATCCTGCCATGCGCCGGTCGAATCATTGTGACGCTCGAAGAACGGCTCATTGATGACTCTCACCAGCAAATACAGACGATTGCCATCGTGCATCGCGCGCCATTCGCTGCGCGGCCAGCGCTGCAGGTCCTGCTCGTCGCCCTGGGTATCTAACAGCAGATGATTGATCGCCAGCGGATTGCCGCGAGTGTCACAGCGCACCGCGTTGCGCCATTCGCTCCAGCCAAAAATGCCATCCAGTAACGGCGTGGTATCGCTGCGTGGAATCACCGCCATCGCAAAATCCTGATTGTCCGGCACGCCGTTGCCGTCGTCGTCCGGATCTGCATTGTTGCCAATGCCATCGCCGTCAGTGTCGGCGTATTCGGTCGGGTCGTTCGGGAACGCATCGTCGATATTCGGATAGCCATCGCTGTCATCGTCTTCGCGACCGGTCACTCGATCGTTGAGGGGCTGCGGGTCTGCCAGATCGGTGGTGTCGTCGTTGTCGTCATCGGAGTCGGCGTTGTTGCCGATGCCGTCGCGATCGGTGTCCAGTGACTCGCTCGGATCGAGCGGAAAGGCGTCGCTCGCATCGAGCACGCCATCATTGTCGTCGTCGGTGTCGACATTGTCCGGTATGCCGTCATTGTCAGTGTCGAAGCTGCTCTGAGCATCCAGCGGAAATGGATCTTCTGCGTCGGGAATGCCGTCGTTGTCGTCGTCGGAGTCGGCATTGTTGCCGATGCCGTCGGCGTCGGTGTCGGTCGTTTCTGTCGGGTCGCGCGGAAAGCGATCGTCGCGATCGTCGGTGCCGTCGTTGTCATCGTCCGGGTCGGCGTTGTCGCCGATGCTATCGCCATCGGTGTCGAATTGTTCCGCGCTGTTGTAGGGTAGCGCATCCTGGTTGTCAGGCACGCCGTCGTTGTCGTCATCGGCATCGGCAGTGTCGGGAATGCCATCATTGTCATAGTCGCCATTGCGACCCAGCGGATCTGATTGCTGTTCCAGTTCATCGATGTTGAAAAAACCATCGCCGTCGGTATCGATCGACATGCTGATCGATTGCTCGGGAAAGTGCTCGGCGACATTATCGCTCGCCACCCACACCTCTCTGTCGCCGCTGGCCAGCAGCAAGTTGTCCGCAGCGCGGCGGACCGACACGTAGATCGTGTAGCGAACGTTGTAGTCGAGTTCGAAACTTCCGGAATAGGTCTGGTTGGTGGTGCGGCCCAGTTCACCGGTCTGGCCGCCGATTGAGCTTTGCACGATCAGTCCATCATCCAGGGCCAGCAGCCGCGAAGGCAGTTCTACTGATACGCCCACGGTGGCACTCAGATCGTTTTGCAGCAGGCTTTGGGCGTTCTCGCCGCCGCCGCAGGCGTTCAGTGATAACAGGGCTGCAGCGAGCAATGAGGTTTTCGGGAAACGGGATTGCATAGTGGATTCTCCAACGTCGGTAAAGCTTGGGTGAGTCACGCAAGCGATTGCATGCGATCGCTGACATCAGCGAGTTGCCTGCAATTATAGTGTCATGACGCAAAGCAACTGTAAAGTATTTTGTCATGACAGATTGGTGGGCGTGTGCGGCGTCACAAATCCCCTCAGATCATTGCGGCTGCCGATGCAACGTCGAGCCGCAGCGCGGGTCCGACCCGGCAGTGCAATCATGGCGAAGTCCCGCTCGTTAATCTTTCTGCATCAAACCACTCAACCCAGCAGCCGCAATGGCCCTCCAACATGAATCGATCTGCAATCTCCCCTCACGCGCGATGGATCGCGCAATGTCGTATCTGGCTTGGCGGCGCATTGCTGCTGATTGGCGCCGCCGCCTGGGCGCAAAACACTGCTGAACACAAGGCGACGGAACAGGTCATCGCCAACGGCACCGAAGACTCAGCGCTGATACAACGACTGCAGGCGGCACTGTCGGGTCAACCCGATAACTACCGCCCGCGCACCGAGCACTTTCTGGAATCCGGGGAGCCGGTCTACTTAAACCGTTTGATCGCTGAGCAATCGCCCTATCTGCTGCAGCACGCGCACAACCCGGTCAACTGGTATCCCTGGGGCAGGGAGGCCTTCGATGCAGCACAGGCGTCAGGCAAACCGATCTTCATCTCGATCGGCTACGCCACCTGCCACTGGTGTCATGTGATGGAGCGCGAGAGCTTCGAAGACGAGGCGATCGCCGCCATACTCAACGAGCTCTTTATCGCGATAAAAGTCGATCGTGAGCAACTGCCCGACGTCGATGCCAACTACATGACCGTGGCGCAAATGCTCAACGGCAATGGTGGCTGGCCGCTGTCGATCTTTGCTACCGATACCGGTTCGGCGTTTTTCGCCGGCACCTATTTCCCGCCTGACGCATTCACCGATCTGCTCGGACGTGTCGACACCGCCTGGACCGACTCGAACCCCGAGTTGCTGGCGCACGCCGGAGAGATTGCCGACGCCCTCGCACGATCACAGGCGGTCGAGGCGGCGGCAACCGAAGTCGGCACTGAACAAATCGAGTCCGCCGTCGAGGCACTGCTCAGCCAGCATGACGACTTTCAGGGTGGTTTTGGTAATGCGCCCAAGTTTCCGCGCGAGCCAGCGCTGTTGTTGCTACTGGAACAGGCACGGCGCGCAGCCGATGGCTCAGCGCTGGGAGCCGTGCACTTCACGCTGCAGAATATGGCTGCCGGTGGCATCCATGATCAGGTGGGAGGAGGCTTTCATCGCTATGCGGTCGATCCGGAATGGCTCGTTCCCCATTTTGAAAAAATGCTCTACACGCAGGCACTGCTCGCGCGCAACTATCTCGGTGCGATGCAACTGCTCGACGCGCCCGATCACCATCGCACCCTGCGCCGCATGCTGGACTATGTGCTGCGTGACATGACATCTCCCGAGGGTGGTTTCTATTCGGCAACCGATGCGGATTCAGAGGGCGAGGAAGGCACCTTCTTTCTCTGGGACGAGCATCAGTTCGACGATCTGCTGTCTGCCGAAGACGCTGCATTTGCAAAACAGATATGGCTAGTGAGCGAGCATGGCAATTTCGAAGAGCGCAACATTTTGCATCTGGGTGATGTAGAACTTGCCGATGTCGCCCGACGCATGGAGATGCCGGTGGACGATATGCTCGCGCAACTTGATCGCATATCCGAAACGCTTCGCGTAGTGCGCGAAGAGCGCGAAGCCCCCGGGCTAGACGATAAAATCATCACCGCCTGGAACGGTTTGATGATCACTGCCCTGGCCGAGGTTGGCGATGCCCTGCAGGAACCCCGCTATATTGATGCCGCGCTGCGCGCCGCCAATCGCGTGTTTGACCAAAACCTCGACAGCGACGGAAACTTCTGGCGTGTATCGTACCGCGGTGCCGTGTCGGTGCCCGCAGTACAGCCCGACTACGCGTTCATGGCAGAAGCCGCTCTGGCACTTTTCGATGTCACCCGCGATGATCTGTGGCTGCAGCGAGCACGTGATCTGGTCGCTGCAATGGACGAACAGTTTCTCGACACCGACAACGGCAGCTACTTTATGGGGGCCGAATCAGTCGCTGGTGCCGCGCTGCCGGTTCGTCAGAAAGACCTCTACGACTCAACCCTGCCGTCCGGCAACTCGGTTGCGCTGCGCGTATTGGCAAGACTGTGGTGGCGCACGGGTGAGCTCGACTATCGCAACGCCGCGCGCAAACTGCTGGCCGCTGTGTCATCACAAGTTGTGCGCCAACCCAACGCGTTCCCGTATATGTTGATCGCCGCGGCCGAGTTGCAACACGACCAAAGCGACAGCCGCCGCTACGCCGCGCGCGGCAAGATCCGTCTTGATGCAGTCGTCGTCGATGGTGATAAGGTCGAGGTCAAACTCGACATCGCACCCGGCTGGCACATCAATGCAGACAAACCGTTGCAAGACTATCTGATCGGCACCCGGCTCGCCGATGCCGACGGCCAGCCACTGAGCGACACCGTCTACCCCCCGGCCAGGCGCACCGTATTGCAGTTCGAAAAATCAGAGCTCGCCCTGTACGAAGGGCAAGTGTCGATCGTCGCTGATCTGCCCGATGTGCCGGCTACAGACGGCCGCGCGGTCCTGCCGCTGATGCTCGATCTACAGGCCTGTAACGATGAAGTCTGTCTGGCGCCGGAATCACTGCGCCTGAACATACCCTTGGCACTACCTGCCGGAACCTGACTTCAGGCCTCTCCGAGGGCCAATCGCATCGTCTGCCGCTGTGATAAGGTATCGGCAGTCGAGAACACGTGATTGGCCCCGGAGAATCCATGAAAAGCTACGCCCTGGTTGAGTTTGGCAAACCCCTGCAGGAAATCGAACGTCCTGATCCAGTGCCTACCGGTACTGAAGTGTTAATTCGAGTTCGGCGCAGCGGCGTCTGCCATTCAGACATTCACATTGCAGACGGCTATTTCGATCTGGGCGATGGTAAGAAAATGGATGTCGGTCAACGCATGACCCTGCCAACCGCGCTTGGCCACGAAATCCTCGGTGAAGTGATCGCAGCCGGCCCCGACGCACCGGACGCGCCGATCGGTAAAACCATGCTCGTGCACCCGTGGATCGGCTGTGGCGATTGCAAAGCCTGTCTCGACGGCCGTGAGAACGACTGTATGCGAATGAATGCGCTCGGCGTATTTCGGGACGGCGGATACGCCACCCACGTCATCGTCGATCACCCGAAATTCCTCGTCGACATCGAGGGTCTCGACCTCGACACCTGCACTCCACTGGCCTGTAGCGGCGTCACAGTCTATAACGCATTGCGCAAGGCACTGCCGATCGACGACGACGAATGGCTGTGCATCATGGGCGCTGGTGGCCTTGGCCTCAACGCCGTCTCAATCGGCAAAGCGCTGGGCGCTAAACAGATCGTCTCCGTCGACGTTGACAGCGATGCATTGGCCGCCGCGAAAGACATGGGCGCCGACGTCGTCATCAACGCCAAAGAAACCCCGGACGTCATCGCCGAGCTACAAAAAGTCACCGGCAATCAGCTACTCGCCGTCGTCGACACCGTCGGCAACGAAATCACCTCCCATAACGCCGTGCAGGCACTGGTCAAAACTGGCCGCTATGTCGTCGTTGGATTGCATGGTGGCTCCTTTAAAATGCCGCTGCCCATGCTGCCGCAAAAAGCACTGACCGTGCGCGGCTCCTATGTTGGGTCTTGCAGAGATTTGAATGAGTTGGTGGCGCTGGTTCGAACGGGGAAAGTTAAGGATCTACCGGTAAGTACGCGGCCGCTGGATCAGGCGGATGCGACGTTGCAGGATTTGCGGGATGGGAAGATAACGGGGCGGGTGGTGTTGACGACAGATTGATGTTTCTGCTGCGGCAGGCATTGCTTTCATCGCTTTGAGTTTTCCGAGTGTAGTTTTGCTCGGGCATTGAATAGGTTGGGTGTGCTGAAACACTGAGCAAAACAAAGGCCGTGGCGGCATGTTGCTTACAATTTGGTGCGGCTGCCCAGGCGCATTCGTCGCTGGTGGGGGTACGATCGAGGAATCGGTGCGTCGGCATTCCGATGCGGGAAAACTCTGCGTCTGGTTCTGTGGAGGGAGCGTCTGGTAGCGGGCTTTCCCTGTGAGTGGCGTATTATCGAGAGGAGTTTTTGGTTGCGATGGCTTGTCATAGCGGATGCATCCTGCAATAACTACTATTGAAATACTACCCTGGCTTTGCACGATGCGATGGGGTGTTGTTCACTACTCCGTGAGGCAAGAAAACCAACCCATGAAAGACTGTGCTATTCCACTCAGTGATGGAAGAAGGTTGGGGTTTATAGATTACGGAGATCCTGATGGTCTGCCTATATTTCTCTTGCATGGTACGCCTGGTTCAAGAATTTTTGGTCTGGAAAACGAACCGCTCATCAGTGAAGAAGCGTTAAGAATAATAACGCCTGAAAGGCCTGGTTATGGTCTGTCTAGCCCACTGGAAAACAGGAGTATCTCTGGTTACTCAAGAGATATTGAGGAGCTGGCCAATTATCTCGGAATTAGAAAGTTCCATGTCGCAGGCGTATCAGGTGGAGGCCCTTATGTTCTGGCATGTGCATCGAATCTTCCAGATAGAGTGGTGTCGGCTATTTTGATCGCAAGTGCTTCACCAATGCAAACAGAAGGCTTCTTCAGAGGAATGTCTGTAGGAAACAAAATTGCATTTTTAGTGTCGGGATATGTTCCTTGGCTATTAAAGCCGCTATACCAATACGCCGTTCACCACTATAGAAAAAATCCTGAGAAAATGTTGAAGGGATTGATGCCTCATCTATGCGATTGGGATAAAGCTGTAGTAGAAGGAATTATACAAAAGGGGAAATTGGACGGAATGGTAGAGCATATTCGGGAGGCCTACAGACAAGGATATGCGGCTGCGTACACTGATTTATATTTGGTGTCGCGTTCCTGGGGCATAGACTTTGCGGAAATTTCATGTCCAATTTTTCTATGGCACGGCGAGTCTGATACTTTGGTCCCGATATCGCCTGCAAAAGCATTTTCGAAGACACTACCGAATTGCCGGTTTCACGCTATCGCAGGCGCTGGACATCTGTTGCTGGAGAGCGATGAAGTTGGGCATAGGATAATTCAAGCAATCAAACGAGTGACTTAGCTAACGGGATAGATCGCCCTTTATCGGTGATTTTATACAGTTGTTGTAAAGCCCGTTTGCCTGATCTGAGGATTTACTACCCAGGTGGAAATTGATGCTTAGGTATACCCTGGTTTGAACGAACAGAACTGACCAGGTCTTTGTGTCGGTCCTCAATTGGGTGGTTAGTATGAGCCAATGAGCGGGGTTTGTTTTAAGTCGTTGTACAACGGCGGTCAAGTGGGTCGCAATTACGCCGCGTTTATCCTCAGGAGTTATTCTACCAGTTCGGCCGACCGGCTAAATGGTGTCGAGAAGATAAAGCAGTAGTCCCGAAGGTACGTGTGAATCTGGCCCGTTACCGTGGCGTATTGGCGTACAACAGTAGATGGCGGAATCAGATGATGCCAAAGAAGCAGAGTAGAAGGACGCAAGTGAGTGATTTGCCAACGGGTCGGGCGACCGCGTAGTTCGAGATTTTGAGTCGTGTGTCTAAAGTAGCGTTGGGATCCCTGGTATCGAATCGCTTCGCTGTCAGTTCAGTTATTGCCTGACGGCTATCGGTAAGCACGAATTTTCCAGAATATTTGAGAGCGATGTCATTGAAGGTCAGCAGACTGCTCGCGAGAACCGATGATGGGGGCATTCCGGACTCAACGACTTGGAAAATAGTGCTGATAGGGGAAAAAATAGCATTTGTGCGCCCACGGTTTTGAATAAAGATGACATGACAACCAGTCCTTCTGGCATGCGACGTGCCCCACAACTTTCACAATTTCTGCGACTCATGCAGCAAAGCATTACCCGGTGCTCGCGCCGACATCCGTCAAAACGTACCCGAAGGAATCCATGCTCAAGGAATGCGCATTCGAACTTCATCGAAACGAACAATTTGGTTTTTTCTCCGTCACTCCACTTCCATCAAAACAGGAATTAGCTGAGTTTTACGAGCAGCTTTACTACCAAGGCAATACTGGCCAATACAACAGGACTTATTCAAAAGAGGAGCATGACTACTTCCAGATTGAATGTCACATCCTTGAGTATCTCTACGAAAGAACCTTTGTCGACAGCAAGCGCAGATCGTTCCTCGACGTGGGTTGCGGTGAAGGGTTTCAGGCTGACTTCTTCTTTCAAAAAGACTGGCAAGTCACGTGCGTTGACTATTCTGACTTTGGTCTCGGGTCGCACCACCCACATCTAGTGGCGTCGTTGATCAAGGGCGAGTTCGAGTCTGCTATTGAAAAACTGGCGTCCAGCGGGGAGCGTTATTCCGTCATTCTGTTGAAGAACATACTTGAGCATGCAATCGACCCATCGGTGTCTATTGAACTGCTCAAAACTGTGATGGATTCAGAAACGCTATTGTGCATTGACGTGCCCAACGACTATTCCAAATTCCATCAGTATCTGCTCGATAATGATTTCACTGGGAATACGTGGTTTGTGCCACCACAACACCTTCACTATTTCCAATTCGATTCGTTGCGCAGGCTGCTCCAGTCACACGGGCTGGAGATCGTCAGCGAGCAGGCAGAGTTTGAGATACAACAGTTTCTTGTCAACGAGAATTCTAACTACGCGAAGCACCCGGAATCCGGAAAAGCCGCACACCTTTCTCGTTGCCGGATCTCGAACTTCCTGCTGAGCCAGGGAGTTGAAAAGTATGTTGACCTGAGAGAATCGTCCGCACGTCTGGAGTTCGGAAGAGGTATATCAATGATCGTACGGTTGAGCGATCAATGAAGATAACTCACCTCACCTCAGCGACCGAGATCATTGAAGTCAACGGCGTCAAAATCCTCACCGACCCCTGGCTCGACGATGGAATCTACTACGGAGCCTGGTATCTGTATCCGCCATATTCACTCGGCGACTCGATTCTCGCAGACATTGACTACATCTATGTCAGCCACATTCACCCTGATCATTTTTGTGTGGCAACGATGGAGCGGCTTGACAGATCGATTCCTGTTTTGATTCACAAATACGCCCAGCCGTTCCTGAAGCGCCGGATTGAATCGCTTGGTTTTCAAGCAATCGAAATCGTGAACAATCAGCGAACCCTGTTGAGGGATGATGTCTACATCAATATTGTAGCCGCTGATAACTGCAACCCGCAGATATGCGGGCGGGCGTTCGGCTGCTTTTCGTACTCGGCACAAACCAACGGTACCAATCAAATCGATTCGATGTGCGTGATTGACAATGGCGAATTCGTACTGCTAAATACCAACGACTGTCCGTATCCAATCGCCTCCGAAGCGATTGACAAAGTCAAACAACAATACCCCAGAATTGATTTTCTGCTGGTCGGTTATACCGGCGCATCGCTCTATCCCTACGCGATGATGGACTATAACGAACCCGAGATGCGTGCCGCACAAGAACGCACGCGCCTAAAGAGCCTTGGCCTGGGGGCGAAAATCATCGAGAAAATACAACCTCGGTTTTACATGCCCTTTGCCGGCACTTATGTACTGGGCGGTTCGAACTGGGAGTTAAACAAGTTTTCGCCAAATCCGGAACTTGAAGAAGCCGTAGAGTTCTTCAGTTTGCAAGAGACCATTCCATCAGAGGGTGCTCGTCCGATTCTACTCAATTCCGGCGAGACCTTTGATCTGGGGGCCGAGTGTCAAACGCGCGCTTATCAGCCGATTGACCGGTCTGAACGATGGAGCTATATCGAGGATGTGCTATCGAAAAAGCAGTACACCTACGAAGATGACTCATCCCCGACACTTACCGACTTTGAGGGGATTATCCCCAATGCGCACCAGCGTCTCGAACGCAAACGCCTTGAGATTGGCTTTGCAACAAGTACGATCATCTTAATCCGGTTGCCAGAGAAGAAGCTGCTGCAGATTAACTGTGGAAACGACGACTCCGGGTTTAAGATTATCGACAACATTGAGGCTTCGTGGCCGGAGCCGATGATCTATTTCGAGGTCGATTTTCGATTGCTACTGCGAATTTTCCAAGGACCACGTTACGCTCACTGGAACAACGTTGAGATCGGTGCACTTCTAAAAATGCGGCGGCGACCTGATCGATATGAAATGGGCATTCATCTGCTGCTTTGTTTTTTGCATGATTGAGACTATTTCGATTCGTTCAGTCTGCAGCTGGACTGGAATGCTCAAGGGACATGCAGCTTATCAGCTTGATCCATCAGAGGAATCTTCCCATCGACGTTCGCTGATTCCGGAGTGTTATTGACCCAGGCTGTGTTTCCGAGGCCAGTGGGCTTAGATTCAAGTCCAGGCTCCAATCTAACAGAATATCTTACCGTTAGTGATCATACGGGCCGCTGGGAATCGGTATTCGAATAGTGTCGTACTTCGTGAATTGATATTCAGCTAAGCCCGGTAGACGCTGCGGAGACCTGCCAGAGTTTCTTCTGAACGCTTTTGTCCTGTGCTCGTTTGTTGGGTAGTACCTGCTTGCTTCTGTGAAAGTACTTACCCGATACGTTCTGCGCTTCGGGGGACGAACAAAGAAAAACAGAAGTCCGCGCCCCTTTTTCCGGTGCGTTCAGGTTCTTGATCATTCGTCTTTTGATCATGCCCATAACTCCTTTAGGGTCAGGCCATATATTCGTGGCCACACCGCCGGGATGTAAGGCGTTAACGGTGGTGCTGGTCCCCGCTAAACGTTCGGCCAGTTCCTGTGTAAAAAAGATGTTCGCAAGCTTTGAGTCGGCATAGGCGGATAGTCCGGTATAGGGCCATCGGGTCTCAATAGTGTTGTTAGCAAAGACCAGTTTGCCATTTGAATGTGCTTTTGACGACACGTTTACAATACGAGAATTTGGCGTGTTGGTTATCTGCTCCAATAGCAAATTGGTTAGTAGAAAAGGACCTAAATGGTTGGTTCCCATTGTCAGTTCAAATCCGTCATAGGTCATCTTTTTCTCCATGCTTAACACGCCAGCATTGTTGAGTAATACATCCAGCTGATCATGCGTCTTTGTAAACAGCTCGGCGAACTGACGAATAGATGCAAGACTTGCCAAATCCAGCGGTATAAATGATAACTGCGCTCCTGGTACCAGGCCTTTAATTTCAGTTATCACGTCTGCTACTGGCTTTTCATTGCCATGAACCGTGTCGCGACACGCAATGACGACATGTGCACCCATTCTACTCAGCGCAAGCGCTGATTCTTTACCGATGCCGGAATTCCCCCCGGTGACAATTACCGTCTTGTTCGACATCAGCATGCTTTCGTTTCTCCTCAGCATATTCTCATGGTTCGCGGATTCAACTTCAGTTACCTGTCAGTCTTTGGTGAGCGTACAGGCAGCCGAGTGCATTTCCAAGTCCTTGTCTAACATGGTAGTTATCATTTGTCTCTGAGCCAGTTGTCTCACCAGCCGTGATGGTTGATCTAGAGGGATTTAGGCGTGCGTCCGTGTTGTAAATATGGCAGGTATCGGTAGCGACCTGTTCAGTCGCACCTGTTTGGCTGCACCTGGCCAGCTGCTACTGAAACGTACATGCCTGTTTTCCAACCGATCGACTTGCCTGCGTGCTCGCACGGTGTTGCCTGTGAACGGTTGTGGCAGCCGGTTGAATCCAGGTAGCCGCTCTCTCCATCCTCAGCGTTTCAAGTTTTTGCCTCGTGAAATGGCTTTGGAAAGGTAATCGAACGCAGTGTCCGTGGATGATCCGAATTGAAGCATTTTTTGTAAGAGATAGTTAGTGGCAGGCACAAACGTACTCGGTGGGCGTCTTGTTTTGTGCAGGGAGTTGAGTAAATCGAGGATGCTGCCTTTGTGCGAATCTCGTGTCCTCAGCGCGTCCAGGCTGTGGTTGTTTGACGCGGTGTGGGTAAAGGCCTCGCTCACGGGTTGGGTAGGCAAACGTATGTTCAGGTGACTGTGTGCTTACTGCTGTTGGCGCCTTTGCCGAGCACGCGCGTCAGGTGTGGTGGGGTGTCCGGCTACGAATAGGTTCGTTTCTATGGCGGTGCAGAGACGGCAGCCGATGTGTCGACCTAAACCCTGTGTGTGGGTTGGGGCGTGGTGGGCACGCAGCTCGTGCTGTGATCAGCAAAGGTGTTCTGACGGCAGCGTAATCAACCAGTTGTTTGCGTTCAATGTCGCGCGCAAAGAGTGGGGTGAATTTTCTACGT
This sequence comes from uncultured Granulosicoccaceae bacterium, assembly GCA_964646405.1. GTDB lineage: Bacteria > Pseudomonadota > Gammaproteobacteria > Granulosicoccales > Granulosicoccaceae > CAKZSB01. Next base: position 10,649 of record CAZYDV010000038.1, on the reverse strand, counting down.
GTATACCACAGTTATGGCGATTGTCACACGGATTTTACAATTGAAAGCCCCAAATTCGCCGGGATTGACACAATTGACACAAATCTCCGCTGGTTGACACGGCGCTGACAACCGTTTGCAAATTGCGCTGACCACAATAGTGTCCACAACGGTCGCGGTGTCCTTTCGCAATCGATTGTTCAGCCACATCCGCTTTATGGAGAAAAGGTATGTTGATTCTAACCCGTCGTTCAGACGAGACGATTTGTGTTGGTGATGAGGTGAAAATAACTGTCCTTGGCATTAAGGGCAGTCAGGTAAGAATTGGGGTTGACGCCCCCCGAGAGGTCCCGGTTCATCGCGAGGAGATCTATCAGCGTATTCAGGCCGCTGCCGACGCTGCCGAGACTTGTCAAAAAACGACGCCCGGTATGCCGGAATCATCGTCGGAAGAGGTGGTCGACTCGCAGTGAGTGATCGAAAATAGCCATCTGGCTGGTTTACAATCGGCCAGGCGGGGGAGGCCTGCGTTTCAGGGATTTTCTCAAATGGCAAACGATAGTATTGCGACGGTGCTCGTTGTGGATGACGACGAAAACCAGCGCTGGATGGTGCGGACCTATTTGCAAAAGCACGGATTTACCGTGCTGACTGCCGACGGTGGCGTTGCGATGCGTGAGCATATAGCCGAGCATCCTGTTGATATCGTGCTACTGGATGTCACCATGCCTGGTGAGGACGGCTTTACGCTGGCACGCCACCTGAGGGAGCATCACTCCTTGGGGATCATCATGCTGACGGCATCCACAGAGTTGTTGGATCGAGTGCTTGGGCTTGAGATTGGTGCTGATGACTACGTCACCAAGCCGTTTGAACCAAGAGAGCTGATGGCGCGCATCAAGGCATTGCTGCGAAGAACTACAGATACTACTCGACACGTTGCGACGCATGCTGATGTGGGGGAGATGTTGGCATTGGGCAGATACACAATCGATCTGAAAGCACGAACGCTGAAGGACAGTAGTGGCGATCTTATTGAACTGACGTCGATGGAATTTGATCTGCTGCAAGTGTTCTCTGAGAACCCTGGCAGAGTGCTGACACGGGACATGCTTCTTGAAATGGCCAATAAGGATCAGTCCGGCCCGTTTGATCGCAGTATCGACAGCCGAATCGGCCGGGTACGCAAGAAAATTGAAATCGATCCATCTAAGCCAGCGATCATTAAAACGGTGCGTGGAGTAGGGTACGTCTATCCCGGTATTGAATAGGCCGCGTCAATTAAGCGGAGTCAACAGCATTCGAGCTTGATTTTTCGACCAGCTGAATTTTTTCCAGCAAACGCGTAAAGTTGATTGGTTTCGTTTCGTACTCATTGCATCCTGCCGCGAGCGCAATGTCTCGCTCGCCAGGCAACACGTGAGATGAGACGGCGATGATTGGAATTTGCGCAGTGGAACCATTGGCCTTGAGAATCTTGGTGGCAGCCCAGCCATCGATTACCGGGAGATTGAGATCCATCAGGATAATGTCTGGTTGTATTTCTTCAGCTTTTTTAACGCCAGCGCCGCCGTCAATCGCTACCACAACAGTATAGCCGCGTCGTTTAAGACGCCGTGACAACATATAGGCGTTGTCTTCGTTGTCTTCAATATAGAGTATTGTTTTGCTTGTCATTCCAAACCCGAAACAGTGTTGCTTGGCAGGTGATTATGTTAATCTTTATACACAATTTGCTGGCCTGCGTCGATCTTGTAGAAACAATGCAGCGTCAGAAACGTATGTTGGCTACATCAATCATTCACGGATCAATATTCATGCGTTTTCGTCAGTTGGCGATTATTTCACTGGTCTTCTGTTGTGGCAATGTGTGGGCTGCCGAATATTCAGTTCACGTGGGCCCGAACGGTTACGAGCCATACTCCATTATAGAGCGAAGTGGCGGCACTGTACGCTACCGCGGGATTGTATTTGACCTGCTCGATGCCTTCGAGGAGTCCTATCCGGAATTTACTCGCACGCATTCATTGCTCACAAGAAAACGGGCAAACCTGAAAATGGCCAATGGAGAAGCTATCGACCTGATGTTCAACAGCCCTTTGTTCGTATCCGCCGAAATAAAGCAACACTATCAATTTACCGAACCCCTGGTGGTGACAAAAGATGTCGTCATCACCCATAAAGGCAGCGGTTTCAATTACACGAAAATGATCGACTTGCGAGGTCGCACAGTCGGGGCGATCCGCGGCTACAGTTACGGTGAATTTGACAACCTGCTGAACGCGAGAATGATCAAGGATGTCCGTGTTGATCACCACACACAAGCTATCGGGATGTTGGCCAAAGGTCGTATCGATGCCTATTTTGGAAATGTGTTTGTGTCGCCTCACTATATCAAGTCGCTTGGTTTGCCGGTGAGTGATTTCGTATTCTCAGACCAGCCTATGTATGAATTCGAATTCTCGTTTGCTGTGAACAGAAGCAAGCCGGATCTACTCAAAAAAATGAACGCATTTATCGCGGACTCGAGAGCTGATGGTTCGCTTGGCCGTATTATTGGTCATTATCTTGAGTAGAGAGGTTGGCCGGTTACAATGCCAAACGCTTTTTAAGCCTGTCAGCAATTCCATCCATCCCACATATCGCCAACCCGATTTCATATGATGATACTGTCGAGAGTACTTCGTAGTATATCGTTGAAGTTTTTGGGTATTTTGATACCGTTTCTGGCATTGCTTGCAGTGGTGTTGATGGCCAGCTACGCCTATGTGATTATCAAGAAAACACAGGCGGGCCTGTTGGGGAAGGTTGAAACCATCGCCGAGGTTCATAGAAGAGCTGTCGCCTATCCGCTGTGGACTCTGGACTATGACAGTCTTCAGAGAAGTATAGAAACGATAGCACTACATCCAGAAATAACCTGTGTTGAGGTATTTGAGCCAGATGAACCTGCCAGATATAGTTGGCCGCAAGAGTGCGCGCAGGATAGTGACGATGAGCTGAAGGTCACTGATCAGTTGCTTTTGGAAGGTCTGAACCTGGGTGATCTGAATCTGTATTACACCAGTGAGCCAATGCTTGGGGAGCTTAGAAGGGAAATTCTGGTTGGCTCCTTGTTCCTGTTGTTACTGGTTGCCGTTGCCTCCATCGTTGCATTCGTTGCGCTGCAGTTAATTGTAGGCAGGCCTCTGCAGCGTTTGGTAGCCTCCATACGGCGCGCTGAAACCGGGCAAGGCAGCAAGCAGGTTGACTGGGATTCTGAGGATGAACTTGGCAGGGTGATTGTCTCGTACAACCGAATGATTCAGCAGGTTGATGAAAACACTGCTGAGTTGATTGAGGCTCGGGAGCAGGCAGAGTCGGCAGCGTTGACCAAAAGCCAGTTTCTGGCCAACATGAGTCATGAATTACGTACGCCTCTCAACGCGGTAATTGGTATTAGTGAGATGCTGCGCGAAGAGGCCGAAGACGAAAACAAGGATACTGAGCCCTATGATCGTGTTGCTGGTTCAGGCCGGCATTTGCTTCATTTGATCGACGACATTCTCGATTTTTCTAAAATTGAAGCTGGAAAAATTCAGTTGATCGTAGAGAGTGTAGAGTTACCGGCGCTGCTCGATGATTTGATTGCTACGGTAGAGCCAATAGCCAGTAATCGAGGTAACGATTTGGCTCTCGTCTACCATGGCACACCTGAGCGCCTGCAAACCGATCCGTTTAGATTGAAACAAATTGTTCTGAATTTATTGAGTAACGCCTGCAAATTTACTGAAAATGGAAGCATCAGTCTTGAAGTGGCTGAAATCGCGGATGGGGAAAATCCAGCAGTCCTGTTTACGGTAAAGGATACCGGGATCGGGATTTCCAGTTCGCAGAGTGCGCGGCTGTTTGAAGATTTCTCTCAAGCGGATACATCCACGACCCGTCAGTATGGCGGCACCGGTTTGGGGCTTGCGATCAGTCAGCGTTTGTGCCGTTTGCTGGGTGGCGAAATCGCGCTTAGCAGTACGCCAGGCGAAGGATCTGAGTTCAGTTTCACGCTGCCTGTGAACGGCTCGGCCGGATAGGCGTTGGCAGCTTGGTTCGGTGGGTAAAGTTCGCTTGGTTGACTCTCAGTAGATGCGTTCTGCAAAACCCGATCGACTGTTTCGGATACTGATGGCTATGTTCATCACCCTGTTCGAATAAGCTTTCGGCATGCACGTGGGTAGTCAAAGGTCTGGGAATCCCAAGGGTTGGTATCACTCACCTTGAGTTTGAGGCCTATACAGAATGATGCCGCCCAGTGAACCCGTGGTGGTGCGGCAGATGTGCCGTTAGTTAATAGTGACGTTTGTTACAGGCTCAGTTGAGTCTGTCAACTCATTGCTTGATCTGTCAGTCACCGATGGTATTGTCAGACAACCGGGGCGAGGCTAACCGCTGCGGAACCTATTGTCTGCGCGATTTTCTCGCCCCCTCATGATAAGTCCGGGCTGGTGTTGAGTCGTTTTGCAGCCGTGGTAACATTCATCACGCCGAATTAGAGACAGGACTATCGCATGATTAACAATGTGCTGGAACGGGTTTTTGGTGTGGTCGGTCGTGTCCGCCACCGTCGCAATGCGGGTATTTTCAAGCCGCGGTCTGTACGTTTGTTGGCGACACTGGTGGCATCGCTGGCGATAGCGCCCGTGCATGCCATGCAGAGCAAGCAAGTCACCTTGACCGGCGAGATGATTGATACCTGGTGTTATGTGTCGCAGGTAATGGGGTCTTCACAGGCGGTTACCGGCACGGCCCATCATGTCTGTGCGGTGTGGTGTGCCGCCGGCGGCATTCCGGTGGGTTTGCTTAGCAAAGATGATAAAAAAGTGTACATCATTTTGTCATTCGAAGGTGACGACACCAGTGTTGCCAACGAGGCTTTATTGAATGTGCAGAGCCATGAGCTGACGGTCAAGGGCACTGTTTTCGAGCTGGATGGACTGAGCTATCTCACTGTTGAAGAGGTTTTGGCGGACAATGGCATTGTGAACCTCAGTCACGAGCGCTTTGGTGTGATTCCGGGAGAGGCGCGACCATGAATTTTTGCAACCGCAAGATCCCGTTTTCGCGGCTTGCCGGCGATGGGTTATTCAAATGGTTTAAGTCGCTTTCACTGATCGTTGTTTCGGCATTGCTGTTGACCGCCTGTGCGAGTGGACCGGGCAAGATTGCCAATTGGCCGATCACTGCCGCGGAACAGGCGGCGCTCAGCGGAAGCGTTGTAGATGTCTTGTGCGAGTTGAGTGGAAACTGTGCTGACAATTGTGGCGATGGTAGTCGTCAGCTGGGAATCAAAACCGGGGACCAGGGGCTGATACTGATTTCCAAGAACCTCACCAACTACACGGGCGCTGCCGATGAGTTGATCGGCTTTTGTGGCCGCCCGGTCGAAATCAATGGGCTGTTCACCGATCATGAAGGGGTTCGTTTTTTTCAGGTGCAGAATATGCGAGAACCTGGCGGCCAGTGGAAAAAGGCGACACAGTTCAATCAGGCGTGGGCCAAACGTAGCGGCAAGCCTGTCGGCTTGGCGGGCAAGTGGTATCTAAACGACGGTCGTGTGGACGAGGTGCTCACGAAGGACGGACGATTAGGTATCGGCATCGATGCCGACGAGGAGTATTTTCAGTGAGTCTCGTGAATCCACGGCCCACCAAGGGTTTTGCAGGCCGTTTGCTCAAAAGTTGTCTGGTTACGACGATTCTCTCGCTATCGGTCGGGGCAGGTTTTGCCCACAATGGCGTGAATCACGACGACGCGGGCATCAAGGTAGAACCGACAGCCGACAATGCACCGCTCGGGCATTCAATGTCACTGTCTGAGCTGCCAGCGAATCTGGCTGATTTAGGTGGGGCCTTTTCACTGACAGATCATTTTGGAAACCCGGTCACTGACAAGACCTATGCCGGCAAGCATATGCTGGTGTTTTTCGGCTATAGCAATTGCCAGGTCATGTGCTCCATTAGTTTGAAGCGAATCGGCGATGCACTGGCGTTGCTGGATGGCGATTCAGCGAGTCTACTGGATCAATTTGCAGCTTTAGTCATCACGGTAGATCCTGCCAACGACACACCGCAAGTGCTGCGCGAGAGCCTGGGTGGCTACCATCCTGCGTTAACCGGGCTGACGGGCACATTGGAGCAACTGAAGCCCGTATACGAAGCGTATGGTCAAAAGCCAGAGGTGCTGGATGTTGAGCTGGGTGGGCATCCTGTCGTTCAGCATGCCAGTTTCTTTTTTCTGATGGGGCCTGACGGTGAGTTGGATACCTTGTTTCCACCTATTCTCAACGCCGAGAGTATGGCGGCGGTGTTGAGAAAGTACTTGCCTGGCTAAGTGTTGTTGCGGGTGTCTCCGATCACGTCTATCCAGGCGTTTCGAGTTCGGTTCGGCGCGATTGCAGTGCTGTTGTGCAGCATGTTGCTGTGCGCGATGCCGCGTGGGTCAAGTGCCGACGTGCCACTGTCGCCGGTGGATAGGGCGTTGCCTGTGTTCGAGCTGCAGGATTTGAACGGCATGGCGTGGGATGTGGCCACGCTTGGAGGAAAGCCTTGGATCATCAACTTTTGGGCCACCTGGTGCGGCCCCTGTGTGCACGAGTTGCCGGCGATGAATCGCGCTGCCGCTCAGTTGGTGGAGAACGGAGTCGGGATGCTTGCCATCAATGTCGGTGAATCCCCTGCCGAGATTGCTGCGTTCTTGCAGCGTGTGCCGATCGACTTTCCCGTCTTGATGGGCAGCCGGAGGACGTTTTCAAGTTGGAACGTGCTCGGCTTGCCAACGACTTTCATCGTGTCAGCGCAGGGTAAAATTATCGCCCATGCTATTGGTCCTCGCGAATGGGATGATGCGGATTTTGTCGCCTACATGCTGACGCTACGTGACTAGAACGTTTTTTGTTCAACGATCGCAGTTGTCACGTCATTGAAAACTAAAACTGCGAAGGTAGAAAGGCTATGTTCCAATCCTGCCATCTGAATTCAATACCATCGGTTAGCCACAGCCTGGCCGAATTGCGATGAATCGTCCGTCTGTTCGTTTCGCGCTTGAAGTCATGGATCAACACATTGAGGCACTGAACGCGCGCGATGATGACGCGCTCGTCGGCACACTGCACTTTCCCCACATTCGACTAAGTGGCACGGCGCTTAAGATCTGGGATACCCCTGAGCACTACTTTAATGACTTCCTGCATCGTGCCGGCGGTGATTGGTGCTATTCGCGTTTTGTGGATATAAAGGTGTTGCAGGCCTCGGATGACAAAGCGCATCTTGATGCCGAGATCAGGCGCTATCGCGCAGACGACAGCCTGATCACAAGCTTTCGATCGCTGTGGGTAATTGTGTGTATCGATGGTGTGTGGGCGGCTAAAATGCGCTCCTCATTTGCAGCACAGTAACTGCTATTTTGCATCGTTGTCTATATCGGACGATGCTGTCAGCCATTAGATCTGCGAGGAACGAAGTAACTCGATAGTGTGCGGCCAAGCCATACTGTCAACAAGATTCTCAGCAGATGGTGCATGGCTACCACCACCGGGTTGAAGTTGAGAGATAGCGCAATCAGGCTCATCTCGGCCACTCCACCGGCCGCGAAGCTGATAAACATCGCACCGAAATCGGCTGGGACCACTGGTGTCAGTAATGTAGCGAACGTGGCTGCCAGTGCGAGCATGTAACCGCCAGCGATCAGCCCCATGCCCAGTCCGCGCACCAATAGTTTGCGGGAAATCCCCGAAAACTGCGCGCCCAGTGCCGTGCCGATTATAAATTGCGCGCCGTGGCCCAACCAGGCGGGTATCTGTATGTCGACCAACCCGGTGACTGACAGGACAATGGTCAGTATCAGCGGTCCGAGCATGTGTGATACCGGCAGCCGGCTGAGTCTGCCAAAAAACAGTCCGGTCACTGCGACCGCCAATACCCAGACGACGTCTTTGAAATCGGTGTCGGTGCTGGACATCGTATCGCCCGCCAGCGATCCGACTGCATCACCCTGGATGAAAAAAAACAGCAGTGGTATCGAACAAACCACGAGAATGATACGCATAAAATGCTGTGCAGTGACAATACGCAAGTCGGCGCCGGCTGCCGCTGCCAGTGCGACAGAATCAATGATGCCGGCGGGTAAGGCAGCGTAGTAGGCGTCGAGTTTTTTGTAGCCACCGAGTTTGACCATGATCGCAAAACTGCCGACATGTGCCAACAGTATGAACGGGATCAGCGCCGCAACAGAGATCCAGTACTGTGGCAGTAACGGCAGGAGTTCGGGCGAGAATCGCGAACCGATCATAGTGCCGATGATGGCCATGAAAACCAGCCGAACCCAGCGCGAGATCGCGGGTAGTTGCCGACCGTCACGCTCGTACCAGAGTACGAAGCTTGCGGCGCCGCCTATACCGCCGAGAACAAATGGCATCGGTATGCCGATTACATAGGCGCACAGGCCGCCGACAAAGCCGCAGGCGAAGATCGGGATGAAGCGAATATCAAACGGCATCACGATACTGACCAGGCAGTTGGGTCAGGGAAAATTCTACTCGGTGTTAATTGTCATTTCGTGCGCGATAAGTGCTCCAGGCGCGAAAAAGCACGACCGCCGCTCCGATGATCAAAAAGATTGGTGCGTATGAGAACTTGCCCTGGTATTCGAAGCTTGTGAAGATCAGAAATCCCTTGTCGGAGATGATCATCGACTGGCGGAAGGCTTCTTCCATACTGGCCGTGAGTACAAATGCAATGATGAAGGCTGCGGCGGAAAAATTGGTGCGTCGCATGGCGTAGCCAATGACACCGAACAGCAACGCGAAGCCCACGTCCCAGATTGAAGCGCGTGATGAGTAACTGGCGGCAAGTGCGGTCATGAAGATAAACGGATAGAGGTACTGAGTCGGCAGGATTGCGATCATGCGCCCAATGAAAGGGGCGGCGAAGTAGCCGATCAATGCATAGCAGGCAATGCCGATCAGGCCGGCTGCGAATACACCGAAGATAAATTCACGCGGGCTGATCAATTGACCGCCCATGAACAATGGCGGCTCGGTAGCAAAAATACTCGGGCCCGGTTGCAGGCCGTTAACCAGAAACATGCCGATCAGGACGGCTGCGATGGTGGAGCCCGGAATGCCGAGTGTCAGCAGAGGAATCATCGAAGGGCCGGATACTGCGTTGTTAGCAGACTCAGGCGCGGCGATGCCCTCGACTACGCCAGTACCCCATTCACTTTTGTTTTTTGCTTTGCGTTTCTCTTCGTCGTAGGCGACGAAACACGCCACGGAAGACCCGAGACCCGGCATCATGCCAATCAGTGAGCCGTAAATCGACGAGCGAAACATCAGCGGTATACAACGTTTGAATTCGGCCCACGTGAAGTAGTGAGCGGTCGGATCCTCTACGCGATCCGGTGCGAGATCAACCATTTTGACCTTGGCGGCTTTTTCAGCCTGAATGATGACTTCTGAAATGACGAACACGCCGATCAGTAACGGCACCAGCGCCATACCTGATTCGAGTTCGTCGATGCCCATGGTCATCTTGAACTGTCCGGTGATGATATCTTCCCCGATCAGGCCGACTATCGCGCCAAACAGGGTTGAGATAATGCCTTTGATGATGCTGTCGCTGACCACTGAGCCAATCACCACAAACGCCATTAGATAGATGGCAAAGTTCTCTGGCGGGCCGAACTGTCGGGTGAAGGCGGCAATCGAGACTGCGCCAAAAATCAGCACGATCTCGCCGAAGTAGTCACCGTAGGCCGAGGATACTGTGGCTGTTTTCAGTGCTTTGCCGGTCTGGCCCTTTTGGGTCATCGGGTAGCCGTCCTGCATAGTCGCAGCAGATGCTGCGGTGCCGGGCGTGTTAAACAGGATGGCGGCTATCGAGCCCCCGTAGCGACCGGACTTGCCGATCACATAAAGGAAAGCCAACCCCGCCAGTCCGCCAATCTCGTCGTTGTAGGCGATCAGTATCGGCAGCATCATCGCAATGGCCGCGGCGGCGGTCAGGCCGGGCAGGGCGCCGAATATAATGCCGACAAACGCTGCCAGCACCACGAACGTCAGAGCGTACGGGTCATTGAACAGGATGACAAACCCGCAGGAGATATCGAAAAAAATCGACAGAAACCCGAATGACTCGAAAAACGCTTCTACACCTGCGCATTGGTTCTGCAACTATTTTGCCCCTGTGATCCAGTTGGTGTAGGGCCTTAAATCGACAATGGCCCCTTTCGGATCGTTCAGCAGCATGACGCCCATGAATACCCACTGAAAGATGAAAGCGAGAATGACGGCGCCGACGATCATCGCCAGCCAGTTGCGCACCCCGAAGGTATAGAGCATGGCGATCAGGGTGAAGATAATGGCGGTGAAGTAGCCGAAACCCCAGAAAACAAAGACAAACAACACGCCGCAAGCCACGACCATAAATATGCGGCGGACGTCGCTCTCTAAAAAACCGTAGCCGTCTTTCAGGTCGTCGGTTTTGCCAAAAAAAGCGCGCATTGCCAGCCAAAGGCCGCCGAGCACCAGTGATACGGCAAGGATCAGGGGCAGGGTTCGCGGGCCGACGGACTCGCGTGAGGTCTCGATGGTGAGCGCCTGAAAGATGAAAAAGACGCCGATCAACAGCACCATCGCGCTG
>CAZYDV010000037.1:0-26227 GCA_964646405.1 uncultured Granulosicoccaceae bacterium | reverse complement strand
GCGTCAGTGGTGAATGCACGGCATGGGTTAACGTGTGATGATCTCCGGCCCCATGAGTGATGTGGGCAACCAGGTTGAAATCCACGGTACGTAGGTGACAAGGATCAGAAAGATGAACATGATCCCCACCCAGGGCAGGGCAGCCTTAACCACACCCATGACCGACATCTTCGCCACCCCTGCTGTGACAAAGAGATTCAATCCCACCGGTGGTGTGATCATGCCAATCTCCATATTCACTACCATAATGATGCCTAAGTGAATCGGATCGATGCCAAGCTCAATTGCGATCGGAAACACCAGTGGGGCAACAATAACAATCAGCCCTGATGGTTCCATGAATTGTCCACCGATCAACAACAGCAGGTTGACGACAATCAGGAATGTAATCGGACCAAGTCCCGCGGCGAGCATCGCCTCGGTAATCGTTTGTGGTATCCGCTCTTCGGTCAACACATGTTTTAACACCAGTGCGTTGGCGATGATGAACAATAAAACAATGGTCAGTTTGCCTGCTTCGAACAGCGTGTCTCGCGTGTCCGGATGAAACCAGGCGGTGATCAGTGCCTGAGGTTTTTTATACAGCGGGATCGAGCCACCATCTTCGAGGCTTAGTGGACCCATATCGCGATAGATGAAATTGGCCACGATAAAGGCGTAGACCGCGGCGACAGCAGCCGCTTCGGTCGGGGTGAAAATACCACCATAGATTCCGCCCAGAATGATCACAATCAGAAAAAGCCCCCAGCCGGCATCGCGTGCTGACGCCAGCCACTCGGAGAACGAGGCTCTCGGCTGTGATGGCAGGCCCTTGAAGTGCGCCCACAGATAAATGCCGAGCATCAACATAAAGCCCGCGATCAAACCGGGCAGTACGCCGGCCAGAAACATGCGCCCGACTGATACATCAACGGATGCTGCGTAGACCACCATCACAATAGAAGGCGGAATCAGGATGCCGAGTGTGCCGGCATTGCAGATCACACCAGCGGCGAATTCTTTCGTGTAGCCAACTTGTCGCATGCCGGCGATGACGATGCTGCCAATCGCAACCACGGTTGCCGGCGAAGATCCGGAAAGCGCTGCGAACAACATGCAGGCAAAGACACCGGCGATCGCAAGCCCGCCTTTAAAGTGGCCAACGCTGTTAATGGCAAATCGAATAACCCGTTTTGCCACACCGCCGGTCGACATAAACGTTGAGGCAAGAATAAAAAACGGGATCGCCAGTAGCGTGTAGTGCCCGGAGAATGCGCTGAAGTATGACTGCGCAATCGACGCCAGCGATGTATCCGACAGCATCAGCAGAAATAGAATGGATGCAAGGCCAAGGCTGATGGCGATGGGTACGCCAATCAGCAGCAGGCCGATCACCATACCGAACAGCAGAAGGATGCTCATGAACGGGCTCCCTCGGCTTGAGTTTCATCGTTGTCGGGTGCGTCGTGTGAAGCAATCAGCAATGATTGTGTGCCGTTGAGGATACGTATGCTTGCCTGAATGAATCGCCACGTCAGCAGCGCAAAACCCAGTGGCAGGCAGAAATACGGAATAAAACGTGGCAGTTTTTCCCAGCGCTCGCCCTCGTTCATAGAGGCAGACAGAAACTGCAGAAATTCAGGCATGGGGATGTCGTCTACTTCGTACCAGGCGCGGCTGCCGGCGAACGGCAGCCAGTATTCGAAAGCGCCATAGAGAACCAGCGCACAGAAGAGCAGGCAGGCACCTGCCGCAATTAAAGTGAGTGTTCTTCTGCCCTGTGGCGGAAACAGATTGACGACCACGTCCACGCCGAGATGGGCGTTGCGTTTGACGCAATAGGCACAACCAATTAAAACCAGCCACGCAAACAGAAAAACCGTCGTCTCCAGTGCCCACAGGATGTTGCTGTTGAACACATAGCGAGCGACGACGTTGGCGAAGGTGATCAGCGTCATGATGCCAAGTACGGCAGCAATAAGAGTTTCTTCCACGCGATCGAGAACCCCTGAGGGTGTGCGCTCAGTCATTTTAGTTCTGCATTGGATAAAGGGAGGCTGCCCACCGAATGGCGGGCAGCGAGGCAGGTGTTTTACTCAGTGCTCAGGAGCCGGAGAATTTCACAGCTTCTGCGATAACGTCAGCGCCGATATCGTTTTCGAACTGCTTCCAGACCGGTTTCATTGCTTCGACCCAGGCCTTGCGCTGTTCGGCGGACAAGGTTCTGACCGTGCCACCGGATTCAATGATCAGTGCCTTGTTTTCCTGGTTCACTGCAGCGGCCGCGCGATTGCGATCGCCGGTTACTTCACTCAGGATTTGGCCAAACTGATCGCGTACGTCTGTCGGCAGATTGGCCCACCAGTCGGTTGAGGTGACGACCAGATAATCGATGATGCCGTGGTTGGACTCGGTGACACCATCCTGTACTTCAAAGAACTTTTTGCCATAGATGTTAGACCAGGTGTTCTCCTGACCATTGATAACCTTGGTCTGCAGAGCACCGTACACTTCAGAAAAAGCCATTTTTTGCGGGTTGGCACCGAGCGCTTTGAATTGTGCGACCAGCACATCCGAAGGCTGCACTCGAAACTTCAGACCGGCAGCGTCGGCAGGCGTCATCAGCGGTCGGTCCGCAGAGATCTGCTTCATGCCGTTGTGCCAGTAGGTCAGCCCTTGCAGGCCTTTGCGGCGCATAGAGTTGAGCAGCTCGCGTCCGCCCTCTGAGGCCTGATAGGCATCGACGGCATTGATATCGGCAAATACAAATGGCAGGTCGAACAGGCGAAATTTCTTCGTGAATGTCTCAAACTTTGACAGCGAGGGTGCCGCCAGTTGCACGTCTCCCTGCAGCAAGGCCTCCAGCACTTTGTTGTCGTCGTAGAGGGTGGAGTTCGGGAATACCTGCATACAGGCCTTGCCGTTCATCTCTTCGTTAACGCGTTTTTCCAGCAGAGATGCGGCAATTCCCTTGGGGTGTTTGTCGGTGTTCGTGACGTGACTGAACTTGATCACAATCTCGCCGTCCTGACAGGCGTCGCTGGCGGCTTGTGCACCGCCGGCAATCGACAGCATCAGGCCGATGGCCGCTAGTTTCCTGAATCGAATAACCATGTTGTCCTCGCAAAAATGAGTGGGCTTGCTTGCCGGCGAGGAGATGATCGCGGCAACACCCATGCGCGTCCAGAGACTTCGTGGGTGGATAACCGCAAAGCCGCAGCGCGTACGGGTGGGGAATCCACCCATCGACCGGACAGGATCGAAAGTCGTGATCCGTCAGTCGTTTTCTGATTGATAGCGCTCCTTGCGGATATCGTATTTGGTCATTTTGTCGTACAAGGTTTTGCGCGGTATATCCAGGTCAAGCATGGTCCGTTTTACTGAGCCCTCGTGGTGGGCGAGCGCGGCCTCGATCAGTCCTTTTTCAAAATCGGCAACCCGGGCGGCGAGGCTGTTCCTGCGGCTGGCGCGCGATTCGTCGGTGGCAAAAACACTCAGGTTGGCTGCGAAACGCTCGGCAGCGTTTTTTAATTCACGCACATTGCCCGGCCAGTCATGGCTTAGCAGATCGCTCATCAGCCCGGGGGTGACCTCTTGCTCGCAATGGAGCTGCTGCAGGAAACGCTCGAACAGAATGACCGCGTCGGCGCCGCGCTCGCGCAGGGGTGGCAACCGTATTTCTACCCCGCTCAGGCGATAGTAGAGGTCCTGGCGAAAGCGGCCTTCCTCTGCGCGTGCCGCCAGATCGACCTTGGTGGTGGCGATAATTCGCAGGTCCAGCTGCACACTGTGCTCGCCGTTTATCCGCTCCAGTACACGTTCTTCCAGCACCCGCAATAACCTTGCCTGCATGTCGAGCGGCATGCTCTCGATTTCATCGAGTAACAGCGTGCCACCGTGTGCGCGCTCGAAATGCCCGCTGCGGATCACTGTCTCGCCGTTAGCCAGCAGCGTTTCAACGCCGAACAGTTCCCCGGTAGCCTGGCTGTGAGAAACATGACCGCAATTCACCGCGACAAAGGGTGACTGCTCGTGGCTGGAGGCTTCGGCCAGCGCACGCGCCACAATTTCCTTGCCAGTGCCGGTGTCGCCGCGCAGTAACACGTCAACGGCGGTCGGGCCGATCCGCGCAATCTGCTGACGCAGCTCAACCATAAGCGGAGAGCCCCCTACAATGGTATCCACCAGCCCGTCGCGCATTTGAATCTGGCGTGCCAGCCGGCGGCGTTCGAGCTCTGTCTCGCGCGAGGCAATGGCGTTTTTCACGTCTCGCAGGAGTTCGTCCAGGTCCAGCGGTTTGGTAAAAAATCCGTAGGCGCCCTGTTTCAGCGCGCGTACCGCCATCGGGATATCACCGTGGCCTGTCACGTGGATCACTGGCAGGCTGTCGTCCAGCGCCTGCAATTGCTTCAGTGCGTCTTCACCACTGACGCGTGGCATCCGAATATCTAAAAGGACCACGCCGGAAAAATCGCGATCCAGTTGCTGCAGCGCAATCCCCGCGTCGGGAAAGGCGCTGACGGCATAGCCCTCGACTTCCAGCAGTTCGGATAGCGATTCGAGAAAATCGCGATCGTCGTCGATGATCGCAACCTGTCGCGATGGTGTCATAGCGGTTTGCTCTGGTGGCGTTGCAGATCGACGACAAAACAGCTCCCGTTCGCGCTGGTGTGCGCGAGGCGCAGATCACCGCCCATACTCTGCAGAAAAGAGCGCGAGATCGTCAGGCCAAGGCCAAGACCCGTGGCATCGTCCCGGCTGGATACAAAGGCGTCGAAGACATTGTCGATACTTTCATCGATACCACTGCCATTGTCAGCCACCTTAATCTGAATGACGGGGTGTTGTTCGTCCAATTGGAGGTCAATGCGTGGCGTGGGCTGATCGCGGCAGGCATACCAGGCGTTGGTCAGCAGATTGGCCAGCACCTGAAGCAGCCGAACCCGGCCGGCCATGATCAGGGTGCGGCTATCGCGATTGAGCGAGAGGTGGCAAAACGCGCGCGCCGCTGGAAATCGATCATAGAACTCTTCGGTGGCCTCATCGACGACGTCGGGCAATGCGATCGCCTTCACTGGCACCGGCTCGTTGCTGGCAAAGCTGCGCAGATTGACGACGATCCGCGATACTCGATCACACAATTGCTCGAGTTGTTCAAGATTGCTCCTGGCGCGGGTGGTGTCTGCTCGCGCAAGCAGTTTTTGCGCACTGGTCGCATAGTTTTTCATCGCCGCCAGCGGCTGGTTGATCTCGTGGCTGATGGAGGCCGACATCTGCCCGAGCAAAGCAAGCTTTTCCGTCATCAGTAACTGTTGTTGCATCCCCTCAAGCTCACGGGTTCGAAGGTGTACTTCGCGTTCCAGTCGTTGCGCCTCGCCCTCGCGTTGTTGTGCCAGCTCCAGCAGGATGCGGCGACGCTCGATCAGGCTGTACATCAATACACCGCCCAGCAACAGTAAAAGAGCAATAATCAGCGAGCGCAACAGCCATGGTCCAAAGACTGGCGGGCGCGCGGTGGTCACCCGCAACACGGCGGCCATCGGCCCGCTTGGCCGCTCGGCGCTGATCGAATCGCTGTCGATGGCTACCGCGTTGTCGAACCAGAATTCACCGCTGGCCGAAACCAGTGATATGTTGTTGGCCGAGACCTGCCAGCTGTCTCGCAACAGACCCAGATTGACTTTGACAATCAGAATCGCAGGTACCGGGTATTGTCCGGTGAAAAGCGGGGCAAAAAAATAGTAGCCGGGTCCGGTGTCGCTTAGGTGGAAGGCTCTGCCAAGGCTGCCCTGGAACGCCAGTGCCATGCCCTGTTGCCAGCGGCGATTTGTTGCAAGCCTGGCCGCTCCGGTGAGATCGGGTATGCCGCGGGTCTCGCCGCGGCGCCAGATATGAACCGCCTCGACACCGGACTGCGCCTGCAGAGAGAACAACTGGTCTATATCGTCCGGGCTGGCCGAGCCTTCGAGTATCGCGCGCACCGTGCTGGTTCGCGTCAGCAACACGGCCGTCTGTCGGTAGTGATCCGAGACAAATTCCAGTGACTGGCTTCGCAGATCCGCCTCGGCCGCAAGTCGAGACTGTATAGAGGCAATCTCAGCCGCGCGATCCGGCCGGGCAATAAACAGCCAGACCAGCAAAAGTGCCAGGGCGGTTATGGGGATAGTGCAGTATTTCGCGAAGGACACAACGTCAACTAGTGTGCGGTAAGGTTCAAAAACCGGGCATATGAGTTCGCCAGTTTAATCGGTGTGAGTAACTGTGCAATGAGACCATCAACTGTCGGCTCGCTCGCAGACAAAGTCTGACTGGCCATACCATGGCCCCTTTATCGTGAGCACTGGCACTGTGGCGTAGAAACACGCCCGGGCGCCCTGACGGGCTAACGTAGGGGGATCGCGTTGCTAAGCCTGATTAAGATCAACCAGACAACAAAACGTTCCAAATTCTACTTCAGAATTCGGTCGCTTTGATCAATCGACACTTTAAAGTTGTAGTTTGAACGTCACCTTACTCTAGATTTTGCGCCGGCACTTGAATATGCCTCAGGTGGCCGGTTTTCAGCCAGACGCGTGTGCCAGCGTCGGTGGCGGTAACCATAGTGGAGGCATCGCAGGGCAGACGCAGCCAGTCGTGCAGACCGTAAACTTCGTCGTCGTGCGTGAATGACCCCTCTAGAACCAGCAGCTCCAGACCGCCAGCATGTGACAGATTGATGTGCGCGCCGGGTTGCCATTGCTGAATTTCGACAGTCTCCTGCGCGTCGGTATAAAGGACGGCGTGACGGATATCGGCATGGGCCGCGGCAGGGGCGAGATCGAGCGACTCTGTATCGACCCGCAAAATCGCTTTTTCGGCAGGATCGAATTGCCAGAGCTTGACGAAGATCTGGCAGCCTGGTTCTGATGCGGGTTTGTGCGAGGTGCCAATGGGATTGCGCACGTAGGTTCCTACCGGGAAGTCTCCGTGTTCGTCCTGAAATACGCCGTCCAAAACGATGAATTCTTCGCCACCGGAGTGCGTGTGGGGCGAGAAACTGGAGCCCGCGTCGTAGCGCACGATACTGGTTGCCCGCGCCACTTCATCACCGATTCGGTCCAGCATCCGTCTGCTGACCCCCGGCATGGGAGAGGCGATCCATTCCATTTGCGCTGTGTGAGCGCTGGCAGGCTGGTCAAAATCTGCGTTTACCTTCATGGTTCGTGCGCTCCAGGGTGATATCTATCTAGTGATAGGTAGATTTTAAGCATTGAAGTGGCGAAGTCAAGGCCCTTTTTGTTGCCCGACTGCAGCTCAGGCTGATCATGGACGATCGACAAAGCCAGACAATCGACATCGGGAGACTCACACATGCCGGCGTGGCCAGTGCCCCACTGCTGGGGTATGATTGCGTAGCGTTAACAGTATGTGACCGGATTTGAGGAGTTGGCCATTGCATCGTTCTATACCCGGGCTCGTTGAGCAGCTCAAAAAAAATCCCCTCCAGCGCCGTGAGTTTCTGCGCACCACGACATTGCTGGGCTTGTCGGCCACTGCGGCCTACAAGCTGGCAAGCGAAGTATTGGGCGAGAATCTGCTTCCCAGTGCGCATGCGCAGGAGCCGGCGCAGAGCAGTAGCCAGGTGCTTCGCATCGCCATGCCGGTATTGCCGATCGTCGATCCGGCGACCTACGATGAAACCAACATGGCCAACATCACGCACCGTATCTGCGAATCACTGACGGTCACTGACGCGTCTGGCATCACTCGCCCGCAACTGGCCGAGCGGTGGGAAGCGTCCGATGACCTTCGCACCTGGACCATTCACCTGCGGCGCGATGCGCAATGGCACTCCGGCGATGCGTTTGATGTCGACGATGTGATTTTTAATATCACGCGCTGGCTCGATCCAGATCTTGGGTCGGCGAATCTGGGCAGTTTCTCTGCGCTGACAGAATCCTACACCTACGGTGGCAGCAGCGGGACGAGAATGCGATCGGGCGCACTCGAACGGGTCGACAGATTTACCCTGCGATTGCATCTTTCGCACCCGACTCTATCGATTCCGGAGAATTTCTCTGCCTATTTCACCGGCATGGTGCACCGTGACTTCGACGGTAACTTTGCGCAAAACCCGAACGGTACTGGCCCTTACCGGCTCGCAGAATACGAGCTCGGCAGTCACGCGATTCTCAAGCGCAGCGGCAAGCCCTATTGGGGAGAGCTGCCAACCCTGGACGAAATCCACTACTTCGAAGTAGGTAGTACGGTCGCTGAAATGATGGAGGCCTATGTCACCGGTAAAGTGGATATGGTGCACAGCCTCGACGTGCGCTCGCTGAAGCTCGCTCAAAGTGTTCCGGATACCACTGTCTATGAGATTAAATCGGCCAGCACCGGTGTGGCGCGAATGCGGGTCACCGAACCTCCGTTTGACGACATCAACGTGCGCCAGGCAGTGCAGGCGTGCATTGATCCCATCGCCTATCCGCAATTGGTATTCAGTGGTCGCGGCTCGGCGGCCGAGCATCATCACGTGGCACCCATTCATCCCGAGTACTTCGAAGCCGATCGACCGCTTCAGGACTATGAGCGTGCGCGAACACTGTTGCGCGATGCCGGCTACCCGAATGGTCTGGACATCACGATTGATGTGGGCAACACCAACGGTACCTGGCAGCAATACGTTTGCGAGATCATGAAGGACCAACTGGCACCGGCAGGTATCAATCTGACCGTCAATGTGATGGAAAAAAGCGACTACTGGGCACGTTGGAAAACTACCCCGATGGGGCTGACCACGTGGGGGCATCGCAGCCTCGGGATCATGGTGCTGGGGCTCGCGTATCGAACCGGTGTACCATGGAACGAGACCGGTTACGCCAGTGCCGAATTCGATGCGGCGCTCGACCTGGCAGAGTCACTGATCGATATCGATGCGCGCACCGCGGCGATGGAAGACGTACAGGCGATACTGCAGCGCGATGCCATCATGGTGCAGCCCGTCTGGCGGCCAGCCTTTTTCGTTGCCCGAAACTACGTCAATAACCTCGAACCCGACCCGGCGCGGCTGCATCGTTTCGACAAGGTCACGATCACGCAATCGTCAGACAGTTGATCAAGGCCCGCACACAGTCGCTTGCGCGCGGTTGCGAGCGGCTCGTGCCCCGCTTGATCACAGGGTAATCGTTGTACTGTTAATGCTTGCGTGATTGGCGATGAGCCACTGCTGTTAAGGACAGGTATAACCTGTACCACCATTAGCCCGTGCGACACCGATTGACCGTGGCGCCCTGAACCTACGGTCATCGCATAGTGAATACCCGTTCTTCTTCTGCCCATCGCGCCGATGACGATTCCGCCAGCACCTGGATGCTGTTGCAGCAACTGGTGTCGTTAGGCTGGCCGATTACCGTCAGTATGGCCGCGCTGATTGGTCTGGGTGTGACCGATACCCTGATGGTCGGTCTGGTCAGCACCCGCGATCTGGCGGCACTTGGCGTGGGCGCCAATGTCTACTTTATTTTCACCATGTTGTTGATCGGGCTGTTGTCGGTAGTCGCGCCGCGCGTCGCCTGGCGGGTTGCCTCCGGTGCCAGTGACCGGGTGCGAGATGACGTTTGGCAGGCGGGATGGCTGGGGCTCGTGGCCGGCATCGCCGTGGCCGCTGCGATGCTGTTGATCGTGCCCTGGTTTGGTCTGCTGCAGCTGGAGCCCGATGTAGAACAGGTTGCCGCGCGTTACGCGACCACGGTTGCTTTCACGCTGCCGTTAATTGGTACCAATCTGGTATTGCGCGCAACGCTTGACGGCTTTGGTTACACCGGTCTGTCAATGGTCATCAGTCTGGCCGTTTTTTTTCTCAATATACTGCTCGACTACGCATTGGTGTTTGGTCGCTTTGGGTTTCCGCCACTGGGTGCCCAGGGCTGTGCCTATGCCACCTGTATCGTCATCAGCGTGCAGACGTTGCTCGCCTATGGAATTGTGCGTTGGCACAGGCACATGCGCGACTATCGAATATTCGATCACTTGATTCGACCACGCTGGGCAACGATCCGGAAACTGTTGTGGCTGGGCGTGCCGGCGGCGCTGGCAATCACCTTCGAGGAGGGGTTTTTTGCCGCCAGTGGTTTTCTGGTGGCCCCCATGGGGACAGTGCCGCTGGCCGCTCATCAAATTGTCTTGGGCATCGCACTGACGGCTCTGGTCATCCCGATTGGCCTCGGGCAGGCGGGCGCGATTGTGGTCGGTGCATCGCTCGGTGCCGAGCGCCCCAGAGTCGCGCGCCGTCAGGCGCAGGCGCTGTTGATGGTAGTGGCTTGTGCGGGCTTGTTGTTTGCGCTGTCGCTGTACACCGTGCGTTTGCCGCTGGCAGGTCTATTCACTCGCGATGCGGCGGTGATCGCGATTGCCTTGCCGGTACTGGCGGTATGCGCGCTGCAATTGTTGGTCGATAGTTTGCAGTTGGGCAGCAACATCACCTTGAAGGGCTACCAGGATACGATGGTGCCGGCGTTATTGCAGATCTTTTCCTACTGGTGTGTGGGTTTTCCGCTGGCGTGGGCGTTGTCACACAGCAACTGGTTCGGTGGCCCCTGGGGCGTACCGGGTGTCTGGATCGGGATTGCCTGTGCGCTGGCAGTGTCTGCGTTGTTGGGTGGACTGCGATTAAATATCGTGAGCCGGGAGTTTGCCAGTGGGCAACGGCGGTTGCCAGCCACAGTCGCGGACTAGCGGTGTGCCTATGTAGTGATGTGCCTGTAATCAGCGATTAGACTCAGCAGTTCGAACATCACCGCGGTGGCGACCATCGAAGTAATGTTGTTGGGGCTGTCTTTGGTGGGCATCAGGCAGACGACGTCCCCGCCGATGACATTGGCTCCACGCATCGCGTGCAAGACTTCGCAAACCTCGTCCATGGTAAATCCATTGCACCCGGCCTCAATATTCGACACGCCCGGTGCGACAGTAGGATCGAGGCAGTCGAGATCGAAGGTAATGTACAGAGGTGCATCGCCGATCCGCTCTCGGATAATGCGAATACATTCAGCCGCACCTATCTCACGATAGCGATCCATAGTAATGACTTCGTAGCCCAGATCGTAGCTTGGCTGCAACCAGTCGAGCGAGCGGGTATTGCCGCGAATGCCAAATTGCACACTGCGGCTCGCGTCGACGTTGCCCTGCTGTACCAGATACCCGGCCCAGTGCGCAGCCGATTTCCGCGCACCGAGAAAGTGATCCAGATTGGTGAAGGCGTCGGTGTGTGCGTCAAAGTGCAAGAGCGCCGCCTTTCGTCCTTCGGTCAGTCTGGCTTGCTCACCGGCGATGGCCTGAACAATGGCGCCGGTAATCGAATGATCGCCGCCGATCGCCACCGGTCGGGTGTTCGCGGCATCGAGAGTGCGAAAAAAATCGCTGATGCGCTCGATGCAGCGTTCGTTGTCGTTGGCTTCGGGCAGGGGGACATCGCCCAGATCGTGAATGCGGCAGGTGTGCCAGGGATCGAGCTGATACTTCATGTGCACGCGCCGGCCGTTGGCACTGACGTGCCGCACCGCGCGTGGCCCCAGGTGCTGGTCGCGCTCGGTCGTGCCATTGCCGGTGCTGTGCGGTACGCCCACAAGCGCGATATCACAGGCTGATGGATCGGGATTGGCGGGCGCTCGAAAGAGAGTGGGAATACCCCACCAATACAGCGCATCCATTACTTTTTGCTGGTCTGAATCTGTCACTTGAGCTCTGCCGGAGGTTGAAGTCGCGTTTAACTAAATTGACACGGCAGTGTCGCACGCGGCACCAAGCAACTCAATCGGCGAGACTGCGTGGCCACGCGGTGGTGCGCAGCGGCGCTACTCGTCTTACAAGGTTTTTTTAAGCAACCCAAGGCGCCCCCATGCCGATCGGTTTTGTGACACGATGCCGGCTGCTTGAATTGAATTTTTACATGGCGCGTTGCTGCGCAGATACTCGTCGCAGCGCAGATAATAGCCGTCGTACTGGTTGAAGTGGCGCCGCAAGTGTCACCGTCCAATTGCGACTCTCACCACTTGGGATCCGGCATGCCACTTTCACCCAACAAAAACGTATTTATCACCTGTGCCGTTACCGGCTCAGGCAGTTCTCAGGATCGTTCATCGCTGGTGCCGCGAAGCCCGAAGCAGATCGCCGATTCTGCAATTGACGCGGCGCGTGCCGGTGCCGCGGTGGTGCACTGCCACGTGCGTGACCCAGAGACGGGGGTGCCGTCACGGCGGCTGGATTACTACCGTGAGGTGACCGATCGCATTCGCGATAGCGAAGTCGATGTGGTGCTCAACCTGACGGCTGGCATGGGCGGTGATCTGGTGTTTGGTGCGGGTGAGCACCCGCTGCCGCCAAACGAGACTGGCACCGATCTGGTGGGGCCTGCCGAGCGCGTGGCACACATCGCCGAGTGCCTGCCGGAGATCTGCACACTCGACTGCGGCACCATGAACTTTGCCGAAGCCGACTATGTCGCCACCAACACCCCGGGCATGTTGCGTGCGATGGGTTCGATGATGACGCAACTGGGTGTGCGGCCCGAGATTGAAGCCTTCGATACCGGCCATCTGTGGTTTGCCAAACAACTGGTTGAAGAGGGCATTATCGAGGATCCGGTCATGGTGCAGTTGTGCATGGGCGTGCCGTGGGGCGCACCGGATGACTTGAATACCTTTATGGCGATGGTGAACAACATCCCGCCGTCATGGACCTTCTCGGCGTTCGCGATCAGTCGCAACCAGATGCCTTACGTCGGCGCAGCGATGCTTGCCGGAGGCAATGTCCGAGTCGGCCTTGAAGATAACATCTGGCTGGAAAAAGGCGTGTTGGCGAGCAACGCGCAGTTAGTTGAACGCGCGGCAACCATCATCACC
The DNA here is from genome assembly GCA_964646405.1 of uncultured Granulosicoccaceae bacterium. Classification (GTDB taxonomy): domain Bacteria; phylum Pseudomonadota; class Gammaproteobacteria; order Granulosicoccales; family Granulosicoccaceae; genus CAKZSB01. The sequence goes on along the minus strand of CAZYDV010000037.1, from coordinate 13,367 downwards.
AATATGGGTTCAACCATTGCCGGACCAGACGAGGTCAGGCAGTTGCTGAAGCTGCAAAAGCGCGCACCGGCAGGACCAACGACGTGAGTGTCAGAACTGCCGCAGTCGTCGGTGGCGGTGTTATCGGCGGAGGCTGGGCGGCTCGATTTTTGTTAAATGGCTGGAACGTTCGGGTGTTTGATCCCGCAGCCGACGCTCAGCGCAAGGTCGAGGAGACGCTCGACAACGCGCGTCGTTCGCTGCCCAGGCTTGCCGATGTGGAGATGCCCACAGAGGGCGAGCTCTCATTTACAGGCTCAATCGCAGAGGCAGTGTCTGGTGCGGACTGGGTCCAGGAAAGCGTGCCAGAGCGACTGGACATCAAGCACAGTGTCTACGCCGAAATTCAGGGCCATGTTGGTGACTCCAGCATTATTGGCTCGTCGACTTCGGGTTTCAAACCATCTGAGTTACAACAGGGTGCAGCGAAGCCTGGACAAATGCTGGTGACACATCCGTTTAATCCGGTATACCTGTTGCCGTTGATCGAAGTGGTGCCCGGTGAGGCGACGCATGCCGCCATTGTGGATCGCACCTGTTCGATACTGACCGAGCTGGGTATGAAACCGCTGCATGTACGCAAGGAAATCGATGCACACATCGCCGATCGATTTCTCGAAGCCGTCTGGCGTGAAGGGCTGTGGCTGATCAATGATGGTATTGCCACCACCGAGGAAATTGACGATGCCATTCGCTACGGGTTCGGTTTGCGCTGGGGGCAGATGGGTTTGTTTGAGACGTATCGCATTGCCGGTGGCGAGGCGGGTATGGCCCATTTTATCGCGCAGTTTGGACCGTGCCTGAGCTGGCCGTGGACCAAGTTGATGGATGTACCTGAACTGACGGATGAGCTGACGCAAAAGATCGCCGATCAGTCCGATCAGCAATCCGGTCAACACAGCATTCGCGAGCTGGAGCGAATCCGCGACGACAACCTGGTAGCAATGATGCGGGGGCTTAAAGACACCAACTGGGGCGCCGGCGAATTGTTGAATGCGCACGATAGGCGACTGCGGGCGGTGCAGGAAGCGGACTCGCTCAATGCAGACAGCGCACCACTAAAAATGCTGCGCACCCGAGTGCTGCCTTCGTGGATCGACTACAACGGTCATATGACCGAGCATCGCTACCTGCAGGTCTGCAGTGATACCAGCGATCGCCTGCTCGCGCACATCGGTGTGACTATGGATTACGTTGCTGCCGGGCACAGCTACTACACGGCCGAGACACATATTGTTCATCGCGATGAGTGTGCAGTGGGAGATGAAATCCATACCACCTTGCAGCTGTTGTCGCACGATGAAAAACGCCTGCATATTCTGACCACCATTCACGCATCGGCCGATGATCGGGTGCTTGCCACCGGTGAACAAATGCTGCTGCATGTCGATAGTGCCCAAGGAAAAACCTGTGCGGCACCCGATGCGATTATTCGAGCGCTCGATACCATTGCACAAAGCCATCGAGAATTGCCCAGGCCCTCCGTTGTCGGTCGCATGACGGGCGGTGGTCGGTGACCGAACCCACAGGAGGCAGAGGGTGAATTTTGCACTGAGCGAAGAGCAGCAATTGCTGGTCGACACGGTTCGCGGTTTCGTGGAAAAGGAAATTTATCCGCACGAGGACGCCGTTGAACGCACCGGTATCGTACCAGCCGAGTTGCAGCAGGAAATCAAACGAAAGTGTATCGACATCGGTTTCTATGCCTCGAACATGCCCGAGGAAGTGGGCGGTGGCGGGCTGGGACATCTCGATTTCACCTTGCTTGAGCGCGAGCTTGGGCGCGGCTCGATGGCGTTAAATCACTTTTTTGGTCGGCCATCCAATATTCTCATGGCCTGTGAAGGTGACCAGCGCGAACGCTATCTGATGCCGGCGGTGCGTGGTGAGCGAATGGACGCGCTGGCAATGACCGAGCCCGATGCCGGTTCCGATGTGCGCGGTATGAAATGCAGTGCGCGGCTGGATGGTGCCGACTGGGTCGTCAATGGCACCAAGCACTTTATCTCGCACGCCGATGTTGCGGATTTCATTATTGTGTTTATCGCCACCGGCGAAGAAGACACCCCGCGCGGACCGAAAAAGAAAATCACCTGCTTTCTGGTCGACCGTGGTACACCCGGTTTTGAAATATTGCCGGGCTACGATTCGGTATCTCATCGTGGCTACAACAACTGCATATTAAAGTTTGAAGATTGTCGCCTGCCTGCGGGGCAAATACTCGGTGAGCTGCATGGTGGTTTCGCGATCATGAATGAATGGCTGTACGCCACTCGACTGACGGTGGCGGCCATGTGTGTGGGCCGCGCGCGGCGCGCCTTCGACCTGGCGTTGCAACAGGCGGCGGACCGTCGTCAGTTCGGTCAGCAAATTGGTAAATATCAGGGTGTGTCGTTCAAGCTTGCCGATATGATCACCGAGATCGATGCCGCCGACTGGCTGACCTTATCGGGCGCCTGGCGTCTCGACGAAGGTTTGCCGGCCAATCGCGAGATTGCCAGTGCCAAGGTTTACGCCTCTGAGATGCTCGCCAAAGTCACCGACGAAGCTATTCAAATTTACGGTGGCATGGGCCTGATGAGTGATCTGCCGCTGGCGCGTTTCTGGCGCGATGCACGGGTGGAGAGAATTTGGGACGGCACGTCTGAAATCCAGCGCCACATCATCAGCAGGGATCTGTTGCGACCACTCGGCGCATGAGTACAACCCGATCGCTGGCCCGCCTGTTGCGGCCGCGCAGTATTGCCGTGGCCGGCGGTAGCTGGGCCGCCAGTGTTATTGAGCAATGTCGCAAAGCCGGCTTCGACGGTGAACTGTGGAGCCTGCATCCGCAGCGTGAGCAGCTGGCGGGCGCGCCGTGTTTTGCCTCGGTCGAGCACCTGCCTGCCTCGCCCGATGCGGTGTTTATCGGTGTCAACCGTCACGCCACCATCGATTTGGTCGCGCAACTGGCGGCGATCGACGCCGGTGGTGCCGTCTGTTTTGCCTCCGGTTTTCAGGAGGCGGCGGCGGAGGATGAGAGCGGCACGCTGCTGCAACTGCAACTGCTGCAGGCGGCCGGTACGATGCCTGTGCTGGGCCCCAATTGTTATGGGCTGATTAATTATCTGGACGGTGCGCTGCTGTGGCCGGATCAGCACGGCGGGGTTCGCGTCGATAGTGGCGTGGCGATCATCACCCAATCCTCCAACATTGCGCTGAACCTCACCATGCAGCAGCGTGCGTTGCCAATCGCGTACGTCATGACTGCCGGCAATCAGGCGCAGGTCGGTCTTGCCGATATGGGCATGGCACTGCTCGAAGATTCGCGCGTCACCGCACTGGGTCTGTACATCGAGGGCTTTGGCGATGTGCGCGCGATCGAACAATTGGCCAGTCGCGCGCGCGCACTCGGCAAGGGTATCGTCGCACTAAAAGCCGGTCGATCCGATCAGTCGCGCGAGGCGATGATGTCGCACACGAGCTCCTTGTCGGGCAGTGATGCGGCATCGGCGGCGCTGCTTGCGCGTTTGTCGATCGCGCGCGTCGACAGTCTGCCAGCGCTGCTTGAAACGCTAAAACTTCTGCATGTGCTGGGGCCACTGTCTGGCAATCGACTGGCGTCGATGAGTTGCTCGGGTGGCGAGGCGGGGCTGATGGCGGATTCTGCGATCGGGCGCGAAGTGGTTTTCCCCGTGTTAAATGACGCTCAGCGCAGCGGCTTGCGCGCTGCGCTCGGTCCTATGGTGGCGTTGGCCAATCCACTCGATTATCACACCTATATCTGGAATGATCCGACCGCACTTACCGCCTGTTTTGGTGCGATGGTGCAGGGTGATATCGACCTTGCGCTGCTGGTGATTGACCTGCCGCGGCCGGATCGATGTTCGGCGGAAAGCTGGATCGTCGCGATCAATGCGCTGGCTGCGGCGGGTGAGCAACACGGTGCGAATGTGGCCGTGCTCGCAACGCTGCCTGAGAATATGCCCGAAGATTTCGCACGCCAGTCGATGCAGCGGGGTATCTTGGTGTGCTGTGGCATTGATGATACGTTCTGTGCGATCGAGGCTGCCTGTGCCATCGGACGCGGCTATGGTATGGCTGCGCCCCCGGCATTGCTGTTGTCGGCCTCTGTGGGCACAGACAAGACATCGGCTTTGCTTGATGAGCATCAATCCAAGGCATTGCTCGGCGATGCGGACTTATTGGTGCCACAGCGACGGCAGCTTCGATCGATCGATGAAATTGACGCTGCACTGGCGCAGCTTGAGTATCCGGTGGTGCTCAAGGGGCTGGGCCTGGCGCACAAGAGCGAAATGGCCGCGGTGCGGCTAAACCTGATCGATCGCGATGCCGTGCACGCGGCGGCGATGGCAATGCAATCGATTTGCGATGGTTTTTTACTCGAAGAATACATCGATCAGGCGGTGGCAGAATTGCTGATTGGCATCGTGCGCGATCCGGTCTGCGGTTTTGTATTAACTATCGCCGCTGGCGGTGTGATGACCGAGATTATGACCGACGCCGCCAGCCTGCTACTGCCTTGTCGTGATGATGAAATTCGTGCCACAGTGAAAAGGCTGAAAGTCGCGCATTTGCTGCAGGGCTACCGAGGCGCCCGGGCGGCAGATATGGATGCGATCGTCAATGCGATAGCCCGTCTGTGCCGCTGGGTCGAGAGTCAGCCCGATCAGGTCGAGGAAGTAGAGATAAATCCGTTGCTGTGTTTGCCGGATCGTGCTGTTGCGGTAGACGCGTTGATCAGAATGAGAGAGAAATCATGAGCGAAGACCCTGTAAAAACCCGCCGCGATGGCCATGTGTTCGAGGTGACGCTCGATCGCCCCAAGGCCAACGCGATTGATTTGGCCACCAGTCGGCTGATGGGCGAGACTTTCATGGCGTTTCGCGACGATCCGGAACTTCGCGTGGCGATATTGCGCGCAGAGGGTGACAAATTTTTCTGTCCCGGCTGGGATCTGAAGGCCGCCGCCGATGGCGATGCGGTAGATGGCGACTACGGTATCGGCGGCTTTGGTGGTTTGCAGGAGCTGGGGTGTCTAAACAAACCTGTGATCTGTGCGGTCAATGGCATCTGTTGCGGCGGTGGGCTTGAGCTGGCCTTGTCCTGCGATTTGATCATGGCATCGGATAGCGCATCCTTTGCTCTGCCGGAAATCCGCTCTGGCACGATTGCCGATGCCGCATCGATAAAACTCCCCAAGCGCATTCCCTATCACGTTGCCATGGATCTGCTGCTGACCGGGCGCTGGTTCGATGCGGCCGAGGCAAAACAATGGGGTATCGTGCGCGAGATCTGTCAACCGGACGAGTTGCTGCCAAAAACCCGAGAGCTCGCACAGTTGCTTGCGTCCGGCCCGCCTCTGGTCTATGCGGCGATCAAGGAGGTGGTCCGTGAGGCTGAAGACATGAAGTTCCAGGATGCGCTGAATCGTGTATCCAAGCGGCAGTTTGCCACTGTCGATCGGCTCTACTCCTCAGAGGATCAACTGGAAGGTGCGCGGGCGTTTGCGGAGAAGCGAGATCCCGTCTGGCGGGGGCGATAGGCAGGCGTCTGCAGCAACCATTGCTGTGACTGGTGTATCCTTATCGTTTTTTCAGGGGATAACTGCTTTGAGTCACGACGTGCAACCTGTTGATATCGCGGCGCGCGAATCTGCACTGAAACTGCAACAAGCCAATATCACTGCGGATCCGGATACCCTTCGCTTGCTTCTGACCGAGGCGCGCAGTCATCACGCATGGCAGGACAAGCCAGTGGACGAAACGCTGCTGCGCGAACTCTACGACATTGCCAAAATGGGTCCCACATCGATGAATCAGCAATCGATGCGGGTGGTGTTTGTCCGCTCACCGGAGGCGAGGGAGCGTTTGAAGCCCTGCCTCAAACCGACCAATATCGCAAAAATGATGGGGGCGCCGGTCACTGCCATTCTCGCCTATGACATGAAGTTCTACGAAAAACTGCCCAAGGTCTTTGCGCACAATCCCGATGCGAAGAAAATCTTTGAAGGCGACGAAGTGGCCACGCGAGCCAACGGCTTTCGCAACAGCACGCTGCAGGGCGCCTATTTCATGATTGCCGCACGGGCGCTGGGCCTGGATGTCGGCGCCATGTCGGGTTTCGACAACGCGGCAGTGGATGAGGCTTTTTTCGCCGACACCTCACTGCGCTCCAACTTTATTCTGAACATTGGCTATGCCGATACCAGCAAGCTGATGCACCGACTGCCGCGGCTGGATTTCGACGAAGTTTGCCAGTTCCTCTGATCGCGGCGATTTTTCTGATTCGACTGCACCATTGAATCGGATTCGGCTAGCTCTGTCCAATCTGGCCCATATTCCTGCTGGGCCTGGCGAAACGTCGCATGAACGGTAGTAATGCCGTTTTATATGGTATTTGTGCCGTTGCATTTAACACGGATCGCGGCAATACTTTGATAACTCAAGGTTATCCACGGAGTATGTTTGTGTAAGTGAGCGATTGGGCAGAAATCGGATAGCCTTTGAACGCAGGGAAGAGATTGGACATGACATTGGTGCAAACCGGAAGTGCTCAAGTTGTGATTTTGTTGGTGGAGGACCATCCATTGTTTCTGGATGGTGTTCGGCGCTATCTCGGCGAAGTGGCCGAGAGCTATGAGCTCGTAATCGCCGAATCTGCTGCGGCCACACATCAAATCATCACATCCCGTGCAGACATCGACATCGCGCTCGTCGACCTCGGCCTGCCCGACGCCTGCGGATTTGAGCTGCTGACGTCAATCCGCGAACAACTGCCCAGCGTACCCGTGGTGGTGCTGTCGGGATCGACCAGCAACACGGATATTCGGCGCGCCTTTCACGCGGGCGCCAAAGGCTACATTACCAAGGACACGCGTCCGGATATCATGCTCAGCGCGCTGCGTCTGGTGATGACTGGCGGCACCTATGTGCCTCCCCAACTGGTGGCGGAGTCCGCAGAATCTGGCGCATCTGCCGAGGCGGATGAATTCAGTATGGCGCAACACAGGTTGCGGCGACTGACCGAGCGCCAGCAGGAAGTACTGCGGTTGCTCGTCGCTGAGCGCTCTAACAAAGACATCGCCAACGAGATTGGCTGCTCGCATGCCACCGTCAAGGTCCACGTGACAGCGGTACTCAAGACCCTTGGTGTGCCTAATCGCATGGGTGCTGCTGCGCTTGCGCGGCAGTTTGGCATGCAGGATGGTCCGGCTATCTGACAAGTCAGGTCGGCGGGCGGGCCGCACGCAGGTAGCCGTGCAGTATCGCGGGGTCACAGGGCTTGTGCATCACGGGATCGTCCAGTTCGTCCAGTTCAACCAGCTGCTCGGGTGCAACGTCGCCGGTAATGATCACGGCGGGTATGTGATGCTGGCTGTGGTGTCGGATCATCGCGATCGCCTCTGAACCGGTCTTGTTCTCGCGCAGTCGATAGTCGGCCAGGATGATGTCCGGGTCATACTCGAATTCTCGAAGCGAACGCAGCGCGTCCTCGGCTGAGCCACACGCCAGTACCATACAACCCCATTGTTGCAGCAGCCCTTGCAATGCCTGCCTGACTGCCTGCTCATCGTCGATGATCAGCACAAAAAGATCGCCGAGGTCGCCCTGTATTGCAGGTAGTTTGGGCGTTGCTTTCGCGATCTGATCGGTATCTCCGCGCGGTATGGTCACCGAAATTCGGGTGCCGACCCCCGGTGTCGATTGCAAGTCGAGTTTGAGATCGAGCAGATTGACCACGCGTTTGACAATCGACAAGCCCAGTCCCAGACCTTTGGAGCGATCGCGTTCGGGATTTTCCAGTTGGACGAACTCGTCAAAGATATTGCTCGTCTCATTCTCGGCAATTCCCTGGCCGGTGTCGCTTACCGTGAGCGCTATAGTGTCCGCGTGTGGGATCGTTGAAACGGTGACTGTGCCTGCGTTTGTGTAGCGAATGGCGTTGTGGATCACGTTGCGTGCGACACGCTCCAGCAGCACCCGATCGGTCGCGACGATGACATCGGTATCGGCGCATTCATATCGAAGGTTCTTTTCCTGCGCGAGGGTCTGGAAGTCCGGTCGAATTCGATTGAGCAGATCGGCAAGGGCGAAGTGTTCGATCTGTAAATCAACTGTGCCAGAGTCAAGTCTCGATATATCCAACAGAGAGTCAAACAGTTCCTTGAGTGCATGCACGGAATCATCAACGCTGTTGATCGTCGCCGCGCTATCCGATTGGTTTAGCGTTTGCACCTTGAGTGTGGCGGCGAGTAGTCGCAGCGCTTGCAGCGGCTGACGCAAATCGTGGCTGGCTGCAGCGAGAAATTTCGACTTTGACTCGTTTGAGCGATGTGCCAATGCGGCGGCGTCTTCTGCTTTTTGTTTTTCGACAGTCAGGCGCTCGATCAGATTGAGGTTATCGAACTTTAGATTAATGGCCTGCAGTGCCGATTGACGGATATCCCGGGAAAACTGAACACTCGCGGCCAGATAAAGCAGAATCAGCAATCCAACCAGAAAAAAAGACGTATCCTCAAAGCTAAAGAACTTCAGCGCGGCCGGAAGCATTGCCGGCAGAATGAACAGGTAATAGGGCAGTGATAAATGGGCCAGTGACGCGGTTGCACTGGCCACCATGCCGGTCAGCACCATGATCATGATCAGGCTGGTCACCGGATCGCCCGGCGTCACTGCAATAAAGCCGAGCGCGCCCCAGGTCGTGCCGGATAACGTAGATAACAACGTCAGGTTGCTGCCACGACGTCGCACGTTCTCTATCGCGGTCGGTATTTTGTGCACTTTGATGAGGTGCAGAACCCGCAGTACACTGATGGCAATCATCACCGCATACAGGCTGCCGAGTACCGGCTTTGGGAATTTGTCCCACAGCCAGTGGGTCATGATGCTGAACGCGATCAGGCCGCCGACGATGGCGACCGTCAAATGGCGTTGCAGCAGGTTAACTTTCTCGACCAGTATCCGTTGTTGCCGGTGACTTGCAGGGGCTGTGGCGGTAGCGTCCAAGCGATCGCGCGGGTGGCTCATTGCGGGGCTGTCGGTGGGTGTCATTGCGTCTATGGTACACCCGTGGCGCGGGCATCAGCTTTTGCGCTCGCGGCACCCAGCTCGCGACACCTCAGGGTGCGCAAGATCCTTATCGCATAGCTCCGACGAAATCAGCGAAACAGGCGGTCCTGAGCGGGAATCGGCCAGTGATTCAGTGCCGGCAGCGATTCCATATCGGGGCGGGTGCGCAGTACCTTGTGGAAATATTTGGCCAAAGGCGGGCAGTGAAGGTTGTTCGGGCAGTGGATCAGAATATTCGTCGCGTAGCCCGCGGCAATATACTGCGCAGTGCGCGTTGCCCATTCGTGTACGTAGGGTTCGTTGCTGACAATGTCCGGGTGCAGCATCAGGCGCACAAAAACCGTATTGGAGTAGACTTTGTCGAGTACCGGCAGGTCGGGTTTGTCATGCAGGGCATTGAGCACCTCCGGGTGTTGCCGGTTGCCCTGAAAGATCGCGCGCGTGTCCATTGTCACCCGCCCGAAGCCGAATTTTTCCAGTAATGGTTCCAGTAGTTGCGGGGATGAGAAAAAATCCGGGTGGCGCACCTCTAGCACGTAGTCGAAACCGCTGGGCAGTTGTTCGCAAAATGTATCGAGTGCGGCCAGGTGTCGGGGGGCGATGCGGGCGGGAAACTGCAGCAGGATAGGGCCGATCGAGGCTTCCAGTGGGGAGATACGCTGGAAAAAAAGCTTCAGTTGTTGCAGATCCGGGCGCCGCTCATGGGTCACCGTACGCGGTAGCTTGAACGAGATTCTAAGCTCGGAACCCGCCAGCGCATCGCGCCATTTGTCGATGCTGTTCTGATCCGGGATGTGATAGAAAGTGGTATTGCCTTCGACGGCATTGAACACCGTCGCATAGCTTGCCAGCGCGGAGGGGCGGTTGGAGAAGTAGCGATCTTTCCAGCCGGGAAATGCCCAGGCGGGCAATCCCAGTCGATAGTGGGCCGCCACTGGAGTCAGAAGATGTCGGCGTCGACCAGCTCGTGGCTTTCCATCTCGGCGTAGAAGGCAGACAGATCCTCCTTCTCGCCGTAGCGTGGGTATTCGTGCATTTTCATGTAGGGCCGAGAATTGACCTCGAGGAAAATACAGCGCTGCTCGGTGTAGGGCACTTCGATACCTTTTTCAAAGATCACATCAATGCCCAGCACACGCGCGCCAAACATCTGCACGACATCGATGAAGAGCTTGCGATTGACCTCGGGGATGGTGCTCTGATCGATGATCTCAACCACGCCACCCGGCGCAAGTGCCACCCGATGAAAAAGATAGATGCGCTCGCCCGCATCGACGACGGAGTCGAAGCTCAGCCCCTGTTTGTCGAGATAGGATTGAATGTCCGGACTCTTTTTGATCGGGTAGATCGTCGGGTGCAGATTCATCTGCTGGCGCGTGGCATTTTCAGCGTCGATGAGTTCGGCGATCGTGCACTTGCCATCGCCATCGACAAATGGCGGATAGCGTTGAATCACGGAGGCCAGCTGCGTGTCGGTGGTCAGTACCCGATAGTTGCTGCCAAGCAGATATTGTTCAACTACTGTGCGAGGCCACCAGAGTTTGGCCAGCCAGACGGCCCGCCACAACTCGGCCTTGTTGTTGATCGGAAAGTAGCTGCCGCGAGAAAATCCGCTGACGTTGGGCTTGACTACCAGCGGATAGCCGACTTCCTCGGCGAAACGCAATGCCTTGGTCGGGCTGAAGAAAATCAGACCTTTAGCGTAGGGGACGTTGTGTTCTTCGAATTTGGCCCGCGCTTGCTCTTTGGAGCGACATCCGCGGCGAACTTCCAGGCTGTTGTAGTTACTGCAATCCGCCATGTACCTTTTGGTGATCTCGGCGTACAGCAGTTTTTTCAGTTTTTTCATGAAGTCGGCTTGTAATACGATCGGTTTTTCGACGATGTCTGTACATCATCATGCGGCTGAATACCGGATCTGTGCATCGCTCGTGATCGAGTGCTTTGGTGGCCAGTGCCAGCGCGTGCGCCACGCGACCGATGAACCGAAGTTGCCGACCGAGTGAATAGCGCGCGTCCATCAGATTGATCGCCATCGGCGTGAAAAGGTTCAATTCAACTACATGAAAACGGCCGGTCAGCAGTTCGGCAATTGAGTTGGCGCGCAGGCAGACACGAGAGTGGCCAAACTTGCCGATTTCTCGCTTGTAGCCAGCCAGTGTGTCGAGCTGGGCTGCGCTGAACTGGCCGGTGATATCCAGGTAGCGTGTGGTGCCGTTCTTGATGCTGTTGACCGGATACAGGTGAGAGTCGTTGACGGCTTCAGTGACTGTCATCAGCAGCGGTTTGTCGGCGTGTTCATAGACGGTGTAGACCTCGAACTCGCGCATGCCGGGCGCCGCCTGTTGCACAATGTGCTGGCGATCCGCGTTGGCCCGTGAATTAACCAGTTGTTGGTATTGCTCGGGTGAGTCGGCACGCACCACGCCCTGTCCGTTCTCACCCCATTCAGGTTTGATAAAAACCGGGTATTCGGGCGGCAGATAGCCGTCCACCAGGGGGCACTGCTGGAGACGCCACTTGGCTGGAATCATGTGATCGATGACGAGCTTGGAGTAGATTCCCTTGTGCTTTGAAAAATGCTGGGCATTGATCTGGAAAAAGCGCCACGGCGCAGTCAGCATGCGCAGACTGTCGACGATATAGATGCTGACCAGTGTGATATTGATCAGACGCTCGTCCATTCGCCAGCGGCTGTTCGTCGCTTTGGTTTTGGGCTGTTGCTCGCGCACAGATGCGTAATCGACAACAGCGGCAGAGCCGGGCAGAAGCCGGGGAGATTCTTTCACACGGACCGCCTGCATGGCTGCACTGGTATGAGCACTGCGTTGTGCTCTGGTTGGTGCTGTGGGTTACATGGGTACATCACGACTTATCTCCACCACTCGCGCTTCTGGATACCGTTGGCGCAAGCCCAAATGAGTGCCTGTGTGTTGCAGGCCACTCCCATCGGCTGCGACCGTGGACGCAGGTGTGCGTGACAAACGCAATACCTGAGCCTTGTAAAACGGCAGCTTGTCAATTGCATCGGGCCTCGACGAAGGTTGGAAGCACACTCGATCTGACCGGGTGACAGGTGGTGCGATAAGCAGATCGGTGTACGGTTCCGACCGAGTTCGTGACGTGTGCGAGCGGTGCCGAATACTGGATCTTCGGTTATTCTCGAACCCGCGTTTGGTTGACTCGCCAGACGGGGTTTAGTTCCCTTTTTCTGACGCCCCGGACCTCGTGAACCCCGCGATCTGGGAGCTGACTGCCAGACCGACTATTAGTCAACACTATTGTACCGCCATTAGAGGCACGCGGACTATCGTTGCCAATGGGTTTTGTCTTACCGAATTGTCACTATTTGGCGCTCACGCACTACCAGCCGGCAAGGCAGCGATCCAGTTGATTGGCAAAGTTGCGGCGATCGGTCTGGTTCATCGCCGGCGGACCACCGGTGTCAATCCCGCTGGAACGCAGCGTGTCCATGAAGTCGCGCATGTTCAACCGCTGCCTGATATTGCTCTCGGTGTAGCGCTCGCCACGCGGATTGATGACGGCAACGCCTTTGGCCACCAGTTCAGCGGCCAGTGGAATATCAGCCGTGATCGCCAGGTCATCGGCCACTGCCTGTTGCACGATATAGTTGTCAGCTACATCGAAGCCACCGGCCACCTGAACCGCCCGAATGAAAGGCGAGCGCGGTGTTTGCAGACCCTGGTTGGCCACCAGCACTAATGGTGTCGATTTGCGTACCGCCGCGCGGTAGAGGATCTCCTTGATGACCTTCGGACAGGCGTCCGCATCAACCCAGATCGTGTGTTCAGGCATGGCGGCGGCTGTCTGCGGCAATAGGATCGCCTAGTGTAGCGCTGCACCTGCTCACTGTGTGCGGGGTGTGCAATCGATGCCTTCGGCACTGTCGCAATCGCCCTTTGCTGTGCGTAAGATGCCGCCGTGACTACACTCGAATACGATTTCATCATTGTCGGTGCAGGTTCTGCCGGCTGCGTGCTGGCCGATCGCTTAAGCGCCAATGGCCACCACAGCGTTGCGGTGCTCGAGGCCGGTGGCAGTGATCGGCGGCTGTGGATACAGTTGCCGGTCGGCTACGCCAAAACCTACGATAATCCGGCAGTCAACTGGTGCTACCAGACACAGCGCTGTGCCGGGCTCAACGAGCGGCAGAGCTTCTGGCCCCGCGGCAAGGTGCTCGGTGGCTCGAGCTCGATCAACGCGATGGTCTATGTGCGAGGGGCGGCGCGCGACTTC